>NZ_JBDJNT010000003.1:0-251432 GCF_039674525.1 Stenotrophomonas sp. TWI377
GGTGCAGGTGACGCCGATCGATGCGGCGCGCTTTGCGGCGGATCTGGCGGCCGACCCGATGGCGACGGAGAAGCTGGCCAGCGGCATCGATGCGTTCGCCAAGGATCTGGAGGCGTTGCGGCAGACGATCCGCGAGCGGCTGTAAGCGCTGGCGGTTGGCTGGCTGTACGACAAAAGGCCCCGCTCATGCGGGGCCTTTTGTTTTTGGCGCGTACGGCAACGGCAACGGCAACGGCTCACTTTCGTTGGGGTTGGCGCGGTGTGGGTGCGTTGGGAAGAGCACGGGCAAGGAGCGTCGAGCAATGGTGCGAAACGCAGGTGACGAATCTGGTAGAGCCGACCGTTGGTCGGCTTCCTCCGCTATCAGGCGTCCACGCCGATGGGGCAGCTGACGCCGGTGCCGCCGATGCCGCAGTAGCCGTTGGGGTTCTTGGCGAGGTACTGCTGGTGGTAGTCCTCGGCGTAGTAGTACGCGGGCGCGGGGAAGACGAGCTCGGTGGTGATGGCACCGTAGCCGCTGTCGTTGAGGCGCTGCTGGTAGGCGTCGCGGCTGGCCAGGGCAGCGTCGTGCTGGGCCTGGGTGGTGGCGTGGATCGCGGAGCGGTACTGGGTGCCGGTGTCGTTGCCCTGGCGCATGCCCTGGGTGGGCTCGTGACTTTCCCAGAAGACCTGGAGGAGGCGCTCAAGCGGGACGATGGCGGGGTCGTAGACGACCTCGACGATTTCGGTGTGCCCGGTGAGGCCGGAGCAGACTTCTTCGTAGGTGGGGTTCGGGGTGACGCCGCCGGCGTAACCGACCGAGGTCGAGTAGACGCCGGGGATGGTCCAGAATTTGCGCTCCGCGCCCCAGAAACAGCCCATGGCGAAGCGGATGCGCGCCAGGCCGGTGAAGCTGTCTTTCAGCGGGTGGCTGTTGACGTAATGCTGGTTGTGCAGCAGCGGCAGGGGCTGGTCGCGGCCCGGCAACGCTTCTTCCGGGCGCGGCAGGCGCTGCTTGAAGGCGCCGATGCCCAACAGACCGTTTCCAATACCCAACATGGCGTTCTCCTAGGCCGGCAACAGGCCGGCGCTTTCGTCTCCGTCGAATATGGGGTCGTCCGGGGCCGCGCCCAAGTCCAGTTGGGCGACGATGTCTTCCGCTTCGGGACGGGCCAGATCGGGGACGCACACGCGCAGGACGCCGAACAGCGGAAGCTCGCCCATGCCGCCCAGCAGCGATTCACCGAAGACGAAGGCGGGGATGCCGGCGTCCTCCAGGGCGTGTTTGACCAGATGGGCGTCGAACAGGTTGTCGGCCTGGTAGATCACGTGCATGGGTGGGCTCCGGAGGGCATGGGCCCAGCATACGCCCGGGGGCTGAAGGCGTCCCGACCCGCGGCGGTCATCTTCCAGGCGCCGGCGGATCCGGTCGTGCCGGCCGCTTGCCGGCTCCCGATATGGCCGGCACTGTGCAGCGCCGGCCAGCGGCCGGCACTACCGAATCTTTGCCAGGTCATGAGGAGCCGGCCAGCGGCCCGCACTACCGAATCTTTGCCAGGTCATGAGGAGCCGGCCAGCGGCCGGCACTACCGAATGCGTCTGGAGGGGAGCCCCCTGAGTCAGGGGGCGGCGCCGAAGGCGCGGGGGTCTGGGTGATGGTGAGATGGGGCCCGCGGTTTGCGCAGCAAAACGTGGGGCGACAGCGCGAATGCGGTGGCGCGTCCCCCGACAGGCTAAACTGTTGGTCTTTCTGCCTTTTAGACTGCGACCGCGCATCATGTCCGAGCCTACCGCCGCCCCCACCGACGCCCTTCCGGAAACCCAGGAAAAACGGGATTTCATCCGTCAGATCGTCCGCGAGGACCTGGCCGCCGGCAAGCATGCCGCGATCAAGACGCGCTTCCCGCCCGAGCCCAACGGCTACCTGCATATCGGCCACGCCAAGTCGATCTGCCTGAACTTCGGCATCGCCGGTGAGTTCAACGGCGTGTGCAACCTGCGCTTCGACGACACCAACCCGGCCAAGGAAGATCCGGAGTACGTGGCCGCGATCCAGGACGATGTGCGCTGGCTGGGCTTTGAGTGGAACGAGCTGCGCCATGCCTCGGATTACTTCGATGCCTATTACCTGGCCGCGCAGAAGCTGATCACCGATGGCAAGGCCTATGTGTGCGACCTGTCGGCCGAGGAAGTGCGCGCCTACCGCGGCACCCTGACCGAGCCGGGCCGCCCGTCGCCGTTCCGCGAGCGCAGCGTCGAAGAAAACCTGGATCTGTTCCGCCGCATGCGCGCGGGCGAGTTCCCGGATGGTGCACGTACCCTGCGCGCCAAGATCGACATGGCCAGCGGCAACATCAACCTGCGCGACCCGGCGCTGTACCGGATCAAGCACGTCGAACACCAGAACACCGGCACTGCGTGGCCGATCTACCCGATGTACGACTTCGCGCATGCGCTGGGCGATTCCATCGAAGGCATCACCCATTCGCTGTGCACGCTGGAGTTCGAAGACCACCGCCCGCTGTACGACTGGTGCGTGGACAACGTCGATTTCGCCCACCACGATGCGCTGACCCAGCCGCTGGTCGATCGCGGCCTGCCGCGTGAAGCCGCCAAGCCGCGCCAGATCGAATTCTCGCGGTTGAACATCAACTACACGGTGATGAGCAAGCGCAAGCTGATGGCGCTGGTCACCGAGCAGCTGGTGGATGGCTGGGAAGATCCGCGCATGCCGACCCTGCAGGGCCTGCGTCGTCGTGGCTATACCCCGGCCGCGATGCGCCTGTTCGCCGAGCGCGTGGGCATCAGCAAGCAGAACTCGCTGATCGATTTCAGCGTGCTCGAAGGCGCGCTGCGCGAAGACCTCGACAGTGCCGCCGCGCGCCGCATGGCCGTGGTGGATCCGGTCAAGCTGGTGCTGACCAACCTGCCCGACGGTCACGAAGAAACCCTGACTTTCTCCAATCACCCCAAGGACGAGGCGTTCGGGACCCGCGAGGTGCCGTTCGCACGCGAACTGTGGATCGAACGCGAGGACTTCGCCGAAATCCCGCCCAAGGGCTGGAAGCGCCTGGTGCCGGGCGGCGAAGTGCGCCTGCGCGGGGCCGGCATCATCCGCTGCGATGAGGTCATCAAGGACGCCGAGGGCACCATCACCGAGCTGCGTGGCTGGCTGGACCCGGAATCGCGCCCGGGCATGGAAGGCGCCAACCGCAAGGTCAAGGGCACCATCCATTGGGTCAGCGCCGTGCACGCGGTACCGGCCGAGATCCGCCTGTACGACCGCCTGTTCTCGGTGGCCAACCCGGACGATGAGTCCGAGGGCAAGACCTACCGCGATTACCTCAACCCGGACTCGCGCCGCACCGTTACCGGCTATGTCGAACCGGCCGCGGCCACCGCTGCGCCGGAACAGTCGTTCCAGTTCGAGCGGACCGGCTATTTCGTCGCCGATCGCCGCGATCACACCGCAGCCACGCCGGTGTTCAACCGCAGCGTGACCCTGCGCGATACCTGGTCGGCGTAAGCTGGCTGTGGCCGGTGCCGGGCACTGGCCGCCTGATGTGACCTGCGCGACCCTGCCATGGCAGGGCCTGCGCTCCAGCTCCCCTGCGACCGGCGCAGCCCTGCGCCGGCGTGCGCGTGGCCGCGTTCAGCGCGGGCACGGCGTCCCTACGCGCGGCCCGATACACTGCCGCTGCTCCATCTTTGAAGAGGTTCATGTCCCGATGCTGTACGCGCAAGTCCATCTCACCCTGCCCGCCTGGATCCACGACCAGATCGATCTGGGCCGTGTCTATCCCGAGGATGCCGACAAGGTCGCGCTGGCGATCGAACTGTCGCGCCTGAATGTCGAGGCGCAGACCGGTGGCCCCTTCGGCGCCGTGGTGTTTGGGCCGGGCCATCGTGTGATCGCCGCCGGCGTGAACCGCGTGGTCCCGCATACGACCTCGCTGGCGCATGCCGAGAACATGGCCTACATGCTGGCCCAGCAGCGCCTGCAGACCCCGCGCCTGAACGATGTGCTGTCGCCGATCACCCTGGCGACCTCCTCCCAGCCGTGCTGCCAGTGCTACGGCGCCACCATCTGGGCCGGTATCGATCGGCTGCTGATCGGTGCCAGCGCACAGGACGTGGAAGAACTCACCCCGTTCGACGAGGGTCCGCTGCCGGCGGACTGGATCGGCGAACTCAACAAACGTGGCATCGAGGTCGTGCGCGACATCGAGCGCGACGCCGCGCGCGCGGTCCTGCGCCAGTACGGAGAGATCAACGGTGCCCATTACTGATATCCGCGCTTCAGGCGCGATGCGATGAGCGGCCTGCTGTGTCTGTGCCGCCAGGGCTTTGAACCGGAACTGGCCGCCGAGCTCTCCGAGCGGGCGGCGTATGCCAACGTGGCCGGCTATGCGCGCACCCAGCGCAATGACGGCTACGTGGTGTTCGTCACCGAGGAGGGCGCGGCGCTGTCCAAGGCCTTGTCCTGGCGTTCGCTGATCTTCGCCCGGCAGAAACTGCAGGTGCTGGCCGAGCTGCCGCAGCTCGATGCCGCCGACCGCATCACCCCGATCATTGCCGCGCTTCAGGGGCAGCAACGCTTCGGCGACATGTGGGTCGAGCATCCGGACTCGGACGAAGGCAAGCCGCTGGCTGGGCTGGCCCGCGCGTTCGGCAACGCACTGCGCCCGGCGCTGCGCAAGGCCGGCCTGCTGACCGACAAGCCGAACACCGGCCTGCCGCGCCTGCACATCGTGTTCGTCGATGGTCGTCATGCGTTTGTGTGCGTGGCCGATACCCGCGACAGCGCGCCGTGGCCGCTGGGCATCCCGCGCCTGAAGCTGCTGCCCGATGCGCCTTCGCGCTCGGCGCTGAAGCTGGATGAAGCCCTGCTCACCCTGATGACGCCGGACGAGCGCGAGCTGCTGGTCAAGCCGGGCATGCGCGCGGCCGATCTGGGCGCTGCACCGGGTGGCTGGACGTGGGTGTTGACCCGCCAGCACGTGAAGGTGATCAGCGTGGACAACGGCCCGTTGCGCGAGCACGTGCTGGAGACCGGCCTGGTGGAGCACCTGCGCGCCGACGGCTTCCACTGGCAGCCGGAGACCCCGCTGGACTGGATGGTCTGCGACATGGTCGAACAGCCGCGCCGCGTGGCCGAGCGCATGGCCACCTGGTTCCGCGAGGGCTGGTGCAAGCATGCGATCTTCAACCTCAAGCTGCCGATGAAAAAGCGCTGGGATGAAACCCGCCTGTGTCTGGAGCTGTTCCAGGAACAGGCCGGCAAACCGCTGCACCTGCGCGCCAAGCAGCTGTATCACGACCGCGAAGAAATCACGGTGCTGGCTTCGCCGCTGCGCTGACCCAGGCGCAGCACCGGTAGCGCCGGGCCATGCCCGGCTGGCCGCGCAACGCGCGACAATGATCGAAGCACGCGCCGGGTACCCGGCGCCCCACGTCATGTACGGAGTTTCCATGCGACGCCGATCCCGCCTCACCCTGCTGCTGTCCCTGGTGTCCCTGCTGCCCACGCTCGCGCTGGCCCAGGTCCACACCCCATCGCCAGCCGTCAGCGAACCGCTGCGCGAGGTGCCGGCCAGCGTGCGCGCGCAGCCGCTCTCGCAGGGTGAGGTGACCCATCAGGTGACGCTGGCCGCACCGGCCGGCGAAGCCGCGGTGACGGTGCGTTCGGTGCAGCCGGTGAGCGTGGTGGGACAGTACCGCATCGCGTTCGCGGCGCTGGATGTCGACGGCGACGGCTTCATCAGCCGCGCCGAGGCGCAGGCCAACCCGACGCTGGCCGATGAATTCAACGCGCTGGACGTGAAGCGGCGCGGCACGCTGGACCGCGCCGATCTGGCCGGCTGGCTGATCGACTGAGCGCGCCGCTCACCCCCCCGCCGCGCGCTTCCAGAACATCGATACCAGCGGCGGCAGCTTGCCGGCGCAGCCCAGCGCGCGACCGCGCGCCAGGGTCAGGTGCATCTCATCATTGGAGAACACCGTGTTGATCGCATCGAAGCTGTACGCAGCGACGGTGTTCTCACTGCGGCGTTCGCGTGCCCAGCGCTGCAGGCGGTGCGGTGACATCCACTCCTGGCGGCGCTGCTGTGCCGCCAGCACCATCGTCCGCAGCGCGGCGACATCGCGCAGGCCGAGATTGACACCCTGCCCGGCCAACGGATGCACCACATGCGCCGCATCACCGAGCGCGAGCACGCGGCCGGCGACGTAGCCGGTCGCCAACTGGCGGCGCAGCGGGAAGGCCGCGCGCTTGGAGGCCAGGGTCATCGCCCCCAGCCGCCCGGCAAAGGCATGGGTGAGCTCACGGCCGAAGGCGGCCTCGTCGAGTGCCAGCACGCGCCCGGCCTCGGCCTCGGGCAGCGTCCACACGATCGAACTGCGCTGCGCGCTGATCGGCAGGACCGCCAGCGGGCCGGTCACCAGGAAGCGCTGCCACGCGGTGGCTTCATTGTTTTTTTCGGTATCCACGTAGGCAACCACGCCACGCTGGCCGTAATCCTGGCGGGTCACCTCCAGCCCGGCCAGACGGCGCAGGGTGGATTCGGCCCCGTCGGCGGCGACCGCGAGCGAGGCGTCGAGCCGACGGCCGTCGTCCAGGCGCAGGCGCACCCCGTTGGCGTCCTGCTCGAGTGCTTCCACCCGCGCCGGGCAGCACAGCTGCACGCCGGCCCCCGGCAGCGCCGCCCACAGGCGGTCCACCAGCAGATCGTTCTCGACGATCCAGCCCAGTTGTTCGCGGCCGAGCGTATCGGCGTCGAAGCGCAGTTCGCCGCCGCCGGCCGCATCCCAGACCCGCATGCGGCGGTAGGCACAGGCACGCGCGGCGGTCACCGCCGGCCACACGCCGAGCGCGGCCAGCAGCTGGGCGTTGTCCGGCGCGAACGCATACACGCGCAGATCCGGTTGCTGCGGTTGCCAGGCGGCGGGCTCGCGGCCTTCCACCAACGTCACCGACAACCCGGCATCGGCCAAGGCCAAGGCACAGGCCGCGCCGACCACACCGCCACCGACCACCACCACGTCCTGCGGACGCCGGCTCACAGGCCCGCTCCGCGGCACAGCGCCGGCACCTGGCCGCGGAAGCCCATCGCGCCACCGACCAGCATCGACTGCATCGGCGTGGCCTGTGCCGCCAGCAACCCGAGCGAACGCAGCGGCCGCATCAGCGGTGCCGGGTTGCTGGTCAGGCGTGCCAGCCCGCCGGAGAAGGCGATGGTCTGCTCGCGGTCTTCCTGACGTCGTGCCACGTGTTCGCGCAGCAGTGCATCGCTGCCGGCATCGTCGGCCTCGGCGACCAGTTCGGCCAGGGTCAGCGCATCGCGCAGGCCCAGGTTGAAGCCCTGTGCGCCCAGCGGATGGATGGTCTGCGCGGCATTGCCAAGCAGGACGGCACGCTCGCCGACCAACGCGCGCGACAGCACCTGGATCAACGGATATGCGCTGCGCGGCCCGCTCTCCAGCAACCGGCCGGCACGCCAGCCGATCGCACCCTGCAGGCGGCTCACCCACGCCGCATCGTCCAGCGCCATCACCGCCTCGGCCTGCTCGCGGGCAACGCCGTGCACCGCACCGAAGTGACGGTCGCCACGCGGCAGCAACGCGGTCGGGCCGCTGTCGGTGAAGCGCTCGTACGCGGTGCCATCCGGCGCACGTGCGGCACGCACCCGCGACACGAACAGGGTCTGTTGGAAATCGTGTTCGTCCACGCCGATGCCCAGCGCGTCGCGCACGCCACTGCGGGTCCCATCGGCACCCGCGACCAGGCGGGCCAACAGGCAGCGCTCACCTCGGTCATCGGCAATGAACACCTCGCGGTACCCGTCCACCGTGGCGCCCAGGCGCACGAACCGGGCCGGACGATAGCGGGTCAGGCGGGTCAGCGTCTCCAGCCGCGCCTCCAGCGCCTGGCCAAAATCGCGGGCCACGACCACCTGGCCGAACCACGGGCGCTGGTACTGCGCGGCCTCCATCTGCACCCGGCCGAAATCGCCGGCACGGCTGACATGGATACGGGTGATCGCGCCCGGCGCAGCGGCCAGCTTCTGCATCACGCCCAGCGCGGTCAGCGCGTTGACGGTGGCCGCAGCAAAGCTGAGGTTGCGCTGGTCGAAGACCGCCGGCAGCGTGCCCGGCGGCGACGCCTCGACCAGGCCGACATCGCGGCCGGCACGGTCCAGGGCGATGGCCAGGCTGGCACCGACCAGCCCGCCACCTACGATCACTACATCATGTCGTTCACTCATGCCCGCCATGATAAGGGTTCGTCCGTTCCGGCGGCGTGCGGCGGCCTGCCGCAGCAGGCGCTAGAATGAATGCCTGCCCTCACCCGTCACCGCCATGACCTCCACTGCCCAACGCGCCTTTGTCCTGTCCGTGCTCGTGCTGTTGATGGCGGCCACGCGGGTCAACCATTTCGCGGCGATTCCGGATGCCTCCTGGGCGGTGTTCTTCATCGGCGGCTTCTACCTGCGCCAGTGGACCCGCTGGGCGTTCCCGCTGCTGATGGCGCTGGCGGTAGTGGTCGACTGGATCGTGATCCGCCGCAGCGGCCTGGATTTCTGGCAGCACTACTGCGTCTCGCCGGGCTACTGGATGCTGCTGCCGGCGTACTTCGCGATGTGGGGCGGTGGCATGCTGCTGCGCGGCGGCTATCACGGCGCCCACTGGGCCGCGCTGGGCAAGGGCGCGCTGTTGCTGGTCGCGGCGGTGGCGGTCTGTCATCTGTTCGCCCAGGGCGGCTTCTACTGGACCAGTGACAGCGTGGCCGCCCCCACCCTCGGTGGCTGGGCGAAGAACTACAGCGACTGGTTCCTGCCCTACCTGCGCACCGCCGCGGTCTACGTCGGCCTGGCCGCCGCCCTGCAGCTGGCGACCGAACAGGTCGGCAAGCTGCTGCAGGCGCGCCGCGACGTGCTGCACTGAGCGCGGCCGGGCTCGCCGATGGGTAACCGCCTTTCCCGTATCTATACGCGCACCGGTGACGATGGCAGTACCGGGCTGGGCGATGGCAGCCGCGTGGCCAAGGACGACGCCCGCGTCGCCGCCTACGGCACCGTAGATGAGGCCAACTCGGCGCTCGGGGTGCTGCTCGCGGCACCGCTGCCCGACGACATCCGCGCGCTGCTGACGGTGATCCAGCACCAGCTGTTCGATCTGGGCGGCGAGCTGTGCATCCCCGGCCATGCCGCCATCCACGCCGCCGACATCGAGGCGCTGGAGCTGCAGTTGGACCACTACAACGCCGATCTGCCGGTGTTGAAGGAGTTCATCCTGCCGGCCGGTGGCGAAGCGGCGGCGCGCTGCCATCTGGCCCGCACCATCGTGCGCCGCGCCGAGCGCGAGACGGTCACGCTGGCGCGCCGCGAGACGGTCCGCCCGGAAGCACTGCACTACCTCAACCGCCTGTCGGACCTACTGTTCGTGCTCGCGCGCGTGCTGGCCCGCGCCGACGGCCACGGCGAGGTGCTCTGGCGCCACGAGCGCCGCCACGCCTGAGCGGCCCTGCCGCCCCACCCGGATATCCTGCCCGCATGCTGGTTTTCACCCACCCCGCCTGTCTGCAACACGATCCCGGCCGCGGCCACCCCGAATGCCCGGCGCGCCTGCAGGGAGTGCTCGATGCGCTCAAGACGGCCTATCCGGACCAGCTGGACTGGCGGGAGGCGCCGCCGGCCAAGCTCGGCGAGCTGGCCCGGGTCCATGACAGCGAACTGATCGACCTGGTCCTCAAGCCGCAGACCGAGCCGCTGCGCCTGATCGACATGGACACCATGACCTCGCCCGGCTCGGCCAGTGCGGCCCTGCATGCGGCCGGTGCCGGCGTGGCGGCGGTCGATGCGGTGATGCTCGGCCAGGACCCGGTCGCGTTCTGCGCGGTGCGCCCGCCGGGCCACCATGCCAGCGCCAACACGGCGATGGGCTTCTGCCTGTTCAACAACATCGCCATCGCCGCGGCCTACGCCCGCGACCGCTATGGACTGGAGCGGATCGCCATCGTCGATTTCGACGTGCACCACGGCAACGGCACCCAGGACATCTTCGTCGCCGATCCCGGGGTGGCCTACTACAGCACCCACCAGGCCGGTCTGTTCCCCAATTCCGGCCTCCGCCGCGACCGCGGGGCCGGCAATCTGATGAACATCCTGCTGCCCCCGGGCAGTGGCGGCTTCCGCTTCCGCAACACCTGGGCCGACGAAATGCTGCCCGCCATCGATGATTTCCGCCCGCAGCTGCTGCTGATCTCGGCCGGCTTCGATGCGCACATGCGCGACCCGCAGGCCGACCTGATGCTGGAAACCGAGGATTTCGCCTGGATCACCGCCGAGCTGCGCGGGCTCGCCCGCCGCCACGGCGCCGGGCGGATCGTGTCGATGCTCGAGGGCGGATACGACCTGCAGGCCTTGGCCGAGTGCAGCGTGGCCCACGTCGGCCAGCTGCGCTGAACCGCGCGGACCGGGCCTTGGAATGAACCCGGCCCCCTGCGTGGGCGGGACCTTCATTGCCCCTATGCAAGGGATGGGGCAAGCTACGATCCGTTTTCGCCCGAATCCGATACCGCGTGCGCCGAGCCCTCCGCCTGCTGCCCCTCCCCCTCAGTATCGCCATCTGCCTGCCGGCCCTGGCCGACGACAAGCCGGTGAACTGGGGCCTGTGCCCGGTGACCGACGTGCTGCCCGTGTTCGACGATGCGCCCAAGGCTGACAAAGCCGCGGCCGCGACGCGTGACCAGCAGCCGACGGACATCGAAGGCGACCAACTGACCGGTACCTCCGTGGTACCCAACTACCAGGGCAATGTCGCGCTCAAGCGCGGCGACCAGTTCCTGGGCACCGACAACCTGAGCTTCGACACCGAAAGCGGCAACTACATCGCCGAGGGCAACGTCCGCTATCAGGACTCCTCGATCCGGATGAAGGCCAAGCGCGCCGAAGGCAATCAGGAAAGCGACACCCACAAAATCTCCGACATCCAGTACCAACTGGTGTCCCGCCGGGGCAACGGTGGCGCCGAGTCGATCGATCTGCAGGGCGCGGTGGGCCAGATGCACCGCTCCACCTACACCACCTGCGATCCCTCGCAGCCGGTGTGGAAGCTCTCGGCACCGCAGATCGAGGTCGATAACGACGCCGGCTTCGGTACCGCGCGCAATGCCGTGCTGCGCATCGGCAAGGTTCCGGTGCTGTGGGCGCCTTACTTCAAGTTCCCGATCGATGACCGCCGCCAGACCGGCCTGCTTTACCCGCAGGTGGGGCTGTCCGGCCGCAACGGCTTCGACTACACCCAGCCGATCTATCTGAACCTGGCGCCGAACTTCGACGACACCCTGATGCCGCGCTACATGAGCAAGCGCGGTTTCATGCTCGACAACGAATTCCGCTATCTCTACGACGGCGGCCGCGGCGAGCTGCTGACCGCCTACCTGCCCAACGACAAGCTGCGCGACAAGGATCGCGGCCGCGTGGAGTTCAGCGGGTACCACAACATCAACGCCAACTGGCAGGCCCGTGCGAGCCTGGCCTGGGTCAGCGACGAGCGCTATCTGGAGGATTTCTCCAACCGGCTGCTCGGCGTGACCACCTCCAACCTGCAGAGCCAGATCGGCATCTACGGCACCGGTGAGAACTGGACCGGCGGCCTGATGGCCGACTATTGGCAGCTCACCGATTACACCCTGACCGAAGCGTCCCTGCCGTACGCGCGCCAGCCGCGCCTGTTCGTCAACTGGGACAAGCCGCTGCTCCCGTGGCTGGAAACCGGCGTGTATGCCGAAGCGGTGAACTTCACGCACCTGGACGTGCACGAGAAGTTCGGCGCGGACCAGGAATACGAGCGCACCGGTGTGTCACGCAGCATGGACGGCGGCTCGCGACTGGATGTGAAACCGTATGTCTCGATGCCGTTCAGCGGCGCGGCCTGGTACGTCACCCCGACCCTGGCCTACCGCTACACCGGGTACGATTTGGAACGCGGGTTGGCCGATGACATCCGTCGGCAGAATCTGATCGCCGCCGGCATCGACCCGGCTACCGCGACCCCCGACCAATTGCGCGGCAACACCTCGCCGAGCCGCAGCCTGCCCATCGGCACCATCGACGCGGGCCTGTTCTTCGATCGGGAAACCACCATCGGCGACACGCGCTTCCTGCACACGCTGGAACCGCGCCTGTTCTATCTGCGTACGCCCTACCGCGACCAGAGCGACCTGCCGGTGTTCGATACGCGTGACTTCACCTTCAGCTGGGGCCAGCTGTTCCGCGACTCGCGCTACTCCGGCGCCGATCGCCAGAACGACGCCAACCAGCTGACCATGGCGGTGAGCACCCGCTTC
This sequence comes from Stenotrophomonas sp. TWI377, assembly GCF_039674525.1. Classification (NCBI taxonomy): domain Bacteria; kingdom Pseudomonadati; phylum Pseudomonadota; class Gammaproteobacteria; order Lysobacterales; family Lysobacteraceae; genus Stenotrophomonas; species Stenotrophomonas sp. TWI377. Next base: position 12,329 of record NZ_JBDJNT010000003.1, read on the forward strand.
ATCGACCAGGACACCGGCAAGGAGCGCTTCTCGGGCAGCATCGGCCAGATCCTGTACTTCGATGATTCCCGGGTCACGCTCAACAGCAGTGAAACCCCGGTCGAACAGGGCAAGTCGGCCTGGATCGCGGACGCCAACTACGCCATCAACGACCGTTGGAACCTGGGCGCCACCTATCAGTGGGATCCCAAGTACAAGCGTGAGGATCTGGCCAGCGTACGCGCGCGCTACCTCATGTCCAACGACGGCATCGTCAACCTGACCTACCGCAGCCGCTTGAATCCACAGGCCTCGACCACGGCGACCCGCCGCGACCGGACGCTGCTGGAGCAGGCCGACCTGTCCTTCCTCTACCCGCTCAACGAGCGCTGGAGCCTGGTCGGACGCTATTACTACTCCATCCAGGACCGCGCCCCGCTGGAAATCATCGGTGGCGTGCAGTGGGACAGCTGCTGTCTGGCCGTTCGCGCCATCGCCCGCCGCTACGTGCGCAATCGCGAGGGTGAACTGAACAACTCCTTCCAGATCGAGTTCGTGCTCAAGGGCCTGAGCTCCATCGGCCAGAACACGGACCGCACCTTGCGCCGTGCTATTCTCGGGTACTACCGAGACGACCTCTATCTGGTGCCGCCCAGCAACACCGGTGCAGCCCGCGACGACTACGATCCGAATCAGATCCCATGACCAAGACCCTTCCCGTACTCCTCGCCTCCCTGCTGGCGGTCTCCTCCGCGACGGCCCCGTTGCAGGTGCTGGCCCAGCAGAGTCAGCCGCTGGACCGCATCGCGGCGATCGTCGATGAGGACGTCGTGCTGCAGAGCGAACTGGACCGCGCCGTCCAGAACATCAAGGCCCAGTACGCCGGTCGTGAAAACCAGCTGCCGCCTGATGACGTGCTCAGCCGCCAGGTGCTCGAGCGTCTGGTACTGGTGAAGCTGCAGGTGGCGCGTGCCGAGAGCAGCGGCATCAAGGTCAGCGATCAGGAACTGAACCAGGCCATCAACGCCATCGCCCAGCAGAACGGTTCCACCCTGGATGCCCTGCGCCAGCGTCTGGCCAGCGATGGCCTGGATTTCAACGATTTCCGCAATTCGGTGCGTGACGAGATCACCGTCCAGCGCCTGCGCCAGAGCTTCGCGCAGAGCCGCATCACCGTCAGCGAAGGCGAAGTGGATGGCGCGCTCAAGCAGCAGGCCACCGTGGGCACCCAGTATCACCTGGCCCACATCCTGATCGGCCTGCCGGAAGGCGCCACCGCCGAGCAGATCACCACCGGCCAGAAGAAGGCCGATGGCGTCAAGGCGCTGCTGGACAAGGGCGAGCTCGACTTCAACGCGGCCGCCGTCCGTTATTCGGACAGTCCCAACGCGCTGGAAGGCGGCGACCTGGGCTGGCGTTCGCTGGATGAAATCCCGAATGCCTTCGCGCAGATGATGAAAGAGATGAAGTCCGGCGACGTGGTCGGCCCGCTGCGTGGCCCCAGTGGTTTCCAGCTGCTGAAGCTGGTCGAGGTGCGTGATGCCAGCGCGGCCGCTGACGGCGGTCACACCATCACCGAGTACCACGCCCGTCATATTCTGGTCCGCATCACCGACCAGCAGGACAATGCCGCGGCCAAGGCCAAGATCGACACGTTGCGTGCCCGCATCGCCGGCGGCGCCGAGTTCGATGCAGTGGCCAAGGAATCCTCGGAAGACAACAACAGCAAGGGCCAGGGCGGCGATCTGGGCTGGTTCCCGGCCGATGCCTTCGGCCCGGACTTCGGCAAGCAGGTTGAAGGCATCACCGACGGCGGCGTGAGCCAGCCGTTCCGTACCGATGCCGGCTGGCACATCGTCCAGCGCGTCGCCACGCGCCAGACCGATGCCACCACCGACAACCAGCGCGCCCAGATCCGTGAAACGATCGGCCGCCGCAAGCTGGAGGAAGAGTACAACCGCTTCCTGCAGGAACTGCGTGGCGAAGCCTACGTGGATATGCGCGGTTATGCCCCGGGTGCCGCGGCGACCACGCCGCCGCAGTCCTGATCCATGCTCCCGCAGCTCGCGCTGGTACCGGGCGAGCCGGCGGGGATCGGCCCGGAGCTCTGCCTCCGTCTGATCCAGCAGCCGCGCACCGATTGCCGGCTGCTGGCCTTCGCCGACCCGGACACGCTGCAGGCTGCCGCCGCTGCGCTGTCGCTGCCGCTGCAGCTCCTGCCTGAAGACACCATCGCCCGCCAGCCGGGCGATCTGCCGTTGCGCGTGGTGCCCAATGCGGTGCCCTCCCGTTTCGGCACGCCGGATCCAGCCAACGCCGGGGCGGTGATCGGCGCGCTGCGACAGGCCGGGCAGGCCTGCCTGACCGGTGAACTGGCCGGCGTGGTCACCGGCCCGGTGCACAAGGCGGTCATCAATGAGGGCGGCATCGCCTACAGCGGCACGACCGAACTGCTGGCCGACCAGGCCCGCACCCCGGTGGTGATGATGCTCGCCAATGACATTGTCCGGGTCGCCCTGGCCACCACCCACCTGCCCTTGCGCGCCGTGGCCGATGCGATCACCCCTGACGGGCTGGCGCTGACCCTGCAGATCGTCCACGACGCCCTGCAGCGCGATTTCGGCCTGGCCTCGCCGCGCATCGCCGTGCTCGGGCTGAACCCGCACGCTGGCGAAGACGGCCACCTGGGCCGCGAAGAGCTCGACCTGATCATCCCCCTGCTGGAGCGCCTGCGCACCCGGGGCATGGACCTGGTCGGCCCGCTGCCGGCCGACACCGCCTTCCTGCCGGCCAAGCTGGCCGGGTTCGACACGGTGCTGGCGATGTACCACGACCAGGGCCTGCCGGTGCTCAAGTACAGCGGCTTCGAGCAGGCCGTCAACATCACCCTGGGCCTGCCCTACCCGCGCGTCGCGGTCGACCATGGCACCGCCCTGGATCTGGCCGGCCGCGGCGTGGCCGACCCTTCCAGCCTCCTCGCTGCCACCGCGCTGTGTGCCCGGCTGGCGCGCCAACGTACACTGGTGTCATGACTTCTTCGTATTCCTCCTCCGGCGCGCCCGGTTTCTCCGGCCCCGCCAAGAAGCAGCTCGGCCAGCACTTCCTCGCCGACCGCAGCTACATCGACAAGATCGTGCTGGCGGTCAGCCCGAAAGACGGCGACCGCCTGGTCGAGATCGGCCCGGGCCAGGGCGCGATCACCCTGCCGCTGCTGCGCCGCCACCCGAAGCTGACCGTGATCGAGTTCGATCGGGATCTGGTCGGCCCGCTGGCCGCCGCCGCCAAACCGCTGGGCGAGATGACCATCATCCACCGCGACGTGCTGCAGGTGGACTTCACCGAGCTGGCCGCGGGCAGCCCGATCCGCCTGGTCGGCAACCTCCCCTACAACATCTCCTCGCCGATCCTGTTCCATGCGCTGGACCACGCGGCCGTGATCACCGACATGCACTTCATGCTGCAGAAGGAAGTGGTCGACCGCATGGCCGCCGATCCGGGCAGCAAGGTGTATGGCCGGCTGAGCGTGATGCTGCAGGCGTTCTGCAAGGTCACCTCGCTGTTCGTGGTGCCACCGGGCGCGTTCCGTCCGCCGCCGAAGGTCGATTCGGCGGTGGTGCGGCTGGTCCCGCGGGATCCGGCCACGGTCGGCATCCTGGACCGCAAGCGCTTCGCCCACGTGGTCAAGGCCGCCTTCGGGCAGCGCCGCAAGACCCTTCGCAATGCCCTGCAGAACGTGTGCACGCCCGAGCAGTTCGAAGCGGCTGGCGTGCGCAGCGATGCCCGCGCCGAGCAGCTGGACGTGGCGCAGTTCATCGCGCTGGCCAACGTCCCGTACGAGGCTGACGCGCCGCAGGGTTGAGCGCGCCACCTCGTGGCCAGCACCGGCCGCGCGCACGTAGAACCGCCTGACATCCATGACGGGGCGCTGCCAGCTTGGGCAGCACTCATCTCATCGTGCACAACATTCACTAAACTGCCTGCATGAACGACGCTGCAAACTACGCGATCTCCGTCGAGGTCGCCCCCCGCTTCCTCGATGACCAGTCCACCCCGGAGGACGGCCGCTACGCGTTCGCCTATACGATCCGCATCCTCAACCGGGGCCGCGTCGCGGCACGGCTGGTGGCCCGCCACTGGCGGATCACCGATGCCAATGGCCGCATCGAGCATGTCGACGGCGATGGGGTGATCGGCGAGCAGCCGCGGCTGCGCCCCGGTGAAGACTTCCGTTACACCTCCGGTGTCATGCTGGAGACCGAGCACGGCACGATGCAGGGGCACTACGACATGGTGGCCGATGACGGCACCGAGTTCGCCGCCCCCATCGCGCCGTTCGTCCTGACCGTTCCGCGCACACTGCACTGATGGAGGCGCACGCATGAGTGTCTGGGCCATCGGCGACCTGCAGGGCTGCTACGACGTCACCCAGCGGTTGCTGGAAAAAATCAAGTTCGACCCCGCGGTCGACAAACTGTGGTTCTGCGGCGACCTGGTCAACCGCGGTGGGCAATCGCTGGAAACCCTGCGCCTGGTCCATTCGCTGCGCGAGAGCAGCGTGATCGTGCTGGGCAACCATGACCTGTCCCTGCTTGCCGTCGGTGCCCGCACCGAGGAAGAGCAGCGCAAGGTCAACCCGGACCTGCTGCGGATCGTGCAGGCCGAGGACCGCGACGAACTGCTGGAGTGGCTGCGCCTGCAGAAGCTGGCCCACGTGGACCGTGAGCTGGGCTGGATGATGATCCACGCCGGGCTGGCCCCGAAGTGGACCACCCAGCTGGCCGAGAAACACGCCCGCGAGGTCGAGCAGCAGCTGCACGGCAGCGGCTACCGCAAGCTGTTCCGCAACATGTACGGCGACAAGCCGAGCTGGTCACCCGGCCTGGCCGGCTACGACCGCTCGCGCGCGATCATCAACCTGTTCACGCGCATGCGTTACTGCACGCCGCGGGGCCGGATCGGGATCGAGGACAAGGGCACGCCGGGCACCCAGGAACAGGGGCTGTATCCCTGGTTCGAAGTGCCGGGCCGCGCCGAGCGCGATCTGAAGATCGTCTGCGGGCACTGGTCCGCGCTGGGCCTGACCATCACCCAGGGCGTGCACGCGATCGATACCGGCGCGGTCTGGGGAGGCAAGCTCACCGCACTGCAGTTGGATACCGAAGAACTGCGCGTGGTGCAGGTGCCGGGCCGCGATGTGCCCAAGCCGGTCTCCGCGCCGCGTCCACCGGCACGCCGGCCGGCCGCCGAGGGGGCGCCGCCGAACGGGCGTCCACCGCGTCAGGGTCAGGGTCAGGGCCGCGATCGTGGCCGCGGTGGCCAGGGCCGCCAGCAGGGCAGCGCTGCGAAGCCCGCACAGAATGACCCGCCACAGACGCAATCGCAGCCGCAGCCGCAGCGCAGCGACGTCACCAGCGACGCGGACTGATCCGCAGGCCGGTCCGCATGACCGGCCTGCCGGCACCGTCCGCTCAGGCCCGGCGGTAATCCACGAAATCGAACGCGTACGCGTGCCGCTCGTCGGCCGCGTGGTGTTCGCGCGCCACTTCCACCCACAGCGCCGGATCGACCGGCGGGAAGTGGGTATCGGCCGGTACCGTGGTCTGTACCCAGGTCAGGTGCAGATCGGTGGCCTGGGCCATGGCCAGGCGATAGATCTCACCACCGCCGATCACGCACAGTTCTTCCGCGTCGGTGTCCGCCGCGGCCTGCAGCGCCTGCTCGATCGAGGCCACCGCCTGCATGCCGTCGAACGGCACCTGCCCGCTGCGGGTCAGCACCAGGTTCAACCGGCCCGGCAAGGCACGGCCGAGCGACTGCGCGGTCCTGCGCCCCATCAGGATCGGCTTGCCGACGGTCAGCGCCTTGAAGCGCTTGAGATCATCGGGCAGCTTCCACGGCAGGTCGTTGTCATGGCCGATGCCGTGGTCGCGGTCAAGCGCGGCGATCAGCGAGAGCTTCATGCGCGTGCCGCTCACACCGCCACCGGGGCCTTGATCGCCGGATGCGGGTCGTAACCATCGATGCGGATGTCATCGAACTGGAAACCGAACAGATCGGTCACCTCGGGGTTCAACCACAGTGTCGGCAGCGCGCGCGGCTCACGCGCGAGCTGTTGCCGGGCCTGCTCGAAGTGGTTCGAGTACAGGTGCGCATCACCCAGGGTGTGCACGAAATCGCCGACACCCAGCCCCGTTGCCTGCGCCACCATGTGGGTCAGCAGCGCATAGCTGGCGATGTTGAACGGCACGCCGAGGAAGATGTCGCCGCTGCGCTGGTAGAGCTGGCAGCTGAGCTTGCCGTCCACCACGTAGAACTGGAACAGGTTGTGGCACGGCATCAAGGCCATCTGCGACAGCTCGCCCACGTTCCAGGCGCTGACCACCAGCCGCCGCGAATCGGGGTTGCGCTTGATCTCGTCCACCAGCCACTGCATCTGGTCGATCGCGCCGCCATCAGCAGTGGCCCAGCTGCGCCATTGCTTGCCGTAGATAGGGCCGAGGTCGCCGTTGGCATCGGCCCACTCGTCCCAGATCCGCACCTGGTTGTCCTTGAGGTACCCGATGTTGGTATCGCCCTTCAGGAACCACAGCAGCTCGTGGATGATCGAGCGCAGGTGCAGCTTCTTGGTGGTGACCAGCGGGAAGCCGTCATTGAGGTTGAAGCGCATCTGCCAGCCGAACACGCTGCGCGTGCCGGTACCGGTGCGGTCGGATTTCTCCGTGCCGTGCTCCAGTACATGCTCAAGCAGTTCCAGATAGGCCTTCATGCCTTGGCTCCTTGGGCGGCGACCGGCAGCACCGGCTGCAGCACCGGCGCGCGGCGCGACAGCACCAGCAGCACCAGGCCGAACACCACCAGCGGCAAGCTCAGCAACTGGCCCCGGGTGAACCAGTCGAAGGCGAGGTAGACGCCGTTGTCGGGCATGCGCACGAACTCGACCGCGAAGCGGAAGATGCCATACATCAGCGCGAACAGGCCGGCGATGACGTAGCGGTGGCGCGGCTTGGCCGACACGGCCCACAGCACCACGAACATCACCAGGCCTTCCAGCAGCGCTTCATACAGCTGCGAGGGATGGCGGGCGTACGGGTTGAGCGCGCCGGTGGCGAACTCGGCCTTCAGCGTGGCCAGATCCAGCGCGTTCAACGGTGCCGGCAGGCCGCTCGGGAACACGACGCCCCAGCTGCCATCGGTGTACTTGCCCCACAGCTCGGCGCCGATGAAGTTGCCGATGCGGCCGAAGCCCAGGCCCAACGGGACCAGCGGTGCCATGAAATCGATCGTGTCGAACAGGTGCAGGCGATGCTTGCGCGACCACCACCACGCGGCGAACAGCACGCCGAGCAGGCCACCGTGGAAGCTCATGCCGCCGTCCCACACCTTGAACAGCAGCAGCGGGTTGTGCAGGAATTCGGAGGTGGCGTAGAACAGCATGTAGCCCACGCGGCCACCGACGACCACGCCGAGCATCGCGTAGAACAGCAGGTCGGAGAAGCCGTTGGCATCGACCCCGGGCAGGCGCCCGGCCGCGATCCGCTTGCGCCCCAGCCACCAGGCCGCAGTGAAGCCGAGCAGGTACATGATGCCGTACCAATGCACCTTGATCGGCCCGAGCGAGATGGCGATGGGGTCGATGTCGTGGAAATAGATCATGAAGGGCGCCTTGCAGGGATGCCGATATTCTAGCGCCGCCCGGGAGCGGCCTCGCGGCGGCCCCCGACCGCGCGATTGCCGGGCTTCAGCCCAGGATCTGCGGCGTGTCCGGCAGGCCGTCATCCTGTGACCCCGGAACGGGCGGATAGTGCCCGGCCAGCAGGTCCGAAACCTCTTCGATCGCCAGCAGCACGGCCTCCTGCAGCGCACCCTCGCGCAGCCGCTGCTGCATGTGCGCGCAGATGGCCCGCCACTGCGCCTCACCGATCCGGCCGCGCAGGCCGCGATCGGCGACCAGCTCGATCGCATGGTCGGCCAGCAGCAGGTAGATCAGCACGCCATTGTTGTGTTCGGTATCCCAGGTGCGCAGCTGGGCGAAGGCCTGCCCGGCGCGTTGCTGTGCGGTGATGCCCTGCCACAACGCGGCCAGCGGCAGATCCGCTTCCACCGCGAACATGACCTGGCCACCGTGGCGGCGCTCGCCGGCGGTGATCGCCTCGGTGATCGCCTGCAGCTGTGCGGGTGGGAAGGCGCGCCGCACCGACGGGGAGAACACATGCCGGAGCCAGCGCATCACCAGCCTCCCGAGGCGCCACCGCCTCCCGAACGTCCACCCCCGCCGCCCCAGCCGCCTCCACCGCCGCCGAAGCCACCCCCGCCGCCACCGAACCCGCCACCGCCCCAGCCACCCCCACCCCAGCCGCCACTGCGCGCGAACACGCCGCCGCGGCCGGCCGACGTCAGGCCGACCAGCAGGCCCACCACGGCGGCCGCGCCACTGGCGACCACCAGCGAGGTGAACAGGAACGCCGCCACCCCGGCCCCGGCACCGCTCGCCAGCGCGCGCAGCGGTCGCGGCAGCCAGCCCAGGATGCCGCGCAGGAACAGACCGGCAAACAGGCCGATGCCCAGCGCCATCGTCCAGTTACCACCCGCCGGGGTGTCCTGGGCGCGATGCGTGCTGACCGGGGCGGGCAGTTCCTCGCCGTCGATCAGCTTGACCAGCGCGGCGCTGGCGTCGGTGAGGCCACCGGCGTAGTCGTTGCTGCGGAACCGCGGGGCCAGGTACTCCTGGATCACCCGGTTGGCGATCGCATCCGGGATCGCGCCTTCCAGGCCGTAGCCCGGCTCGATGCGGACCCGGCGATCGTCCTTGGCCACCACCAGCAGCACGCCGTCATCCACGCCCTTGCGGCCGATGGACCACTGCTCGAACACCCGCTGGGTGTACTGCTCGATGGTTTCCGGCGCGGTGGTCGGCACCATCAGGATCTGCAGCTGGCTGCCCTTGCGCTGCTGCAACGCCAACGCCTGCGCTTGCAGGGCCTGGATCTGCGCTGCGTCCAATGTGCCGGTGGTGTCCACCACCGGCGAGGACATCGGCGGGATGGCCGCCTGGGTCTGCGCCCAGGCCGGCAGCGCCAGCGCCAGGCAGAGCAGCAGCAGGCAACGCAGCAGGCGCGTGGTCACGGGCTCAGTTCGCCGGCTGTGGCTGCTGCTGCGGGGCGGGCGGCTGCGGGGCGGGCGCCGGCGCCGGTTGCTGCGAACCGAACTTGACCGCCGGCGGCTGCGAGATCTGCGCCTCGTTCTCCACCGTGAAGTTCGGCTTGGTCGCATAGCCGAACAGCTTGGCGGTGATCACCTGCGGGAACTGGCGGATGTAGGTGTTGTAGTCCTGCACCATCTGGATATAGCGGCCGCGCGCCACGGTGATGCGGTTCTCGGTGCCTTCCAGCTGTGCCTGCAGATCGCGGAAACCCTGGTCGGATTTCAGGTTCGGGTAGTTCTCGGTGACCACCAGCAGGCGTGACAGCGCACCGCTCAGTTCGCCCTGGGCCTGCTGGAACTGCTTCAGGGAGTCGGCGTCGTCGGCATTGACGTTGACCTGCCCCACGCGCGCACGGGCGTTGGTGACATCGGTCAGCACCTGGCGTTCCTGGTTGGCATAGCCTTCCACGGTCTGCACCAGGTTGGGGATCAGATCGGCGCGGCGCTTGTACTGGTTGAGCACCTCGGCCCAACCGGCCTTGACCTGCTCATCCTTCTGCTGGATGGCGTTGTAGCCACAGCCGGACAACAGGGAGGCCAGCACGGCCAGGCACAACAAACGGGAGAACGATCGCATGGCCGGCTCCGGATCTCGATGAACGGGATCCGGAGCATGCCACGTCTTGGGTAAAGCGGATGTGGGTAACGGCGGTTGGTCGGTACCCACGGGTTGCCGACCCGGGTCGGCACCCACGGAATACCGACCAACGGTCGTTATCTACCAGTTGCCGGCACCCGGCACGTTGTGTGCCACGGCGCGACGGCGCATCAGCAGGTTCAGCCATTCCACCAGCACCGAGAAGCCCATCGCGGCGTAGATGTAGGGCTTGGGCACGTGCACGCTCAGGCCATCCAGGATGAGCACCACGCCGATCAGCAGGATAAAGGCCAGGGCCAGCATCTTCACGGTCGGGTTGGCATCGATGAAGCGGCCCAGCGGGTTGGCGGCCAGCAGCATCACGGCGACCGACAGCAGGATCGCGGCGACCATCACCGGGATGTGGTCGGCGATGCCCACGGCGGTGATCACCGAGTCCAGCGAGAACACGATGTCGATCACGGCGATCTGCGCGATCACCATGCCGAACACGGCCGAGGCCTTGGTGGTGGTCGGGTCTTCGTCTTCGCCGCCGGTGATCAGCTCGCGGATCTCCATGGTGCCCTTGATGATCAGGAACAGGCCACCGAGGATCAGCACCAGGTCGCGGATGGAGATGCCCATGCCGGCGATGGTGAACAGGTTGGCTTCCATGTGGGCCAGATAGGCCAGCGAGACCAGCAGCAGGATGCGGGTGATGCAGGCCACCGCGATGCCGAGCTTGCGCGCGAACGGACGGCGCGCCTCGGGCAGCTTGCTCACCGCGATCGAGATGAAGACCAGGTTGTCGATGCCCAGCACGATTTCCAGCGCGCTCAGCGTAAACAGGGTCAACCAGACATTGGGGTCGGACAACAACTCAAGGAACATGGACTTCCATCCTTACAGGGGGGATGACGCGCGTAACGCGTCAGAAGTGTTACGTCAGAGGATCTGCGGCAGCAGGATCAGGACCCAGCACACCAGTACGTTCATCATCAGCACGAAGACCGCGGCCGAGCCCATGTCCTTGGCACGTCCGGCGAGCTCGTGGAACTCCGCGCCGTAGCGTTCGATCACCGCCTCGATCGCCGAGTTGGCCAGTTCCATGGCCAGCACCAGCAGCACCGAGCCGATCATCAGCGCACGCTCCACCGGGGTCTGGCCGAGCCAGAGCGCCAACGGGGCGAGCACGATCAGCAGGTAGACCTCCAGCCGGAACGAGGACTCGTGCAGCCAGGCCGCACGCAGCCCCTGCCAGGACCAGACCGCGGCCTTGAAGATGCGCTTGGGGCCGCGCGGCAGGTGGCCGATTTCATCCGCCATGGGCAGGTGCCCCGGTCGGCAACGCAGGCCGGAACGGCAGGAACAGCACACGGCAGACAGTCATGGGCATCGCTGAATGGGGCAGGCAATCCCTCATTTTGCCATAAGCCGGCCAAGCCATTGTCGAAGGCGGCCAACGCCCGTCCGTGGTAAAGCGCGGCGTGGCGGCAGCTTTTATGATGGACGCCTGCCCGTCCGGGCACCCGAGCGGGTGCCCCACCCCAGGAGTTGCCCATGCTGCATCGCCGTGCCCGCCCCCTTCTGCTCGCCCTTGCCCTGGGCGCCGCCCTGCCCGCGTTGGCCCGTACCCCGGCCCCCGCTGCGCCGCAGGTGCCCACCCAGGTCTCCAACGTGGCCTGGGCCGGCGACATGGCGCAGTTCGCGGCCCAGGACGCGACCAACCCGCCCCCGCGCGGGGGCATCGAGTTCATCGGCAGCTCCTCGATCCGCATGTGGGAGAGCCTGGCCACCGATTTTCCGGGCCAGCCGGTGTTCAACCGCGGCTTCGGCGGCTCGGAAGTGCGTGACAGCACCTGGTACGCCGACCGCATCGTGATCCCGTATGCGCCGTGCAAGGTGTTCTTCTATGCCGGCGACAACGACCTCAACAGCGGCCGCAGCCCGGCCCAGGTCCGCGACGACGTGGTGGCCTTCGTCAAGCGTGTGCACCGCGACCTGCCCAAGACCACGGTGGAAATCATCTCGATCAAGCCCAGCCCCTCGCGCGCGAACCTGCTGCCCGCTGTGGTGGAAGCCAACGGCTTGATCCAGACGGCGCTGGCCTCGCTGCCCAACACCGGCTACACCGATGTCTACACGCCGATGCTCGGTGCCGACGGCCAGCCGCGCGCCGCGCTGTTCCGCGAGGACATGCTGCACATGACGCCGGACGGCTATGCGATCTGGCGCAAGGCGCTGGCGCCCAAGGTGCAGTGCCACTGAGCCACGCGGGGAGGCGCAGCACCTCCCCGACTCAGCGGTAGTGGATCGTGGCCTGGGTACCCTGCCCGGGCTCGCTGGTCAGGGCGATCTTCCAGCCGAAGCGGTCGCACAGCCGGCGCACGATCGACAGCCCCAGCCCGGTGCCCTGTGGACGGCTGGGCTCGGCACGATAGAACGGCTCGAACGCACGCCCGAGTGCTTCGGCGGACATCCCGATGCCGGTATCGCGCACGACCACGCGATCGTCTTCGACATCGACGTCGATCCGGCCTTCGTCGGTATAGCTGCAGGCATTGCGCAGCAGGTTGCTGACCACCACCTGCAGCACCCGCGGCGGCGCGTGCAGCATCACCGGGCCATGGCTGTGCAGGTGGATCTCCACGGGCCGCCCGGCGATCAGCTCGCGGGCGTTGTCCACCTCGTAGCGGACGATCTCGTTGACGTCGAACAGCTCGACCTGCGGCTCGACATCGGCCTCGCGGGCGAGGATCAGGAAGGCATCGATCACCGCCTCCATGTCGCGTCCGGCGCGCTGGATGCGCTGCAGGCCGCGGCGCAGGCGCGGGGTCATGTCCTGGTCGCCCAGCGCCATGTCGCTGGCTACCCGGATCACGGTCAGCGGGGTGCGCAGCTCATGGCTGGCATCGCGGGTGAAGTTGCGCTCGCGCGCGACGTGCGCGGTGACCTTGGTGGCCAGCGAGTGCAGCGCCGCGGCCAGCTGGCGGGTCTCGCCCTGCATGTCGGCCGGCAGCTTGGCCGGGGCCAGATCGGCCGCTTCCGGATGCCCGGGGTCCCATCGCGAGACGCGCCGGGCCAGCCAGTTCACCGGGGATACCAGGCGTTTGGAGGCGCGATAGGTGATCCACGAGGCGCCGTAGACGGCCAGCAGGGTCAGCAGCACCGGCACGACGCCGAACCAGAACGCCAGCATCTCCGCGCGCGAACGCAGGAACACCAGATACAGGCGGCCTTCCGGACGCGCATCGACCAGCACCAGCTGGTCGTCGTCCTTGAGCTCATGGAAGCCGGGGGTGAGCGTGCGCAGGTTGGCCGGCAGGCTCAGCGGCGACTGCCCGGTCTCGAGCAGGTAACCGCGGATGTTCTGGGTATTGGGCGGCGGCTGCACCGGCGAGGCCTCGTGCAGTTGCCAGTAGTAGCCGGCCTCTTCCTGCAGCGCGCTGCTGACCAGGCTGTGCTTGATCACCAACGACACCAGCCAGGCGCCCAGCAGGATGCCCAGGCTGGCGAGCACGGCTTGGAGGATGAAGACGATGCGGATCTTGCGCGGCAGACCGTGCGGCATTACGGGGTCCAGGGCGGTTCGCGGCGATTATAGGAAAGCTTGCCGTGAGTCCATCGTGCAAACCATGACAACGGCCCGGCAGATGCCGGGCCGTCATGCTCCAGAGGGTACCGGAGGATCGGATCGCTCATGCCGCCCGCAGGCGGCCGAGCGGCGATCGACCGCCCATCAGCTCATCGGCTGGGCGATATCGGCAATACGGTAGCCGGCGCTCTGCACGGTGTGCAGCAGCGGGCGGTCGAACGGCTTGTCGATGATCTTGCGCAGGTTGTACAGATGGCTGCGCAGGGTGTCCGAGTCGGGCAGACCATTGCCCCAGATCTCGCGTTCGATTTCCTGGCGGGTCACCACACGCGGCGATTCGCGCATGAGGATCGTCAGCAGGCGCAGGCCGATCGGCGATAGCTGCAGTTCGGTGCCGGCACGCGTCGCGCGCATGCTGACCGGATCGAGCACGAGGTCGGCGACCTTGAGCACTTCCGAGCCGACCTGACGACGCTCGCGGCGGATCAGCGCGCGCAGACGGGCTTCCAGTTCCTGGATCGCGAACGGCTTGGTCAGGTAGTCATCGGCGCCGAACCCCAGGCCGGTGAGCTTGTCGTCCAGCGTGTCGCGCGCGGTCAGCATCAGCACCGGCGTGGACTTGCGCGCATCGTTGCGCAGGCGGCGACAGACTTCGATGCCGTCCAGACGCGGCAGCATCAGGTCCAGCACGACCACGTCGTAGCTGTTCTCGGCCGCCAGACGATAACCGTCCAGCCCATCCTGGGCGTAGTCGACTTCGAAGCCGCGCCCTTCCAGGTACTCGCCGATCATCTCGGAAATATTACGGTTGTCTTCGACCACCAGCACCAGGCCGGAGGTCTCCTTTGTCTGACGCATGGGATTCCCTCTTTCTTCAGCTTTGTGAAACATGCCGCATCGCCAGTGGACGCGGTGTGAAGTTCCTCACACACCGATCAAAGCAGGGGTTTGAGCAGCGGCCAGACGTTGTCCAGCACCTGCGGCTGCGCAGCTGCGGTGGGGTGCAGCCCGTCGGCCTGCATCAGGTTCGGCTTCAAGGCCACCCCTTCGAGCAGGAACGGCAGCAGCGGCACGTCGTACTGCTTGGCCAGCGCCGCGTAGGTCTGGCGCAGGCGCTGGCGGTAGGCCGGGCCGTAGTTGGGCGGCACATCGATACCCAGCAGCAGCACCTTGGCGCCCGCCTTCTGGCTGGCCACGATCATCTTTTCCAGGTTGCCCTGCAGTTGCGCCGGGGTCAGCCCGCGCAGCGCATCGTTGCCGCCCAGTTCGATCACCACCACGGACGGCCGATGCTTCTCCAGCAGCCCTGGCAGGCGGGTCAGCGCGCCGGCGGTCGTCTCGCCGCTGATGCTGGCGTTGATGATCGCCGGCGGCGCCTTGATCTGTTGTTTGACCCGCTGCTGAAGCAGGTTTACCCAGCCCGACGCGGCCGGGATATTGTGGGCGGCACTGAGGCTGTCGCCGACCACCAGCACCGCCGCACGGGTGTCCGGAGCTTTGGCACAGGCCAGCATCGGCATCAGCAGCAACCCTGCCAGCAGCCAGCCCATCGAGGCCACGCGGCCCATTCCACTTGCTTGGTTCATTGGAGAATCCTCATCGACAGCCTGTCCCCCCGCAGCGCGCCCGTCGCCATCGCCGCCCACAACGTGGGCAAGTCCGCACGTGGCCCGGAGGGTGAAGTCCACATACTGGACAACATTGACATGACCGTCCATGAAGGCGAGAGCGTGGCGATCGTCGGCGCTTCAGGTTCGGGCAAGACCACCCTGCTCGGCCTGCTCGCCGGCCTGGACCTGCCCAGCCACGGCACCATCGCGCTGGCCGGCGCCGCGCTCAACACGCTCGATGAGGAAGCCCGCGCGCAGCTGCGCGCACGCGAGGTCGGCTTCGTGTTCCAGAGCTTCCACCTGCTGCCGGCACTGACCGCCGAAGAGAACATCGCGCTGCCGCTGGAACTGGCCGGCCGCGAAGATCCCGCGCGGGTGCGCGAGGTCTTGGAACAGGTCGGCCTGGGCCATCGTGCGCGTCACTACCCGCGCCAGCTTTCCGGTGGCGAACAGCAGCGGGTGGCGCTGGCCCGTGCGTTCGTGGCGCGGCCGCGCATCCTGTTCGCCGATGAGCCGACCGGCAGCCTGGACCAGGCCACCGGGCAGCAGATCAGCGACCTGCTGTTCGCGCTCAACGCCACCAGCGATACCACCCTGGTGCTGGTCACCCATGACCTGCGCCTGGCGCAGCGCTGCGAGCGCATCTACCAGCTCGACGGTGGCCGCCTGGCCGACACCGTTGCCGGCGCAGGCGCATGAATGTCGTGCGCCATGCGGCGCGTGCGCTGCGCCGCGAATTCCTGGCCGGCGATCTGCTGACCGTGTTCGCCGCACTGGTGTTGGGCGTGGCGGTGATGACCGCCGTCGGGACATTGGTCAACCGCGTGACCCTGGCACTGACCGGCAGCGCGGCGGAGATGCTTGGCGGTGATCTGGGCCTGAGCGGCCGTGAGGACATCCCGCAGACCTTCGCCGACGCGGCGCGCGAGCGCGGCTTGGCCAACACGCGCATGGTCAGCTTCCCCAGCGTGCTGTTCCATGGCGATGACAGCCAGATGGCCAACATCAAGGCGGTCGCCGATGGCTACCCGCTGCGCGGTGAACTGCGGGTCAGCCGCACGCTGCATGACAGCGCCAGCGAAACGGCAGGAACGCCGCCACCGGGCCAAGCGTATGCCGATCCCCGCCTGATGCAGGCGCTTGGCCTGCAGGTGGGCGATGCACTGGAATTCGGCGCGGGCACGTTGACCGTGACCCGCGTGCTGCAGGCCGAGCCGGATACCTCCGGTGAGCTGATGCAACTGTCGCCGCCGCTGCTGGTGAACCGCATCGATGTGGATCGCGCCGGCCTGCTGGGGCCGGGCAGCCGCGCGTCGTACCGGATGATGTTCGCCGGTGCGCCGGGGCAGATCGAGGCGTTCCGCGAATGGCTCACGCCGCAGGCCAAGGGCTACCGCATTGTCGGCATCGCCGATGCCCAGCGCGGTGTACGCGGCGCGTTCGATCTGGCCGGGCGCTTCCTGTCGCTGGCCGCGTTGCTGGCGGTGTTGCTGGCCGGTGTCGCCACCGCACTGGCGGCCAACCGCTTCGCGATGCGACGCATCGACCAGGTCGCGATCCTGCGCTGCCTGGGGGCGCGCCAGCGCGACATCCTCACCGCGATGGCGCTGCAGCTGGTGATGCTGGCGATACCGGCCTGCCTGGTCGGTATCGGGCTGGGCATGGCTGCCCAGGCCGGGCTGGTGCAGGCACTGGGCGGGTTGATTCCGAACCGCCTGCCCCTGCCGCAGGCCACGCCGGCACTGAGTGGAGCCGGCATCGGGCTGGTGCTGCTGCTGGGCTTTGGTCTGCCGCCGCTGCTGCGCCTGCGCAGCGTGCCGCCGATGCGCGTGCTCAACCGCAGCTTCGCCGCGCTGCCGCCGAGTTCGATGCTGGTATATGCCGCCGCATTGGCGGCCACCGTGGCGCTCACCATGCAGGCCACCGGCGATGTGAAACTGGCGACGTGGGTGCTCGGCGGGCTGGCCGCGCTGGCGGCCCTGGCCGGTGCGCTCGGCGCGCTGCTGCTGTGGCTGCTGCGTGGGCTGCAGCCGCGCCTGCGCGGGCGCTGGAAGCTGGGCCTGGCTTCGTTGACGCGACGCCGCGGGCTGGCGGTGATGCAGCTGGTCGGCCTGTCGCTGTCGCTGTGTTCGCTGCTGCTGCTGTCGGTGATCGGTCCGGGGCTGTTGGCGCAGTGGCGCGATCGCCTGCCGACCGATACACCGAACTACTTCCTGATGAACATCCAGCCCGAGCAGCGCGATGCGGTGCTGGCCACGTTGGGTGGGCTCGGGGTGGTCGCGCCGGGCATCGAGCCGTTCAGTACCGGCCGCCTGCTCGCGGTCAACGACCGGCCGCCGCAGCGGCAGGCGCGCGAGGACAACAGCAACGAGGAGGACGATGCCAACCGGCCGGTCAATTTCTCGTGGCGGCATGATTTCCCGCCGGCCAATACGCTGCTCAGCGGGACGTTCTGGAAGGCGGGCAGCACCGCGGCCGAGGCCTCGATCGAGCAGGGCTGGGCCGAGCGTTACGGGATGACGCTGGGCGACACGGTGACGCTGCAGATGGGCGATCAGGAGCGCAGTTTCACGATCACCAGCATCCGCAAGGCGGACTGGGATTCGTTCCGGGTCAACTTCTTCCTGCTGCTCAACGAAGGCGCGGTTGCCGATGCGCCGTACAACCTGATCACCGCCTTCCATCTGCCACGCGCGCAGGCACCGGCGCTGGCCGGGCTGACCCGGGCGTACCCGAACATTTCACTGTTGGATATCGACGGCATCCTGGAGCGGGTGCGCGAGGTGGTGGATCGGGTGAGCCAGGCGGTGCAGCTGGTGATGGGCTTCAGTCTGCTGGCCGGGCTGCTGGTGTTGCTGGCGGCGTTGCAGGCGACGGCTGGTGAGCGGCGCTACGACAGTGCGGTGCTGCGTACGCTGGGGGCGACGCGCCGTCAGCTGCGCGGTGCAGTGCTGGTGGAGTTTGGTGCGCTGGGGCTGTTGTCGGCGTTGTTGGCGGTGGGCGCGGCGGCGCTGCTGGGCACGGTGGTGGCGCGGCAGGTGTTCGAGTTGACGCTGAGCCCGCCGTGGGGGCCGTTGTTGGTGGGCGGTGGGTTGGGTGTGCTGTTGAGCATGCTGGCCGGCTGGTGGGGCACGCGGCGGATTCTGCATACGCCGCCGGCGTTGGCGCTTCGGGAGGCGTGAGTTGGGGCGCCGTTGCATTGAAAGCGAAAGCAAAAGCGACGGCGTCTTGGTGTTCATGGCCTGAAGGCTGGCGGGCAGCCCTGCCCAGGACGCGCCGTAAACCCGTCCCTGGGGGCTCGTGGGCGCCATCCTTGGCGCCCTGACGGTCCTGGGCAGGGCTACCCGCCATCCTTCTCGAGGGATGGCCTTGGGCGGATGGGAGAGCAGCGCGTCTGCAGTTGGCACTACCGTCGATGAGGCAATGTGCTGCTTCGACGTTCGGCGATGGACGCGAGCGCCGCCGGTTGCGGCTGTATCAGCGCGCGCTTTCTGGCGGTGCTTTTTCCACCCACTGCTGGAAGACGGCATCGATCTCGGTGTCCGCCACGGTCTTGCCGTCCTGGATGTCCTGGGCCTGGGTGAACAGCGGGATGATCATGGCCATGCCGTCGGGTTTGGTTTTCAGGTGCACGCCCGGTGCGTTGCCGAGGAAGCTGTTCCAACGCTGGCGCACCTTCGCCCAGTAACCCGCGGTGGCGGTCCAGTAGGCGTAGGCGGGGGTGAAGTCCACCTCGGTGGTCTTGTTGTAATCGTTGAAGCCGAACTCACGTGCAATCGGTGTCTGCGTTCCGTCGGCGCGCCGCAGGATCTTGGTGTTGAACTGCTCGTGGGTCCACCCGTTGGGCGTGCGCGTGTGCCGGTTGATCACGGCCAGGGCGTTGTAGTCGCTGCGGCGGGTGTATTCGCGGCGCGGCAGGGGGCGCCAGCTGAGGTCGCTGGTCCACGCGGCGATGCCGTTGTCGTAGCGCCAGGCGCCGGTGCCGCAGTAGCGCGGTGCGTCGCTGACTTCGTAGACGCATTGGGTCCAGGCACCGGTGGTGAGCGCCGTGGGAATGGGGCGCACCTGCCAGGTCTGGTCGGCAGTGAACTCGAACCGGGTCGGTGCCTGGTAGACCCAGTCCTGGCGCCAGTGCTTGGTGACGTGGCCGCTCTTCGGTTCGACCAGCAGGTGCTGCAGCACCACCCGCGTTGGGGTGTCTTCGACCACGATCACCACTTCGCTGCCGCCGGTGCGC
This sequence comes from Stenotrophomonas sp. TWI377, assembly GCF_039674525.1. Lineage (NCBI taxonomy): Bacteria > Pseudomonadati > Pseudomonadota > Gammaproteobacteria > Lysobacterales > Lysobacteraceae > Stenotrophomonas > Stenotrophomonas sp. TWI377. The sequence continues at coordinate 31,528 of NZ_JBDJNT010000003.1, forward strand.
ACGGCCGGCGCGCGTTCGTAGCCGGGCTGGAGCAGCACGGTTTCGTCGAAGGCGAAGTCGACGATGTATTCGCCCTGCATCGCCAGGATGCTGGCGCGGTCGCGTGCGGGGTCGGCCGGTGTGGCATGCGCGCTGGCGGTGAGCGCGAGCAGCAGCCCTGCCAGGGCGAGCGCGGGCGTCATTACAGCTGGATCACCGGCATGCCGCCGGCCGCCCATGGTTCGCTGCGGCGGGCCGCGCTGGCGCAGCAGCCGTCGTCGACCCAGAGCTCGCCTTCGGCGCCTTCCACGGTGCCGATCCGGCGCGCGGTGCTGGCGCCCAGCGCGGACAAGGAGGCCAGGCTGGCGGCGAGTTCGCGGCCTTCGCCGACCTGCAGGCGCAGCGCGCACATGCGCCACGCGTCGTTGCCCAGGCGCACGGCGAGGCGTCGCCACAGGCGCTCGGCGACACCGGCGTCGTTGACCGGTTCGGGCCGTGCGGGAAACGCGGACACGAGGCGATCCCACGCGAGGAAATCGCTGTCGGGCAGCAGATACAGGCGCCAGCAGCAGCGGCCGCGGGCGTCGACGAAGCAGAGGCTTTCGCGGATGCCTTCGCTGTCCATGCCCTGGCAGGCATGCGCGGAGACAGCGTGTTTCCAGCCACCGAGTTCACTGCTGTCCGGGCGGTACAGGCACAGCACGGTACCCAGCGAGGCCAGTTGCGCGGCCGATGGCAGGCCAGCGATGGGATGGCGGCCCGGTGGGCGGCCGACGGAAAGGGCACGGCTCATGGCGGTCTACCTGCAATCGACGGTTGCGAGGGGAGACCCTCGACCCACGCCGTGGACCGGAGTCGACGGCGGAGTGTCGAGGGGGAGAGAGCTGGGGGAGGAACGGCCGTTACTTGGTCAGGATCAGCTTGTCGTTGCTGGTATGACGCAGGCGATAGAAACGATCGCCATGCTGGATCAGGATTTCGCGGCGCCCCTTGAGCAGGGCTTCGCTGTCGATCACTTCTTCCGGCGGGACCACGCGGACCGGACGGTCGCGGAGGGTCAGCGTTTCGGGGCGCAGCAGTACAGCAGCTTGAGTGTTCATCGTCTGGACTCGTTGCGAGGGGCGAGTCAAATGATAATGATTCTCAGTTGGCAATCAACAACCATTCTCACTTTGATAGATGGCATTAATGATCGACTACCCAAATTCGATAGCCTCTATCAATCGCCATCTGTGCGTGGTCGCCCGTCGGGTGAACTGCAGAGCCGGCCAGCGGCCGGCACTACCCTGGAGGGACGGCGCCTGTTGCAGACGCCCTGCTCCGCTCCGCGCAGCGACCCCGCTTCTGTCTGCCGCCGCCGCAGCAGCGGTAGTGCCGGCCGCTGGCCGGCTCTCCGGATCCCGACAGACGCAATCAGGCAAAGACCGCTTCCACCTGCTGCCAGACGCTCTCATCGAGCTGCTCGAACAGCGCCAGTGCGCCCAGGTTCTCTTCCAGCTGGCTGACCCGGCTGGCGCCGAGGATCACGCTGGATACATTCGGATTGCGCAGGCACCAGGCGATCGCCAGCTGCGCCGGCGAGACGCCCAGCTGCGCGGCCAGTGCGGTGTAGCGCCGCACCCGCTCCATGCGGTCGCTGCCATCGTCGAGCACCTGCGCCTTCAGCCAGCCCAGCTGTTCCTGGCCCAGCCGCGACTGCGGGTCCACGCCGGCGTTGTACTTGCCGGTCAGCAGGCCCGAGGCCAGCGGCGACCAGATGGTGGTGCCCAGGCCAGCCTCGGCATACAGCGGCGCGTATTCGCGCTCCACCCGCTCGCGGTGCAGCAGGTTGTACTGCGGCTGTTCCATCGAGGGCGCATGCAGGTTGCGCGCGCGGGCGATGTCCACCGCCTCCTGGATCTGCGCGGCCGACCATTCCGACGTGCCCCAGTACAGCACCTTGCCCTGGCGGATCAGGGTATCCATGGCCTGCACGGTCTCGGCGATCGGGGTATCCGGATCCGGGCGATGGCAATAGTAAAGGTCCAGGTACTCCACCCGCAGGCGCTTGAGCGCGGCGTGGCAGGCGTCGGTGACATGCTTTCGCGACAGCCCGTGCTGGGTAGGGCGCGGGTCGTCGACGGCGCCGAAGAACACCTTGCTGGAGACGCAGAAGCCATCGCGCGGCAGGCGCAGGTCGGCGATCACATCGCCCATCACCTGCTCGGCGCGGCCGCGGGCATAGCCTTCGGCGTTGTCGAAGAAATTGACCCCGGCATCCCAGGCGGTGGCGATCAGCTTGCGGGCCTCATCGCGGCCGATCTGGTCGCCGAAGGTCACCCAGGCCCCGAAGGACAGGGCCGAGAGCTTCAGGCCGGTGGAGCCAAGACGGCGATAGAGCATGTGGTTCTCCTGCTGCGGGCCCGCGACCGGGCCGGATCGATGCCGGTAAGTGTAGAGCGGGGCGGCGCAGTTCCGCGCGGCTTGCCGCGGCGGCGGTCTCACGCCCCGTGACACGCCGCACGGAAACCGGGCCATGCCTTGCCGATACAGGCCCGATCACGACCGATCGGCTCGCGGACGCTGCTTTTCCTTGCCCCGCCCCTGCCGCTGCTCTAGGCTTCCCGTTTTTCGCGGCGCCCCAAGGGAAGTCTCATGGTCGAAGGTTTGGGCAGGATTGGCTTCGGCCTGTTCGGGTTGGCAGTGCTGATCGGCATTGCCTGGTTGTTCTCGAACAACAAGCGGGCTGTCGACTGGCGCCTGGTCGTCACCGGTATCGCACTGCAGATAGCCTTCGCGGCGGTGGTGCTGCTGGTCCCGGGTGGCCGTGATGTGTTCGACGCGCTGGGCAAGGGCTTCGTCAAGATCCTGGAGTTCGTCAACGCCGGCTCGGGCTTCATCTTCGGCAGCCTGATGGACACCAGCCAGTTCGGTTTCATCTTCGCCTTCCAGGTGCTGCCGACCATCATCTTCTTCTCGGCGCTGATGGGGGTCATGTACCACCTCAACGTGATGCAGATGATCGTGCGCGGCATGGCCTGGGCGATCACCAAGATCATGCGTGTGTCCGGTGCGGAAACCACCAGCGTCTGCGCCAGCGTGTTCATCGGCCAGACCGAAGCGCCGCTGACGGTACGCCCGTACATCGCCAAGATGACCCAGTCCGAGCTGATCACCATGATGATCGGCGGCATGGCGCACATTGCCGGCGGCGTGCTGGCCGCGTATGTGGGCATGCTCGGTGCCGGCGATCCGGTCGAACAGGCCTTCTACGCCAAGCATCTGCTGGCCGCGAGCATCATGGCGGCCCCGGCGACCCTGGTGGTGGCCAAGCTGCTGGTGCCCGAGACCGGTACCCCGCTGACCCGCGGCACGGTCAAGATGGAAGTGGAGAAGACCTCCAGCAACATCATCGACGCGGCTGCCGCCGGCGCCGGCGACGGCCTCAAGCTGGCGCTGAACATCGGTGCGATGCTGCTGGCCTTCATCGCCCTGATCGCCCTGATCAACGCGCCCCTGACCTGGCTGGGTGACATCACCGGCCTGGCCGCGCTCATCGGCCGCCCGACCGACCTGTCCACGCTGTTCGGCTTCCTGCTGGCCCCGATCGCTTGGGTGATCGGCACCCCGTGGGCCGATGCCACCACGGTGGGCTCGCTGATCGGCCAGAAGGTGGTGATCAACGAGTTCGTGGCGTATTCGGAGCTGGCCAAGATCATCCGAGGCGAGGTGCCGGGCACGGTGCTGTCGGCCGAGGGTCGCCTGGTCGCCACCTACGCGCTGTGCGGTTTTGCCAACTTCAGCTCCATCGCGATCCAGATCGGTGGTATTGGTGGGCTGGCGCCAGAGCGTCGCCACGATCTGGCCAAGTTCGGCCTGCGTGCCGTGCTCGGCGGTACCATTGCCACCTTCATGACGGCGACCATCGCCGGCGTGCTGACGCATTTCAGCTGATATCCGTTCCCTGAGAAACAGTCTTTATGAGTAGCAGTGTCGTCGTAATCGGTTCCTTCAATGTGGATCATGTCTGGCGTTGTGAGTCGCTCCCGGCCCCGGGTGCGACCATCGCCGGCCGCTACAGCACCGGTCCCGGCGGCAAGGGCTTCAACCAGGCCGTGGCCGCCCGCCGTGCCGGCGCGCCGACCACGTTCCTGTGCGCGCTGGGCGATGACGCCGGCGGTGCGATGGCGCGCGGCCTGGCCGAGCAGGATGGCTTTGCGCTGACCGCCGAAGCCAGCAGCGAGCCGACCGGCACCGGCGGTATCTATGTCGACAGCCGGGGCCGCAACACCATCGTGATCGGCCCGGGGGCCAACGCCGCGCTGAGCCTGGACTTCGTCGAACAGCAGCGCGCGCTGCTGGCCGGTGCCAAGGTGGTGCTGGCGCAGCTGGAATCGCCGGTGGAAACCATCGAGGCCGCCCTGGCGATCGCGCGTGAAGCCGGTGCCACCACCGTGCTCAACGTGGCGCCTGCCGATGCACCCTCCAGCATCGGCCTGCTCAAGCTGGCCGATGTGCTGACCCCGAACGAGACCGAGTTCGCTGCCCTGCTCGGCCGTCATGTCGGCGAGCGCGTGGATGCCAACGACGTCGCCGCGCTGGATGGCGCCAGCCTGCATGCGCTGTGCCGCAAGCTGGTCGGCAACGGCACCGTGGTGGTGACGTTGGGTTCGGTCGGTGTATTCGTGTCGCACGCCGAAGAAAACCTGCGTGGCGACACGCAGCCGTACTACCGCGTGGGCGCCGAGCAGGTGCAGGTGCTGGACACCACCGGTGCAGGCGATGCGTTCAACGGCGCCCTGGTCGCCTCGATCGCGCAGGACCCGGAGGCGGCGTTTGCCCGCCACGTGCGTTTCGCCAATCAGTTCGCCGGTCGTTCGACCGAGAAGGAAGGCGCCGCCGCGGCGATGCCGCACTTCACCCCGGCCGACGCCGAAAACAAGTAAGCGTCACCGGTGTGGATACCAAGAGGCCAGCGTTCGCGCTGGCCTTTTTTTTGGAAGCGGCAGTCCCCACCGTTGGTGGGTACGATGCGCCAGGCCTACCGCAAGCGTCGGGGCCGCGTGATCCACAGCGCCAGCGCGCCCACCAGGAGTCCGGCAAGCACGTCCAGCAGATCGTGCTGCCAGGTGGTGAGCGTCGAGAGCAGAATCAGCCCACAGGCGCCGTGCCACAGCCAGCGCAGTGCCGTCGCATCGGCCTGCAGCCACTGCCGCCATGCCTGCCAGACCACCACCAATACCGCGGCGTGCAGCGACGGCGCCATGTTGAACGGCGCCTCGAACGCGCGCAGCTGTGCGAACAACAGCCCGCTCACCCCATCCGGCTGGGGCAAAACACGCACGTTGCCGGTCGGCCAGCACACGAAGGCGAGCATGCAGGCGGCCTGCACCAGCGCGATGGCCAGCGCATGGCGGCGCAGGGCCGATCGGGTCGGGCAGAGGAAGAACGTCAGCGGGTACAGCAGGTTCAGCGCCAGGTACGGCCAGATCGTCCACGGCCAGAACGGAATCGCCTCGTCCCAGCGACCGTGCAGGCTATAGGTCTGGGCTTGGCTGGCGGCCCAGTGGTTGGTCCAGCTGTAGCCGTGGATGAACATCGCGCCGAGCAGCAGCATCCACAGCATCGCCTCGCGCCAGGGCGGCTGGAGGACGGACGCGGTGGCAACAGGCGGCGTGGGCACGCGCGCACCCTAGCAGAACGTGGCCCGCCTGTTTGCCGCTATCCTTGCGGTTTCGCGGATACACGGACTGTACGCAGTGGCAGCAGCAGGCAGTCAGGAACACGCAGGCCCGCACGCGGGGGAACCGCGCTGGACGCGCAATCCGGCCTGGGCGCTGTTTTCGCAGACCCATGCGCAGCGCCCGCTGCTGCTGGTGTCCGGTGGCGCTGACGAACTGTATGTCGTCGATGAGGCCGACACCCCGACGGTCATCGAACGGATCCTCGGCCACTGGGAAAACGACACCCTGGCGATCCTGCAGGACGATGCCGAGTGCGGCCCGGCGGCCCGCCAGTTGATACGTCTCGGTGTGCTGGTGCCGCGGCGCGCCGCGCGCAGAGTGAAGCGCTACGCAATCGACTGGCTCGGCGAACCGCTGCCCGGGTTGGCCGACGCCTTCGACCGGCATGCCAGCGCGGATCTGCAGCGCGTCGATGCCATCGCGGATGCCGACCTCCTCGTGCTGGTCCGGCACGGGCTGGGCTGGGAACAGGCCTTGGCCCGCTACCGCACACAGATGCCGGTACAACCGCATCTGCTGCTCGACCTCAGCTATCACCACACGCTCGCGCTGGGCCCCTATGTAGTGCCCGGCCAGAGCGCCTGCGTGTATTGCCTGGGCAACCGGGTGCTGCGCCGCTGGGGCGAAGCACCCGTGCCGGCAATGCCGGCGGTCGCAGCGCAACCGGCCCGGATCGCGGCGCTGGTCGCCCCCTTGCTGGATCAGCCGCCGCTGTTGCTGGGCTATCTCGAACGCAGCGTCTGGCTCGACCTGCAGCGCCTGCACGGCGAACGCGACCGGGTGCTGCGACTGCCGTGGTGCCCCGCCTGCCAGGGTGGCGAAGCCTCACTGCCACCACCGCTGTCCTTGCCTTGGGACACCGGGCGCCCGTGATAATGTGCGCCACGCGCCGGGCGTTTCCGCCCCGGTCAATGGAGTGACCTCATGTATCGCCTGCCGACCCAGTTCGATGCCAGTGCCTCACGCCAGGACCTTGCCGCGGCAGGCGGCGGCTCGACGTCGACCACCTGCAGTTCCTGCATCGTCACCCTGCTCGGCACCTCGGTGCTGTCGGCGGTGGTGCTTGGCAAGCTGGACCCCGTAACGACTGCGGCCGTCAGCAGCGACGCACACGCCACGGTCGCCAGCGTCGACACCGGTACGGACCTCCCCCCCCAGCCACCTGCGTTGCCGCAGACACCGATCAGCGCTGCGACGCCGGACCGTCCGGACACCCCCGTCGCTGTCGTGCCGGTGGCCGGATTGAGCCGCACCAGTCGGGTGTTGCTCGGGCTGTTCGCCTTGCCGCTGGCCGCGATCGGCGGTGGCATTTTCATGAGCACCGCCAACCCGATATTCGGGCTGTTCGTCGCCGTGGGGCTGTATCTGGGCATCTATGCCCTCGTCTACGAACGCGCGGGGCGTTCGCTCGGGCGCGGCATCGGTATCGCCATCGGGCTGCTGCTGGGCCTGTTCGCCGTCGGCGCGCTCGAGATGATGCTCTGGCTGAGCGTGTTGAAATGAGCCGCGCCGCCGTGCAGGCGGCGCTGGAAACGCCCACGCTGTCGTCGCACCTGCTGCATGGCGCGGCGCGTCCGCGCTGCGGTCTGGTGCGCCCGGCACAGCCGATCGAGGCCACCCCCTGCGATGCCACCGGGCCCTTGTTCGAGGGACGGCGCGTACACAATGCCGCCACCCCGGCCGATCCGGCCAATCCCTGGCAGGGCGTCTCTGGCGCGGTCGCGCTGGAGGCCGATGCGGCCGCCGATGGCGCGGTTGCCGAAGCCCTGGAGCGACTGGCGGCGGCGCAGGCGGGCCTGGAGGTGCGTCGCCGCGATGCGCTGACGCCCGCACAACGCCTGGACGAATCGGCCTTCGCGCTGTTCTCGGCCCGACAACGTGCAACGCCGGGTTTTCCATGGCCGATGCCCGAACGCGACGACGATCTGTTCGCCGCGGTGCATGCACTGGATGACAACCGGGTGGCCTGGGTGCCGCAGGAACTGGTCGGACTGGGGCCGCGCAGCGGCCAGGCGCGATTGCCGTCGACGTCCAGTGGCCTGGCGGCCTGGCGGGATGGCCGCGATGGGGCCTGGCTGGCGCTGCTGCGCGCGGCCCAGGAGCTGCTGGAGCGCGATGCGCTGGCGGTGACCTGGCTCAATGGCGTGGCCGGCCGGCGGATCGCCCTGCCGACCCAATGGCAGGCATTCGCGGACGCGCGCGGGGGCGAACTGCAGGCCTTCGACCTGACCCAGCACTGGAACCCGCACCCGGTGATCGCGGTCGCCGGCGGCATTCCGTTCGAAGGCCGCCCCCGCTACGTCCTCGGCATCGCCTGCCGCGCCGATCCGGGCGAGGCGCTGCACAAGGCGCTGCTGGAATGGCAGCAGGCACTGACCTTTGCCGCGCATCTGTGTGGCCGCGAAAGCGCCCGGCTGCCGCGCGATCCCGCCGCCCTGCGCAGCTTCGACGAACATGCCGCCTTCTACACCCTGCGCCCGGCGCTGTGGCCGCAGCTGCCGCTGCTGCGGGCGGCGGAGGACAGCACCTTGACGCTGCCCCCGCCGGGCGCCGCGGTCCGCCCCGCCGCGCCGCGCGCGATTGCCGAGCTGGACATGCTGCGGCGTCGGCTCGGCCGTGCCGGCATCGCGCTGTACTACCGCGAGTTGACCACCACCGATGTGGCCGCGGCCGGCCTGCGGGTGATGCGCGTGCTGTCGCCGCAGCTCAGTGGCCTGCATGCCGACGAGCGTGCACCGTTCCTTGGTGGCCGCTGCCAGGACGTGGCGTGGCGGTATCCCGGCGTGCCGCACAGCGGCGCGTTTCCCAATCCCTTCCCGCATCCATTGGGCTGATGCACGAGGACCGCATGCCGTCACCGCCCTCCCCCTGGCACGATGCCCCGCTGTTCCATCTGTTCTGGCACAACGGCGAGCTCAATCCCGCGCGCGCCGAGGTGATGCGCACGCGTATCGCCGAAGATGCCGCACGCCCCGGGTCGCCACCCCGCCCGGTGCATGCGGCCGCCGGCATCGCCCTGCCGGACCCGGTACAGCCGGGTGACGCCGTGGCGCAGCGCCACAGTGGCCGCCGCTTCGGTGACGCACGCTGGGGCGCGCAGGAACTGGGGTGCGTGCTGGCCCCGCTGCGGGCCCGGCCCGGCGACAGTGACACGCGGCGCCTGCCGTCCGGCGGTGCCAAATACCCGATCCAGGCGTATGCCGCGCTGTACGGCACCGATGACGCGATCGCCGCAGAGCCGGGCATCCATTGGTACGACCCGATCGGGCATGCACTGGTGCCGGTGGGGCCCTGCCCCGCATGGCCGGCGCTGTCCAGGCTGCTCGGCGTGGATTGGCCCGAGCGCCCGGCGGCCGTGCTGTTCCTGATCGCCGAACCGGCCGGCACGCTGGCCAAGTACGGCGAGCGCGGTGGCCGCTTCGTATTGATCGAGGCCGGGGTCTGGCTGGGCGCACTGGGGGAGCAAGTGGCGGCGATGAACGCCGCCGGCTGCGCGATCGGCGCGTTCGAGGACGCCGCCGTGCTGGCCCTGCTCGGGCTCGACCCGCAGCGGCATCTGGCGGTGCTGGCCTATGCGTGTGGTCCGGCGCCCTGAGCGCAACCGTTGGTCGGCACCTATTCGCGCGTAACCGGTAACCGGTAACCGGTAACCCGCCAGCATCAGCCGCCGCTGGGGGCGGCGGAAGCAATCGTCAAGCATATGCTCATGACCGGAGCGCATCAGGCCCTTCCGGATCGGCCTGAACAGGTACTGGTACCTGCGTGGTTGCCGGCCAGCGGCCGGCACTACAATGCGCACATGCAGATTGGCCCCTACAACATCCAGCCCAACGTGGTGCTGGCGCCGATGGCCGGTGTCACCGACAAGCCCTTCCGCCTGCTGTGCAAACAGCTGGGTGCGGGCTTGGCTGCCTCGGAGATGACCATCTCCGATCCGCGCTTCTGGAACACCCGCAAATCGCTCCACCGCATGGACCATGCCGGCGAGCCGGACCCGATCAGCGTGCAGATCGCCGGGACCGAGCCGCAGCAGCTGGCCGAGGCGGCGCGCTACAACGTGGACCACGGCGCGCAGATCATCGACATCAACATGGGCTGCCCGGCCAAGAAGGTGTGCAACGCCTGGGCCGGTTCGGCGCTGATGCGCGATGAGGATCTGGTCGCGCGCATCCTGACCGCAGTGGTCAACGCGGTGGACGTGCCGGTCACCCTGAAAATCCGCACCGGCTGGGATTGCGACCATCGCAATGGCCCGCTGATCGCGCGCATCGCCGAAGACAGCGGCATCGCCGCGCTGGCCGTGCACGGGCGTACCCGCGACCAGCACTACACCGGCACCGCCGAGTACGAGACCATCGCCGCGATCAAGGCCGCGCTGCGCATTCCGGTGATCGCCAACGGCGACATCGATTCACCGCAGAAGGCCGCGCAGGTGCTCAAGCAGACCGGCGTGGACGCGGTGATGATCGGTCGCGCCGCCCAGGGCCGCCCGTGGATCTTCCGCGAGGTGGCGCATTACCTGGCCACCGGCGCGCTGCTGGCGCCGCCGTCGGTCGCCGAGGTACGCGACCTGCTGCTGGGCCACCTGCATGCGCTGCATGATTTCTATGGCGAGCAGCAGGGCGTGCGCATCGCGCGCAAGCACCTGGGCTGGTACGCCAAGGACCGGCCGGAAAACGCCGCCTTCCGTGCGGTGGTCAACCGCGCCGAGGATGCGGCCAGCCAGGTCGCCCTGACCACCGAATATTTCGACGCCCTCGCCGCCGGCGAGTCGTTGTCGTCCGCTGCCTGAGCCTTCGCCATGACCCCGCCCATCACTGCACCGACCTATCTCCACGGCTTCTCCGATACCGAGCAGCACCGCCTGGTCACCCAGTCGCGCCTGTTCGAATCGAGCATCTTCAGCGGCATCGATTACGGCGGCGCCACGCGCCTGCTGGAAGTCGGCAGCGGCGTCGGGGCACAGACGGACATCCTGCTGCGGCGGTTCCCGGAACTGCATGTCACCGGCGTGGACCTGAGCGAGGCGCAACTGGCCACCGCCGCCACCAACCTGGCCAAGACGCCGTGGTGCCGCGAGCGCTACACGCTGCTGCAGGCCGATGCCGGCAACCTGCCGTTCGGCGCGCGTGAGTTCGATTCGGCCTTCCTGTGCTGGGTGCTCGAGCATGTGCCGTCACCGGCGCGGGTGCTCAACGAGGTGCGCCGTGTGCTGGTGCCGGGTTCGCCGGTGTATGTCACCGAAGTGATGAACGCCTCGTTCCTGCTCGATCCGTACTCGCCGCATATCTGGCGCTACTGGATGGCCTTCAACGATTTCCAGTACGACCACGGGGGCGATCCGTTCGTCGGTGCCAAGCTCGGCAACCTGCTGCTGGCCGGTGGCTTCCGCGATGTGCACACCGAGATCAAGACCATCCACCTGGACAACCGCGAACCGGCCCGTCGCAAGACCATGATCGCGTTCTGGGAGCAGCTGCTGTTGTCGGCCGCCGATCCGCTGCTGGAGGCCGGGCTGGTCGACCAGGAAACGGTGGATGGCATGCGCCGCGAGTTCAGCCTGGTCCAGAACGACCCCAACGCGGTGTTCTTCTTCTCCTTCGTGCAGGCCCGCGCGACCGTGTACTGACCGCGTCGCGGACCTACCGCGTCGCCCAGGCGATCACGGTCACCACGACCGCGGCGGCCAGCAGCAACCAGATGCCCAGTCCGCCCCGGTCCCCCGGGGCCACCGTGCTGCCACCGGCGGTGTTGCGGGCCCCTTCGCGCGGGCGTGCGGTGGGCGTGCTGCCCACTTCCAGGGTACCGGTGGCCGGCCGCTGGCTGCGCTCGGTGAGCTTGTTCTGCATGCGTCGCGCGCGCTCGGGATCGACCTTGCGCAGCTCGTCCAGCAGCACCTGCTGCTGGCGCGCGCGGTCCGGCTGCGCCTTGGCCTTGTGCAGGATCTCGCGCAACGGCACCGCCGGCTGCTCGGCCGAGCGGCCCGGGGTCACATCCAGCAACAGCGCGCGGTATTCCGGCGGCACATCGGCCAGCCGCGTGTAGCGCGTGCCATTGATCTCCATTTCAAACCGTTCGGTCACGGTGCCTCCGTCCAACCTGCCTTCGGTGCGATCACGTCGGTGCTCGGCGGCGCATGCCAGATGCGCTGCCACAGGGCCGCGAACCGGCGCTTCAGCATCGTCCTGCCCTGCTCCCCTTCATACGCCGGGCGCAGCTGTCGCGGTGTGATCCCGGCCCAGCCATCGCCTTCCGCCCGCGCAACCGCGAAGGTGAAGGTGTAGTCCGGCTCCAGGCCCATGCGCAGATCGCTGAGCCGCAGTTCGCCATCGACCACCTGGGCACGCATGAAGCCGCGGTTGAACCAGTTCAGCCGCTGCACGGCCGGCAGCTCGGCTGCCTGGCGCAGGGCCTGCACGTTGGAGGGATGGCCCTCGAAGGTCATCGGGCCGCGGTCGGCGATCAGCGAGCGTTCGCCGATCACGTAGCCGTTGGGCGTCGTCGCCACCACCTGCCAGAGCAGCGTGTTGAACGGCATCGCCACCGAGAAGCGCGGCGCATCGCCCAGCCCCATCGCCGCCAGCGCGCGATCGGCGTCGCGATCGACGGTGTGCTTGGCGAGCAACGACCAGCCCAGGTAACTACTGCTTAGCACCAGCCCGGCCACCAGCGCTTTCTGCGCCAGCGGACGCGCCCGCGCGAACCATGCCACTGCGCAGGCGAGCAGCAGCCACACGGTGTACAGCGGGTCGATGATGAAGACGCTGGCCCACATCGTCGGGTGCGGGGTGAACGGCCACCACAGCTGGGTGCCGTAGACGGTGAAGGCATCCAGCAGCGGATGGGTGATCAGCGCCAGCAGGATCGCCCAGAACCAGCGCCCCGGCGCCTGCGCCACGCGGCCGTGACCGAACCGTTTGAACAGCCACCAGATCAGCGCAGCCACCCACGGCAGCACCAGCAGCGAGTGACTGTAGCTGCGGTGCTCGACCATCAGCGCCACGGGATCGGCAGCAGTGAAGGCCAGTACCAGCGCATCCAGGTCCGGCAGGGTGCCGAGTGCGGCACCGGCCAACAGGGCCGCGCGGCGATGGCCGGCCGGGGCGATGGCGGCGGCGACCGCGCCGCCGAGAACGATCTGGGTAAAGGAGTCCATCGGCCGATGCTAGCAGCCGGGACTGGCCATGCGCCTCTGCCGTTCTGCTCAGGCCGCTCTGGCCAATTCGGCGCTGCCGGGCAGCGCCACCAGGGTCTGCCCGGTGTGATCCAGCAGCCGCAGGCTCCCATCCGGGTCTTCGGCCAGCACGGTCAGGCTTTCCACCCAGTCACCGTCGTTGGCATAGATCAGCCCGTCGCGCTCGACCAGCGCGGCACGGTGGATATGCCCGCAGACGATGCCATCCAGACCGCGCCGCCGCACATCCTCAAGCCCGGCCTGGACGAAGCGCTCGATGTAACGCTCGGCCGCGCCGCTGCGCTTCTTGAGGAATTCGGAGAGCGACCAGTAGCGCTGGCCGAGCCGTCGTCGCGCGGCATTGAGCAGGTGGTTGCCGGTGAGGATGCGGTAGTACAGCCAGTCCCCGAACTGTTCCTGCAGGCCGCCGAAGTGGGTGACACCGTCGTAGTCATCGCCGTGCACGACCAGCAGCCGGCGCCCGTCCGCGGTCACATGGATTGCCCGGCGCCGCACCTGCATGGCCGGCAGCATCAGCCCGCAGACCTTGCGCAGCGAGGCATCGTGGTTGCCCGGGATGTAGATGATCTCGGTGCCGGTGCGCTGCAGCGCGTGCAGCGCCTGGATCACCTCGCTGTGGGCCGGCCGCCAGGCGGCCCGGCGGTGCGCCATCCACCACAGGTCGATGATGTCGCCCACCAGATACAGCCGTTCGCAGCGCAGCTCGGCCAGGAACCGGGCCAGTTCGGCGGCATGGCAGTGGCGTGAGCCCAGGTGCACGTCAGACAGGAAGACGGCCCGCCGATGGGGCGCCAGGGTCGTCACGGGCCGTGGGGCGGCCTCCCGCGCGTCGCGCTGCTCGAATGCGTGCATGGCGTGCTCCTCAGGTCCGGCGGCCGGATGCGCCGAAGCCTGCACGGCCCCGGCGACAGCCCGATGGCGGTTTGACGACGGGCGGGTGACACGCCCCGGCCTCGGGAGCATCCGGGCGCCCGCCCATCGGCACGGGCGGCAGGCCATTTGTCACGCTCGTGGAACACTGGGCGGCGACGCTGGGCCCCAATCCCGTCACACCGGGCCCTGCGACGGGCACGCGGGCTTAACCACGGGCAACCCGTGCTGACGCACAATGCAAGTGCGCGACTTGCCGTGTATCATTCGCGGCCATCTTTCCATCCGAATCAAAGGATATTACGCCTGATGTCCAGCTACCTGTTCACCTCCGAATCGGTCTCCGAAGGCCATCCGGACAAGATTGCCGACCAGATCTCCGATGCGGTGCTGGACGCGATCCTGACCCAGGACAAGCGTGCGCGCGTGGCCTGCGAAACCATGGTCAAGACTGGCGTGGCCATCGTCGCCGGTGAAATCACCACCAGCGCCTGGATCGACCTGGAAGCCTTGACCCGCAAGGTGATCCTGGACATCGGCTACGACAGCTCCGACGTCGGCTTCGACGGCGCGACCTGCGGCGTGCTGAACCTGATCGGCAAGCAGTCGCCGCACATCGCCCAGGGCGTGGACCGCAAGAAGCCCGAAGAAATGGGCGCTGGCGACCAGGGCCTGATGTTCGGCTATGCCACCAACGAGACCGACAGCTACATGCCGGCCGCGATCCACCTGTCGCACCGCCTGGTCGAGCAGCAGGCCAAGATCCGCAAGAAGAAGAATTCGCCGCTGTCCTGGCTGCGCCCGGATGCCAAGAGCCAGGTCACCCTGCGCTATGAAAACGGTGCCGTCTCGGCCATCGACGCGGTGGTGCTGTCGACCCAGCACGCCCCGGGCGTGAAGCAGAAGGACCTCATCGAGGCCGTCCGCGAAGAGATCATCAAGCCGGTGCTGCCGGCCAAGTGGCTGCACAAGGGCACCAAGTTCCACATCAACCCGACCGGCAAGTTCGAGATCGGCGGCCCGGTGGGCGACTGCGGCCTGACCGGCCGCAAGATCATCGTCGACACCTACGGCGGCTGGGCCCGTCACGGGGGTGGTGCGTTCTCGGGCAAGGATCCGTCCAAGGTCGACCGTTCGGCGGCTTACGCGGCCCGTTACGTCGCCAAGAACGTCGTGGCCGCCGGCCTGGCCGACCGTTGCGAAGTGCAGGTCTCCTACGCCATCGGCGTGGCCGAGCCGACCTCGATCTCGGTCACCACCTTCGGCACCGGCAAGATCAGCGATGACAAGATCGAAAAGCTGATCCGCAAGCATTTCGACCTGCGCCCGTACGGCATCATCCAGATGCTGGACCTGATCCACCCGATGTACCAGCAGACCGCGGCCTACGGTCACTTCGGCCGCAAGCCGAAGGACTTCAGCTACCTCAACGCTGCTGGCGAAACCGTCAACGCGACCGCCTTCTCCTGGGAGAAGACCGATCGCGCCGCCGCCCTGCGCGCGGATGCGAAGTTGAAGTAAGAAATGGGCCGCGAAAGCGGCCCTTTTCTTACGGGTAGAGCCGACCGTTGGTCGGCTGGCCGCGCGCAGCGCGGCAATGATCGACGAAACAAACGGCGGGCCGCGAAAGCGGCCCGTCGTCGTTTGGGCGCCTTGACCCATCGTCGCGCCGCGCGCGACCAGCCGACCAACGGTCGGCTCTACCAATGGGTCAAGCGGCGCTACACTCCAGCCATGCCCGAATTCAAATCCAACCAGCTCTCCATGACGGTGCTGATGTCACCGGACATGGCCAATTTCTCCGGCAAGGTGCACGGCGGTGCCGTGCTGCGCCTGCTCGACCAGGTCGCCTATGCCTGCGCCAGCCGCTATGCCGGCAGCTACGTGGTCACCCTGTCGGTGGACCAGGTGATGTTCCGCCAGCCGATCGCGGTCGGCGAGCTGGTCACCTTCCTGGCCTCGGTGAACTACACCGGCACCTCCTCGATGGAGATCGGGGTCAAGGTGGTGGCCGAGGACATCCTCAAGCGCAGCGTGCGCCACGCCAACAGCTGCTTCTTCACCATGGTCGCGGTGGACGACGACGGCAAGCCGACCCCGGTGCCGCCGCTGGTGCTGGAGACCGCCGACGAACGCCGCCGGCATGCCGCCGCGTTGATCCGCCGCCAGCTGCGCGAAGAGATGGAGCAGCGCCACCTGGAGCTGCTGGCATCCAATCCGCCTGCACCGGGCGATCTGGTCGAGCGGGTCTGAGCCCTGGGCCATGACCAACGGTCATGGCCTACCGGCCAGGTATCGACCGTTGGTCGATACCTGCCATATGGCGCGCGCTGCCGGCCAGCGGCCGGCACTACCCGGCGTGGCCTATCCGGTGTTCTGTACGCCCTGCGAAACACCGTTCACGCACGCCACCAGCGCGCGCAGCACATCGTCGTCTTCGCCCCCGCTCTCCCGCCAGCGGCGCAGCAGGTCCACCTGCAGCACGCTGATCGGATCGATGTAGGGATTGCGCAGGCGGATCGACAGCGCCAGGCGCTGGTCGTGCTGCAGCAGTGCGTCCTGCCCGGTCAGTGCCAGGATCCACTGTGAGGTGAGCTCAAGCTCGCCCTGGATCTGCGGGAAGAAGCGGCCATGCAACGCACCGGACAACTGCGAGAACTGTTCGGCGATGGTCAGGTCGCCCTTGGACAGCACCATCGCGATGTCGTCCAGGAACGTGCTGAAGAACGGCCAGTCGCGCGCCATCTCTTTCAGGAGGCCTTCGTGACCGGCATCGATCGCCGCCTGCAGGCCACTGCCGACGCCATACCAGCCCGGGATCACGGCACGCGCCTGGCTCCACGCAAACACCCATGGAATCGCGCGCAGGTTGGTCAGTGCGGCATCCTCGCCCAGCCGGCGCGAAGGGCGTGAGCCCAAGGTCATCCGCTCGATGACGTCGATCGGCGTGGCCAGGCGGAAGTACTGCATGAAGTCTTTCTGGCCGACGAAGGCGCGGTACGCCTCCGCACTCTTCTGCGCGATCAGGTCCATCACCGGGCGCCACTGTTCCTCGCGCGGTTCCGCTGCGCGCGGGCGCAGGCTGGAGCGCAGCACCGCACCGGTGGACTGCTCCAGCGAGCGCAGCGCCAGTGCACGGATGCCGTACTTGCGATGGATCACTTCGCCCTGCTCGGTCACGCGCAGACGGCCGTCGATGCTGCCGCGCGGCGAGGCATCCACGGCGTGCGTGGTCTTGCCACCCCCGCGGCTGATCGAGCCGCCACGGCCGTGGAAGAAAGTCAGGCGGATGTCGTTCTCGGCAGCGACCTCCAACAGTTCCACCTGAGCGCGCTGAAGGCCCCAGCGCGACGCCGCGATGCCCCCATCCTTGCCGCTGTCCGAGTAGCCGAGCATCACCATCTGCACATCGCCGCGCGAGGCCAGGTGCGTGCGGTAGACCGGATCGGCCAGCAGATCGCGCAGCGTGTCAGTACCGCGCTTGAGATCGTCCACGGTTTCAAACAGCGGGGCGATGTCGAGCGGCACCGCGCCGGCGTCATCCACCAGGCCGCCACGACGTGCCAAGGCGAGCACGGCGAGGACATCGCTGCGGTCATGCGCCATCGAGATGATGTAACTGCCCAGCGCATCGGCACCGTGCCGCCGGCGTGCATCGGCCAGCGCCGCGAACACCGCGTCCAGGCGCTCACCGCCTTCTTCGTTGCTCACCGGCAGCGCCTGCTCGCCACTGGCGAACGGGGCCAGCCGTGCCGCGCGGGTGACCGCATCGGCGGCGTCCCAGGCCTCCTGCCCATCCAGCACGCTGGCCAGCGCGCGACCATGCACGCTCGATTCCTGACGCACGTCCAGGCGCGCCAGATGGAAGCCGAAGGTGCGCACCCGCCACAGCAGGCGACGCACCGCGAAGCCGCCGGCATGGTCGCCCTTGTTCTCGTGCAGGCTGCGCAGGATCAGCTCGATGTCGTCGGTCAGTTCCTGCGGCGACGCGTAGGCGCCTTCCGCATCGTCCATCGTCGCCTGTACCCGCGCGCGCATGCGGTCGTTGAGCAGACGGTACGGCATGTCGGCATGACGCGGGCGCGAGGTGACCTTGGGCAGCAACGCCTTGTAATGGTCCACGCGGGCCTGCAGTTCATCACTGACCGCCACGCGCTCGGTGGACTGGCTGAGCAGGCTGGCCAGCTGCAGCAGGTCTTTCTGGTAGCGGCCGAGTACGGCCTGGCGTTGCGCATCCAGGGTGTTGCGGATGGTGCCGGCGTCCACGTTCGGATTGCCATCCATGTCGCCGCCCACCCACGTGCCGAAGCGCAGCAGGCGCGGCAGCGGCAGTTCCTGGCCATAGGTATCCAGCAGTGCCTGCTGCAGCGATTCGTACAGCACCGGAATCACCCGGTACAGCACCTGCACGAGATAGAAGCCGACATGCTCGCGCTCGTCTTCCACGGTCGGGCGCACGGGCGAGGAATCGGTGGTCTGCCACGAGGCGGTCAGCGCCATGCGGAAACGCGCGGCGTCAGCGGCCGCTTCTCCCGGGGTGCGCTGGCCGTCGAGGTTGTCGACCAGGCTGGCCACCATCAACTGCTCTTTCTCCAGCAGCGCGCGGCGGACCGCCTCGGTCGGGTGCGCGGTGAACACCGGCTCGATGTCGATGCGCGGCAGCCACTCGGCCAGTTCGTCCAGGGTGACGCCCTGTGCCTTGAGGTTGACCAGTGCGTCCTGCAGGCCATCGGGCTGCGGCGTGGCGGTACCGGCGCGCTGGTAGTCGCGGCGGCGGCGGATGCGGTGCACCCGCTCGGCGATGTTCACCACTTGGAAATAGGTACTGAACGCACGCACCATCGCTTCGGCGCGCGCCGGCGGCAGGCCGGTCAGCGCATCGTTGAGATCGGACAGGGGGGCGTCGCTTTCGCGGCGGGCGATGGCGCGCGTACGCACCTGTTCCACATCTTCGAAGAACTGCGTGGAGACCTGCTCGGCGAGCAGGTCGCCGACCAGTGCGCCGAGTCGGCGTACATCGTCACGCAGGGGAATATCGGGAGTGGCAAAAACGATGCTGCTACGGTACTCGTTCATCTGCGACGCACTGGCCTCGGGAACGGAATCCGCTCAAGCCTAACCCACAATCGCGTCGTTGCTGCGTCGCGCAAATAGTTACATCTGGTAGTGCCGGCCGCTGGCCGGCTCCATGCGTATCGGACAGGTGCCAGTGCATCGCCGGTCGCGTGCATTCCGAGGAGCCGGCCAGCGGCCGGCACTACCGGTCACCTTCATCGCTAGGTACCGGCCAGCGGCCGGTACCTGCCGGTGTTTCAGCGCTTCTTCTTGACCGGCTTGCCCTCGCCTACGGTCTGCTCCAGCCACCGCTCGCTTTCGGCCAGCATGGTCATGATCGATTCGCGCGCGCGGTAAGCATGCGATTCGTTGGGCAGCATCACCAGGCGCGAGGTACCGCCCAGCCCCTTCACCGCGGCGAACATGCGCTCGCTCTGGATCGGGAACGTGCCGGAGTTGTTGTCGTCCACGCCGTGGATGAAGAGGATCGGGTCCTTGATCTTGTCGGCATAGTTGAACGGCGACATCTTCTGGTAGACCTCCTGCGCCTGCCAGTAGTTGCGCTCTTCGGCCTGGAAGCCGAACGGGGTCAGCGTGCGGTTGTACGCGCCGCTGCGCGCGATGCCGGCCTTGAACAGGCGGGTATGCGCGAGCAGGTTGGCGGTCATGAACGCACCGTAGGAGTGGCCACCGATCGCGATGTGCTCACGGTCGGTCACGCCACGCCGCACCACTTCATTCACGGCCGCCTCGGCATTGGCGATCAGCTGCGGCAGGTAGGTGTCATTCGGCTCCTTGTCGCCCTCGCCGATGATCGGCATCGAGGGGCTGACCAGCACCGCGTAGCCCTTGGCCAGGAACGCCTGCGGGCCCCAGTAGCTGATCGCGTTGAAGCGGTACGGGGAATCGGTGACCTGGCTGGCGGCCTCGGCCGTCTTGAACTCGCCCGGATAGGCCCACATCAGCAGCGGCAACGGACCGTCCTTCTTCGCGTTGTAGCCCGGCGGCAGCATCAGCGTGGCGGTCAGGTCGACGCCATCGTTGCGCTTGTAGCGGATCTGCTCCTTGCTCACCCCACGCAGCTGCGGCAGCGGGTGCTGGAAGTGGGTCAACGCCTTCGGTGCGGCGGTGGCATCGGCCAGCGACTGCACGTAGAAGTTGGCCGGCTCGTCGGGTGATTCACGGGTCAGCAGCAGCGAGGTGCCTTCCTGGTCAAGCAGCGCCACCGGCGCGGCGTAGGACGGCGCCTGCGAGTGGAACAGGCGGGTGGTCTGCTTGCTGTCCAGATCAAGGCGATCCACGAACGGACGGTCGCCTTCCGGCGAGGCGCCCAGCCCGTACAGGAAGATGCTGCGGCCATCGGCGCTGACCTGCAGGCGCGAGCGACCGTTGACGTCGCGCACCAGGCCCGGGCGGCCCGGGTCGTTGTAGCGGTCCTGGGAGGAACGCGCCGACAGCAGTTCCGCCGCCTTCTCCGGCTGGTCCGGCGCGATCCGCCACTGCTTGACCTCGCGGTTCTTCCACCACGATTCGTTGAGCAGCGCCAGATCGCCACGGCCCCACTGGATACCCGCATAACGGCTGCCCAGCTGCGCCAGCGTCACCGGCGGCTTATCGAAGGGGGCGGCCTGCATCAGCACCGCATCGCGCACCTTGGCCTCGCGGTTCGGGTCGCCGCCGTCCTGCGCTTCGGCCCAGACCAGGGTCGCCGGTGCATCGGCGCGCCAGTCGATCCGGCGCACGCCGGTGGCCACCGCATCGTTGCCGGTCGGCAGGCCTTCCTTCAACGGCAGGTCGGCGACGGTGTGTTCGAGCTTGCCGTCCACGGCGGACAGCACTTCGATGCGACGCGCGAACGCGCTGGCCGGCACCAGATAGGAATACGGACGCACCACCCGCTCGCTCAGCAGGTAACGGCCATCCGGGGAGAGGGTGACATCCCAGTACACCCCACCGGTGGACAGCGGCGTGGTCACGCCGTTGAGCGCGACCTTGGCCGGCTGCGCGCTGGCGTAGTAGTCGAAGAGGCGGGCATCGGCCTCGTTCTTGAGCATGTCCTGGTAGGTACGGATCGTGCGCACACCGGCGTCGGCCTCGGTCTGCTGGATCGCCGGGCCGGTCGGGATGCCGCCGGTGGCCGGTGCCGCACCCTGGCCCTTGAGCTGCTGCATCACCAGCAGGCCGCGGCTGTCGGGCTGCCAGCTGTAGCCATCGCCCATCACCGTGTTCAGATCACCGACCAGGCGGCGCGCCGAACCGGCCTCGACATCGACGATCCACAGTTCATTGGTGCGGGTGGCCGCGTGCACCTGGTTGAAGGCGATGTACTTCTGGTCCGGCGACCAGGCAAAGGTGGCGATCGACAACGGCTGCGGCAACCCGCTGATCTGGCGCTCCTTGCCATCGGCGACGCTCATCAGCCACAGCTTGTCGGCGAAGCTGAAGCGGCTGGCCGAATGCGTGGCCGGGTTGATGCGCAGGCCGGCCAGCTTCAGTTCGGGCTGGGCCACGTCGTTGATCGACGGCAGCGGCGGTGTCTGCAGCAGCGCGGCCAGGTCACGGCGCGGGGACAGGCTCAGGGTCGGGGCACGCGGCGCATCGACCACGGCCTGCAGGGCCGGCGACGGTAGCTGGTAGCCGCCCTGATCGCCCTTGGCGGCGGCTGCGGTCGGCGCAGTGGTCTTCGCGGCCGGGGCGGCGGCCAGCGCCAACGGCGGCACCGCCAGCAGGGCCAGTCCGAGGATCAAGGTATGGCGCCACTGTGGAGCGCGTCGACCGGGGGTGCGTGTCATGGTGTGTGCCTGTGCTGATACGAACCCCCGACCTTAACAGCCGCGCGCCGATCGCCCCCCTGCCGATGGTTGGGGGCAGGGACCGATTCATGCCAATGCAACCGGCCGCGATATAATGGGTGACCCTCCACCGAGGGGCGCTGCGACCGTTCCGGACCTTCTCCGGGGGCGGCCAGGCTCGGTGGCCAGGATTGGTTCCAACGGCGCCCGGCGAACACGAGTATCGACTCGTCATTACACCGGAGCTTTGAATGAACGCTGTTGCCAAGACCTTCTCCACCGAAGGCGATTACAAGATTGCCGATATCTCCCTGGCCGATTGGGGCCGCAAGGAGCTGGACATCGCCGAGCATGAAATGCCGGGCCTGATGTCGATCCGTCGCAAGCACGCCGCCACCCTGCCGCTGAAGGGCGTGCGCGTGACCGGCTCGCTGCACATGACCATCCAGACCGCGGTGCTGATCGAGACCCTGAAGGACATCGGCGCGGACGTGCGCTGGGCCTCGTGCAACATCTTCTCGACCCAGGACCACGCGGCGGCGGCGATTGCCAAGTCGGGCACCCCGGTGTTCGCCTGGAAGGGCGAGTCGCTGGAGGAATACTGGGACTGCACCCTGGACGCACTGACCTTCACCCTGCCCGACGGCACCCTGACCGGCCCGGAGCTGGTGGTGGACGATGGCGGTGACGTGACCCTGCTGATCCACAAGGGCTATGAGCTCGAAAACGGCAGCGACTGGGTCAACGAGAAGGCCGCCTCGCACGAAGAGCAGGTCATCAAGAACCTGCTCAAGCGCGTCGCCAAGGAGCGCCCGGGTTACTGGGCCCGCGTGGTCAAGGACTGGAAGGGTGTCTCCGAAGAGACCACCACCGGCGTGCACCGCCTGTACCAGCTGGCCCAGGCCGGCACCCTGCTGATCCCGGCGATCAACGTCAACGACTCGGTCACCAAGAGCAAGTTCGACAACCTGTACGGCTGCCGCGAGTCGCTGGCCGATGGCCTCAAGCGCGCGATGGACGTGATGCTGGCCGGCAAGGTTGCCGTGGTCTGCGGCTACGGTGACGTGGGCAAGGGCTGCGCCGCGTCGCTGCGTGCCTACGGCGCACGCGTCGTGGTCACCGAGATCGATCCGATCTGCGCCCTGCAGGCCGCGATGGAAGGCTTCGAGGTCAACACCCTCGAATCCACCCTGGGCCGTGGCGACATCTACGTCACCACCACCGGCAACAAGGACATCATCCGCATCGAGCACCTGAGCGCGATGAAGGACCAGGCCATCGTCTGCAACATCGGCCACTTCGACAACGAGATCCAGGTCGATGCGCTGAACGCGCTGGCCGGCGTGCAGAAGATCAACATCAAGCCGCAGGTCGACAAGTACATCTTCGACAACGGCAATGCGATCTTCCTGCTGGCCGATGGCCGTCTGGTCAACCTGGGCTGCGCGACCGGCCACCCGAGCTTCGTGATGTCCAACTCGTTCGCCAACCAGACGCTCGCGCAGATCGACCTGTGGGCGAACAAGGACAGCTACGAGAAGAAGGTATACCTGCTGCCGAAGAAGCTGGACGAAGAAGTGGCGCGCCTGCATCTTGAAAAGATCGGCGTGAAGCTGACCACCCTGAGCCAGGAACAGGCCGATTACATCGGCGTGCCGGTGGAAGGTCCGTTCAAGCCGGAGCATTACCGCTACTGATCGGCGTGCCGGTCCAGCTGCGTTGAAACAGACGGGCGCCGAAAGGCGCCCGTTTTCGTTGGATCGCGGCAGGTACCGACCGTTGGTCGGTACAGCGGTTCCGGTAGGTACCGACCATTGGTCGGTACGGCAGTTCCGGTAGGTACCGACCGTTGGTCGGTACAGCGGTTCCGGTAGGTACCGACCATTGGTCGGTACGGCAGTTCCGGTAGGTACCTACCGTTGGTCGGTACGGCGGTTCCGATAGCCTCGGTCAAGCCAACACTCCGCGCACCACGCTACGATGCCGCCATGACGCCCGCCATCAACCTGCTGAAGCAATCCGGCATCGCGCACAGCGTGCTGTCCTATCACCATGACGCCGCCGCCGACTCCTACGGTGGCGAGGCAGTGCAGCAGCTCGGCCTGGATCCAGCGCAGGTATTCAAGACGCTGCTGGCCAGTACAGAGAAGCACGAGCTGCTGGTGGCGATCGTGCCGGTGAGCGGCACCCTTGACCTGAAGGCGCTCGCCGAAACAGCCGGCTGCAGGAAGTGCGAGATGGCACAGGTCGAGCAGGCACAGCGCGCCACCGGTTACCTGGTCGGCGGGATCAGCCCGCTGGGGCAAAAGAAAAAGCACCGCACCTTCCTCGATGCCAGCGCGCAGGCGCTACCGACGCTGCATGTCAGCGCCGGCCGGCGCGGGCTGGAGGTGGCGCTGGCACCGGCCGATCTGCTGCAGCTCACCGGCGGCAGCTACGCGAGCATCGGCAAACCGCGTTGACCGGTAGTGCCGGCCGCTGGCCGGCTCCCCGTGACGCTTGCCTCATGCGTCAGACAGACTGAGGAGCCGGCCAGCGGCCGGCACTACCCGTCGTCTTCGATCAACGTGCCATCGCTGCGGATCAGCGCCTCAAGGCCGCCAGTTGGCGTTGCGGTCCCAGAACGCCACGGCGCGCTGATAAGCCTCGCGATCCAGCGGCACGCCCGAGCCACCCTCTTCCACGCCCAAGGCGTTGCGCATCATGGTGATCGGGGCCATCGGCACTTCCTCCGGCTCGGCGGTGTAGATGCAGCCGACGATGCCCCAGTCCGCATCGATGGGCGAGCCCTCTTTGGCCAACTGCTCGGCGCTGTACAGGATCACCACCAGGTAGTTCGCGCGCGGCGATTCCACGCCTTCGAACCAGCGCACCAGCACCGGAAGTTCCTCGCGGTTGCGCGCCTCGTAGCCACTGCGCAGCTGGTGGCGGTTGCCCTCCGTGATCGGCACGGTCAGGCAGCGCGTGGAGGTCCAGTTCTCGTACACATGCAGTTTGCAGAAGGGCGCGTAGCCATCGAGCACCTTGAACGGCGCATGCGTGTTGAGGTGCTGTTCGAACTGCTCGGCGGTGCAGTCCTGGATGGTGTTGCCGCGTGGGACGCGCGGGAACAGGCGGGGACGGGCGAACGCAGTGAGAACGATGGACATGGGCACAATCAGGCGGTGGAGATCCCCACAGGGTAACGCGTGCGGCGCGTGCCCTACAGCGCCAGCCGCTCACGCAGCTCGCGGGCCTGCCGCCGCGACACCTCCACCTGGCTGCCATCATCCAGGGTCAGGTCGTAGCCATCGCCGAGGGACGGTTCGATCGCACGCACACGTCGCAGATTGACCAGGGTGTTGCGGTTGGCGCGGAAGAACAGCGCCGGCGACAGCCGTGCCTCCAGCGTGCTGAGGCTGCGTGCCAGCACCGCGTTCTGGTCGCGGAACCACAGCCGCGCGTAGTTGCCGTCAACCACGACCTTGCGGATCTCCCCGAGCGCCACGAACCAGCAGCGCTCCCCATCGCGCAGGAACACCTGATCCTCGGCACCCAGCGCATCGCGCACGCTGTCCGCCGCAGTGGGGGCGGCCGGTGCCGAGAGGCGCTCCCGGCCGCGTTCCAGCGCCGCCTGCAGGCGGCCTGCCTCCACCGGCTTGACCAGGTAGTCGAGCGCGTTGGTTTCGAAGGCGCGCACCGCGTACTGGTCGTAAGCGGTGACGAACACCACCATCGGCACCGTCTCCAGTCCGTCGAGCACATCGAAGCCCTCGCCCGAGGGCATCTGCACATCGAGCAACACCAGATCGGGCTGCTCGCGCAGGATCGCCTCGCGGGCCGCGGGCACGTCGTCGGCCTCGCCGACACACACCACCCACGGGATCGCCGCCAGCAGGGTACGCAGCTCGCGGCGCGCCAGTCGCGCATCGTCCACGATCAACACCCGCAGTAAGGCGCTCATTGCTGCACCTCCAGGCGGGCCAGCATGCGCTCACCCTGTCGCTCCAGCAGGAACGTGCCCCGGCTGGATGAAGAGGGCGCCGCGTCGATGCCCAGCTGCGCGCGCAGATAGGCCAGCCCGATGCCGTGGCCTTCGCTGCTGGCGTCGTGCGCGGCGGGATTGTCCACCGCCACCCGCAGCCAGCCACCATCGAGGCGCACGCGGATCGTCAGCTCACCGCCGCCGGGATGGACGGCGATGCCGTGCTTGATCGCATTCTCCACCAGCAGCTGCAGCGCCATCGGCGGCAGCCGTGCGGACAGCGCGGCCGGCTCGATGTCGGTGTGAACGCGCAAGCGGTCCTCGTAGTGGATCGCCTCCACCGCCAGGTAGTCCTGTACCACGCGCCACTCCTCGGCCAAAGTGACCCAGCCCCCGTCGGTATGCACCAGGGCGTGCCGCAGCGTGCTGGAGAGATGGGTGACCATGTCGCGTGCACGCGCCGGGTCTTCATTGATCAGGGCGCGCAGGTTGTTGAGCGCATTGAACACGAAGTGGGGATTGAGCCGCGCACGCAGCGCCTGGTGCTCCAGCGTCGCCCGCTGCGCTTCGGCGCGCAGCTGCGCCATCTCGCTGTGGCGCGCACGCTGCAGCGCGCGGCGACCGGTCCACAGTGCGCACCACACGCTCAGAACGATGGCGGTGCTGAGCCAATAGTTGAAGATGTCGATCGGCCTGTAATAGGCGCGTTGCCCCGGCAGCTTCACCCACTCCCAGGCCACCGCGGGCAACAGCACAGCCGCGGTAGCGAGCTGGATGGCGGCCGCGACGATCACCACGGCCAGCGTCATCCGCCACGTGATTCCCAGCAGATCGCGCTGCAACCAGGCATGACGAAGCGCCCAGGCGCGAATCGCTGCGCTGCCGGCGAACAGACCAAGCGCGACCATTACGTAGATCAGGGTCCCGCCGGACCAGTTGCCGCGGTAAGCGATGCCCATGCCGAGGCTCAAGCCCAGGTAGCAGGACCATAGACCCGCATTCGCCCACCAGAAACCGGTATCGCGTGCTGTCCGCTTCTCGCTCATCGTCTCCACGCCGGCCTCGATCAGGGCGCTGCAGGCAGATCAAGGAAGCCCCGGATCTGCGTCTGCAGCCAGCGCGGATCATCCCACATCAGGAAGTGGTAGCCGGCGCGGCTCATCTCGATCCGCACGCCGGGCAGCGCGGCGTACTGGGTGGCGAATACCTGCCGCGTACTGGCTTCGGTCGCACCGAACGGCTGATAGGCCGCCCACGCGCCCAGCACCAGCACCGGGGCCGTGATGCCGGCGATCGGCTGGCGCAGATCGGTCATCGTCATCGAGTACATCGCGTTGGCGGTGGTGGCGCGGTCACTGTCGCGTCCCCACAGCTTCAAGGTCGCAACCTGCTCGGGGGCGTGCGCCATGTTGGCAACGGCGGCGTCGGTCTGCGCCGCGTACTGCGTGGCGTCGGCGGCAAGCATCCCGGCCCGCATCTGCTCGGCCATCGGCTTGAGCGTGGCCGGCGTCGCGGCCGGATTCTGGACCGCGCCGAAATACGGCAGGGCATCGACGATCACCAGCGGCCCGATCTTCTGCGGCGCCGCGATCGCCATCTGCAGCGCCAGCACACCACCGAGGCTGTGGCCGATCACGGCCGGATAATCGAGCTTGCGGTCCGCGCTGTAGGCCAGCAGGCGGTCACGCATGGCGCTCAGAAAGTCATCGCTGGCCACCGCAGGCGCACCGGCAAAGCCGGGCAGCTGTATCAAGTGGCATTGCACCTGTGGCTGCAGCGCGGCGCAGGTCTCGCGCCAGACCTGCGCACCGCTGTTGAGGCCCGGGATCATCAGCACCGGCCGGCCGCTGCCGATCACCTCGACCTGCAGATCCTGGAAATGCTCGGTGGCGGCATGCGCGGGACTGACCAAGGTGGCCCATGCGGTCAGCGCGAGCGCGGCCAACGGGGCGATGGAGTAGAGGCGGCGGGGACGGACGGTCGACATGGCAGGCTCCTGCTGGGTGAGCATGAAGACTGCCGCGGGACGTCGCCGCCGGGGCGATTACATGAGCAGCGGCGGCAGACAGACGATGAGCGGTCGGCAGTGGCGGATGAACATCCCCGCCTCAGCGATCCGGCGCACCCACGATCGCCTGCAACGCTTCAGGCAGCGACGGATACTGGAAGACAAACCCCTCCGCCAACGCGTGCGCCGGCTGCACGTTCTGCCCGGTCAGCAGCAGCCCGCTCATTTCCCCGAAGCCCAGTTTCAACGCGAACGCCGGGGTGGTCAGTCGTGCTGGACGATGCAGCACCTCGCCCAGCGTGGTGGCGAAGGTCCGGTTGGTGACCGTGCCGGGCGCGGTGCCGTTGTAGGCGCCGCGTGCCCGGTCGGTGGTGAGCAGCCACAGGATCATCCCGACCAGGTCCTCGCGATGGATCCAGCTCATCCACTGCCGCCCATCGCCCATCGGCCCGCCGAGCCCCATCCGGAACGGTGGCAGCATCTTCTGCAGTGCGCCGCCCTCACGGTCGAGCACGATGCCGGTCCGCAGCACGCAAGTGCGCACGCCGAGGTCCTCGGCCTTGAACGCCTCGGCCTCCCACTGCCGGCACAGCATCGCGGCGAAGTCGTGCCCCGGCGAGGCGGTCTCATCCAGCGGTGCGCTGTCGCGGGGGCCGTACCAACCGATCGCCGAGCCGGACACCAGCACCTTCGGCCGTTCGGGCAGCGCGGCCATCCAGGCCAGCAGCGCCTGCGTCGTGCCGATCCGGGAATCGCGCAACGCCTGCTTGCGTTCATCACTCCAGCGGCCGTCCATCAACGGCTCGCCCGCCAGGTTGACCACCGCCTGGACCGGACCGACCTCCGCCAGCGCTGCAACGCTGCGCACGCCCTTCTGCGGGTTCCGGCCAGGCCGCCGGGTGAGGACGATGGGGTCATGGCCCTCGGCCAGCAGGCGCGCGCACAGGCGGCTGCCGATGAAGCCGGTGCCACCGGTCACGAGAATCTGCATGGCGATTGCTCCGGAAGATCAGCGCTCACTGTACCCGGCCGGGCGTGCACGGCACATCGAAGCACTTCACATTCATCGCGATGAAAAGATATGATTGAGCCACACCCGTCGACGCACCCCCGCCATGACCGCCATCAGCTTCGAGTTCTATCCGCCCAAGACCGACGAGCAGCGCGCCCAGCTGGACCGGACCGCGGCCAAGCTCAAGGTGTTCGCGCCGGAATACGTGTCGTGTACGTTCGGTGCCGGCGGCTCAACCCTCAGCTATACCTCCGAAACCGTGCGCCACCTCAAGCAGCACCATGGTTTCGAAGCCGCCCCGCACCTGTCCTGCGTCGGGGGCAGCCGCGAGGAAATCCGCGAACTGCTCAAGCTGTACCGCGCGATCGGCTGCCGCCGCATCGTCGCCCTGCGCGGCGACCTGCCCTCGGGCATGGGCCACCCCGGCGACCTGCGGTATGCCTCCGAACTGATCAGCTTCATCCGCGCCGAGCATGGCGATGCGTTCCGCATCGAAGTGGGCGCGTATCCGGAGACCCACCCGCAGGCCAACGACGCGCTGCTGGACCTGAAGCACTTCAAGACCAAGATCGACGCCGGTGCCGATGCGGCGATCACCCAGTACTTCTTCAACGCCGATGCCTACTTCCACTTCGTCGATGCGGTGCGCAAGCTGGGGGTCACCGTACCGATCGTGCCGGGCATCATGCCGATCTCGAATTTCAGCCAGCTGCGCCGCTTCTCCGAGCAGTGCGGTGCCGAGATTCCGCGCTGGATCGGCAAGCGCATGCAGGCCTACGGCGACGATGCCGACTCGGTCCGCGCGTTCGGTGCGGAGGTCGTCGCCAGCCTGTGCGAACGCCTGGTCGCTGGCGGTGCGCCGGGCCTGCACTTCTACACGCTCAACCTGGCCAAGCCGACCACCCAGGTCCTGAAACTGCTGCGCGGCTGAGGCCGCCACGCATCGCTTGCAGATAACACCCACGCCGCTACGCTGCTGCGATGAAACCGCTCGTGTGGCTCCTGCTGTGTGCACTGTGCCTGCCCTCGCCGCCTGCCCTGGCGCAGGCACCGCAGCGCGTGAACCGCTGCACCAACGCGCAGGGCGAAACCGTCTTCACCGACCGCCGCTGCGATGCAGTGGGTGCCACCTCACGACTCCCGCCGCGCACCGCGAGCGTCGGCAACACCGGCATCTACCGCGCCGGCTGCGCGCGCCGGCTCAGTGAACTGACCGGGCAGATCCGCGACGCGGTCAGCGCGCAGGACGTGAACCGGCTGTCCTCGATCTACCTGTGGAGCAACGTCTCCAACGCCACGGCGAACCAGATCATCGGTCGTCTGGAATCGGTGGTGCAACGCCCGCTGATCGACATCGCGCCGGTCTACCCGGACAGCACGCCAGTGTGGGTGGACCCGACACTCGCCGCTGCGGGCGCTGTGGAGGCCCCCTCGCGGCCCCGCCCGGTCGGCCTGCGCATCGAGCAGACCCTCGGCAGCACCGCCACCCCGGCCAGGACCGTATTCGGCCTGCGCCGTCAGTACGGCTGCTTCTGGATCACGCTGTAGCCGGCCACAGCGATCGGATCGCCGCAATGCCCTGCGCCCCGTGGCGGCGCGCCTCCTCGATATCACCGGGGGTCATCCCGCCGAGCGCATACAGCGGCAACGACACCTGCTCGCGCAGCGCCTCGAACGCCGCCCAGCCCAGCGGTGCCGCCCCCGGGTGGCTGGCCGTCGCCTGCACCGGCCCCAGCACCGCGAAGTCGCAGCCCAATCGCTGCGCCGCCTGCAGCTGCGCCAGATCGTGGCAGGACGCGGCCACCAGCTGACCCACCGGCAGCGGCCGCGCGTCCAGCGCCAGCAGCTGCTCACTGCCCAGGTGTACCCCGACCCCCAACCGACCGGCCAGGTCGATATCCCGGTTGACCAGCCACTGCGTGCGCGGCCCATGCTGCTGGATCACCCGCTCGGCCAAGGCCACCCGTGCCGGACTGGACGGCGTACGCAGCTGCACCCGGCGCACCCCGCTTTCCAGCGCCTGCGCCAGCCGCCCCAGCCAGGCCTGGTGGAGGCTGTCCTCCTCCCCCTCCGGCTCCGGCGTGATCAGATACCGGTCCGGCTGCCGCAACGCCGCCACCACCGGCAGATCCGCCGGCGGCATCGAATACCGGTGCAGCTTGTCCGGCGCCACCCAGGTGATCGCCTGTCCCTCGCGGCCCCGCGGCGAGCCCTTCCAGCTCTGGATCCGGCGGACCTCGAGACGGAGCCGTTTGTCCGGGTAGATCTGCGGCACATCCATGATCCACTCACCGATCTCCGCCTCGATCCCCAGCTCCTCGCGCAGCTCCCGCACCAGCGCCTCCTCGGAGGTTTCGCCGGGCTCCCGCTTGCCGCCCGGGAATTCCCACAGGCCGGCCATATCGCGGTTCTCGGTACGACGGTTGAGCAGGATGCGGCCGCGGGCGTCGGTGATGACGCCGGCCACGACATGGATCGAACGAAGGGGAGATGACATACCCCGAGGATGCCCAAACCGGGGCCCGTGACGCAATGCCCCTGCGGGTAGTTGTGGGGGCTCGTTGTGGCTCGTGGTGGCGTCTCCGCTCGGAGCTGCCGCGCGCGTAAGGGCCCCGCAGCGACCGCCGTGCCTGGAAGGGTCAACGCGCACCACATACCTGCCACGCGGATGGAAGAAGAACCAAAAAAAAGCCCCGCACAAGGCGGGGCTTCTTCGGCACGTCCAATCAGCCGATCAACTCAGCTGACCATGGCAGTGCTTGTACTTCTTGCCGCTGCCGCACGGGCACGGATCATTGCGGCCGACCTTCGGCTCATCGCGGGTGACCTGCGGCACGCCGTTCTGCGCCGCCTCCACCTGCGCGGCCTCTTCGTCCGCACCGTAACCGCCCGCGTCCTGATGCTGGAACTGCGACTGCAGCAGACGCGCCTCCGCCTGCTGGCGCTCGGCCTGCTCCAGTGCCGCCACTTCCTCTTCGCTGCGGATACGCACGCGCGCCAGCAACGTCACCACTTCGCGCTTCACGTTCTCCAGCATCTCCGAGAACAGTTCGAAGGCTTCCTTCTTGTATTCCTGCTTCGGCTGCTTCTGCGCATAACCGCGCAGGTAGATGCCCTGGCGCAGGTAGTCCATGCGCGCCAGATGCTCCTTCCAGCTCTGGTCCAGCACGGTCAGCATCACGTGCTTCTCCAGCGCGCGCATGGTCTCGTCACCCACGCCGGCTTCCTTCGCCGCGAAGTGCTCGTCGACCTTGGCCTGCACCTTCTCGGCGATGCCCTCGGCATCCAGCTCTTCGTGTGCCTTGACCAGGTCGGTCAGCGACATGTCGATGCCGAAGTCCGACGCCAGCGTTGCTTCCAGACCCTGCAGGTCCCACTGCTCGTCGATCGAGTTCGGCGGCACGAAGCGCGCCACCACATCGAATATCACATCGCCACGGATGCCATCCACGTTGTCCTTCACCGACTCCGCATCCAGCAGCTCATCGCGCTGGCTGTAGATCACCTTGCGCTGATCGTTGTTGACGTCGTCGAAGTCCAGCAGGTTCTTGCGGATATCGAAGTTGTGCGCTTCGACCTTGCGCTGCGCCTTTTCGATCTGGCGGCTGACCAGGCGATCCTCGATGACGTCGTCTTCCTTCATGCCCATCATGCGCATCGCCTTCTGGACCCAGTCCGAGGCGAAGATGCGCATCAGGTTGTCTTCCAGCGACAGGTAGAAGCGGGACGAACCCGGATCGCCCTGGCGGCCCGAACGGCCACGCAGCTGGTTATCGATACGGCGCGACTCATGGCGCTCGGTGCCGACGATGTGCAGGCCACCGGCCGCCTTGACCGCATCGTGACGGACCTGCCACTCGGCCTTGACCTGGGCGCGCTGTTCCGGCGTCGCCTCTTCGCCCAGCTCATGCAGCTGCGCTTCCAGCGAACCGCCCAGCACGATGTCGGTACCACGGCCGGCCATGTTGGTGGCGATGGTCACCGCGCCCGGCATGCCGGCGTTGGCGATGATCGTCGCTTCGCGGTCATGCTGCTTGGCGTTGAGCACTTCGTGGTGCACACCGGCCTTGCGCAGATGCTCGGAGAGCATCTCCGAGGTTTCGATCGAGGTGGTACCCACCAGCACCGGCTGGCCGCGCTCGTT
This sequence comes from Stenotrophomonas sp. TWI377, assembly GCF_039674525.1. Classification (NCBI taxonomy): domain Bacteria; kingdom Pseudomonadati; phylum Pseudomonadota; class Gammaproteobacteria; order Lysobacterales; family Lysobacteraceae; genus Stenotrophomonas; species Stenotrophomonas sp. TWI377. The sequence continues at coordinate 64,270 of NZ_JBDJNT010000003.1, forward strand.
GCAGGCCTGGATATCGGCCAGCACCGCGTTGAACTTGCCGTTGCGGTTGAGGAACACCTGGTCCGAACCGTCCTTGCGGATGGTCGGACGGTTGGTCGGGATCACCACCACTTCCAGGTTGTAGATGCTCTGGAATTCGTAGGCTTCCGTATCGGCCGTACCGGTCATGCCGGACAGCTTCTTGTACATGCGGAACAGGTTCTGGAAGGTGATGCTCGCCAGCGTCTGGTTCTCGCGCTGGACCGGCACGCCTTCCTTCGCTTCCACCGCCTGGTGCAGGCCATCGGACCAGCGGCGGCCGGCCAGGGTACGGCCGGTGAATTCATCCACGATCACCACTTCACCATCGCGCACGATGTAATCCACGTCGCGCTGATAGATCGCATGCGCACGCAGCGCCGCGTTGAGGTGGTGCACCACGGTCAGGTTCTGCGCGGCGTAGAGGCCTTCGGTCTCGGCGTTGAGGATGCCGGCTTCGACCAGCAGTGCCTCGGCATGCTCCATGCCCGCTTCGGACAGATGGACCTGCTTGCCCTTCTCATCGACCCAGAAATCGCCCTCGCCCTCCTCGGCCTCCTGCTTGATCAGGTGCGGGACGACGCGGTTGACACGGATGTACAGCTCCGGGGAATCATCGGCCGGGCCGGAAATGATCAGCGGGGTGCGGGCTTCATCGATCAGGATCGAGTCGACTTCATCGACGATCGCGTAATGCAGGCCGCGCTGGTAGCGGTCCGCACGGGACAGCGCCATGTTGTCGCGCAGGTAATCGAAGCCGAATTCGTTGTTGGTGCCGTAGGTGATGTCGCTGGCATACGCCTCGCGCTTGTCGCCGTGCGGCATGCCCGGGTAGACCACGCCCACGCTCATGCCCAGCCAGTTGTAGAGCTTGCCCATCTGCGCCGAGTCACGGCGGGCCAGGTAGTCGTTCACGGTGACCACGTGGACGCCCTTGCCTTCCAGCGCGTTCAGATACACCGGCAGCGTGGCGACCAGGGTCTTGCCTTCACCGGTGCGCATTTCGGCGATCTTGCCCAGGTGCAGGACCATGCCGCCGATCAGCTGCACATCGTAATGGCGCATACCCAGCACACGGCGGCTGGCTTCACGGCAGACCGCGAACGCTTCGGGAAGCACCTTGTCCAGGGCCTCACCGTCAGCGATGCGCTGCTTGAACTCCGGGGTCTTGGCCTTGAGCTGCTCGTCGGAGAGCTTTTCGATTTCCGGCTCCAACGCATTGATCTTGGCGACGATGCGGTTGAGCTGGCGCAGCTGTCGTTCATTACGACTGCCGAAGACGCGGGTAAGCAGGCTGTTGATCATTGAAGGAACCGGTTGGAATGAGACGCCCCAACGGCGGCGCTCTCCCCAGGGGATGCGCACGCCGCAAACGAAACAGGGCGCACTGCGCCCTGTCTATGGCAACACCCATTGTAGCTTGGGACGGGGGTCCGGCGTTTCAAGCACCCCCGTTCAAGTTCATTACCGTGATCAGCCCCGCGAAACGCGGCCGACCGGGGTGTTGCCGCCGTCACCGAGGAACTTGCGGGGATTGACCACCTGGCCGCGTTCCCAGACCTCGAAGTGCACGTGGGCACCGGTGGAACGGCCCGTGGAACCGGCCTTGGCCACTTCCTGGCCGGCCCGGACCAGATCGCCCGGCTTCACCACCAGGCGCGAATTATGCGCATAGCGGGTCACATAGCCGTTGCCATGGTCCACATCGACCACGTTGCCGTAGCCGCCCTTCACACCGGCAAAGCTGACCACGCCGTCGGCCACCGACATCACCGGATCACCGACCTTGGCGTGGAAATCCATGCCCTTGTGGGTGGCCGCACCACGACCGAACGGATCGCTGCGGGTGCCGAAGTTGGAGGTGATGTAGGTATTGCGGATCGGCATGCGCGAGGGCACCGCGTTCTGTTCGAGCTGGTGGTCGAACATCAGCGATTCCATCACCGACAGCTGGCGGCCTGAAGCAGCAAAGCGCTGCTCCAGCACCTGTAAGTCGGCGTTGACCGCGCTGACCGGGATGTCCTGGGTCGGGCCGGGCTCACCTTCACCGAGGCCGGGGGTCTCGTTGAAGTCGAATTCGCCGTCTTCCAGTTTGCCCATCTGGGTGAGTCGTTCGCCCAGGGCATTGAGACGGGTGGCCTGCGCCTGCAGCTCGCCCATCCGCGCAGCCAGCGCGTTGACCTGGGTCTGAGCGTCCTTCTGGGCCTGCGCCAGCTCGCGTTCCTGCTGTGCGACCTTGGCGTGGAGCCGGGAATCGTTGAACATGCTGCCACCGATACCGGCACCGAAGCCGATCAGGCAGCCCACCCCCAGCACACTGCCCAGCAGGGCCCGGGGGGAATCTTCGAAGTAGAAACGCAAACGCGCCAGCGGCGTCTTGGCCTGTCCTTCACGCGTTTTGATTACGATCTTTTTGAATGCCATCAGTGAGTTTTCATGTCTGAGCCGAAATCCAGTGCCCGTTCCCCATCCACGCCGAAGCCGGCGCTGGATGCGGTCATGGCGGACAAAGCCGGTAACCCGCTGCGTCGTGCCTTGTGGCTCGACGCGCTGGACCGTCAATTGCGCCCCCATTTGCCGCCTGCACTGGCCACCCGTTGCCGGCTGGCGAATGTAAACGGCGAGCACCTCGTTTTTCTCGTCGAATCTCCCGTGTGGCATGCCAAGGTCCGGCTTGCCGAAGCACAGTTGATCGACGCGGCCCGGTCCATCGGGCTGAAGGTCACCAAGGTGACCGTCAAAACAGCATCTGCCCCTCCCCCACGCTCCCCAGCGGTCGACAACAGGAATGGCCCCCACGCTGTTTCAGCCGCCACGCACAAAGGGCTACGCGACGCGTTGGCTTGTCTGCGCGATGTGGATTCCTCCAAATCGTGAAGCCATCGGGGCATCCCGCCCCTTCCCGGCCGCGTCACGATCACGTGAACTTTGGCTGGGAGCCGGTCTGCACTGTAGCGGCGTCAGTGCCGCCAGTCGTTAGTGTTTTATTAAATTAACGTTAAATTCGGCAGAAACCTTGATGAGGTTCACAAATCTGTGCGCTGTGCACCCCTACGGTTCATTGACGTCAAGATCACGCCGCCTTCCATCGGCCTGGACCGCAGGAAACAGAAACGGCGCCCCAGGCGCCGTTCTATTTCTTTTCATATCAATGACTTACGTGATGACGGCTCAGGCGTACGCCGGCAGCCCGTAAACCACCGGCGCCGTGGCGGCAGGCGAGTCGTAGCTGACCCACTCCCACGCCGTGGCATCGGCCAGCAACGCGCGCACCAGCTTGTTGTTGAGCGCGTGGCCCGACTTGAAGCCTTCGTACGCGCCCAGCACCTGGCCGCCGGCCAGATACAGATCGCCGATCGCGTCGAGGATCTTGTGGCGCACGAACTCATCGGCGTAGCGCAGGCCGTCGTCGTTGAGCACGCGGAACTCGTCGAGCACGATGGCGTTGTCCATCGAACCGCCCAGACCCAGGTTGCGCTCGCGCATGTACTCCAGATCCCGCATGAAGCCGAAGGTCCGGGCGCGCGAGATTTCCTTGGTGTAGGCCAGGGTCGAGAAGTCGATTTCCGCCCGCGACTGCTTGGCCGGGATCATCGGGTGGTTGAACTGGATGGTGAAACCGAGCTTGTAGCCTTCGTACGGCTCGAAGCGGGCGACCTTGTCGCCCTCGGTGACTTCCACCGTCTTGAGAATGCGGATGAAGCGTTTCGGCGCGTCCTGCTCGGCGATGCCCGCCGACTGCAGCAGGAAGACGAACGGGCCGGAGGAACCGTCCATGATCGGCAGCTCGGCCGAGGACAGTTCCACGATGATGTTGTCCACACCCAGGCCGGCCAGGGCCGACATCAGGTGTTCGACGGTCTGGATCTTGGCCTCGTGATAGGTCAGGCCGGTGCACAGCGTGACTTCGGTGACCAGGTCCGCACGCGCGGGCACTTCCACCACCGGGTCCATATCGACGCGACGGAAGACGATGCCGTGGTTGACCGGGGCCGGGCGCAGGGTCATGTAGACCTTGTCACCACTGTGAAGGCCAACGCCGGTGGCGCGGATCGTGTTCTTGAGGGTGCGTTGCGGAATCATCGGGGGGCAGGACCAGAAAGCGCGCGGTCAGCGCGGCTGTGACAAACAAGAATAACACGCACTACCGCTGTCCCTTCCGTGAACCGTGGTGCGTCGACAGCACTGCCCGGACGTGCGCGATGCACGACGGCGGTCAGACTGCCGGGCCGATCCTGGCCCGGCAGCATGGGACATGGAGGTGCTTACCGGGGAGGACAAGGCCCCGGCACGCAGTACTCAGTCCGCCTGGCGGCGCAGGAACGCCGGGATGTCCAGGTAATCGTTCGGCAGTTCAGCAGCAGCCGGACCCGACGCGCTCGGGGCCGACGGGGCCACGGTGTCGGCGCTCGGACGACGCAGGCCCATGCCCATGCCCATTCCGCCCACGGCCTTGGAAACCGCATCGCCGCCGTTGTCGAACTCGCCGAACTCCGGCTGGCCGGTGGTGGCGTTGCGGACCAGCTTGATCGGTGCGCGCTCGCCCGGACGCTGGGTCTTGGCGGTGACGGCACGGTTCAGGCCGGTGGCGACCACGGTCACGCGGACTTCGTCCTGCATGTCCGGATCCAGGACCGTACCCACGACCACGGTGGCATCTTCGGAGGCGAAGCCATCGATGGTGCGGCCGATCTCGTCGAACTCGGCCATCGTGAAGTCGGCGCCGGCGGTGATGTTGACCAGGATGCCGTTGGCACCGGCCAGGTTCACATCGTCCAGCAGCGGGTTCTGGATGGCGGCTTCGGCAGCGGCCTGGGCGCGGTCATCGCCACGCGCGGTGCCGGTGCCCATCATCGCCAGGCCCATTTCGGACATGACGGTGCGCACGTCGGCGAAGTCGACGTTGATCAGGCCCGGACGCACGATCAGGTCGGCGATGCCCTGCACGGCGCCCTGGAGGACGTCGTTGGCGGCACGGAAGGCCTGGATCATGGTGGCGTTGCGGCCCAGCACGGTGATCAGCTTTTCGTTCGGGATGGTGATCAGCGAGTCGCAATGCTGGCTCAGTTCCTCGATGCCCTTCAGCGCGACCTGCATGCGGCGACGGCCTTCGAACGGGAACGGCTTGGTGACCACGGCGACGGTCAGGATGCCCATCTCCTTGGCCAGCTGGGCCACGACCGGGGCTGCACCGGTGCCGGTACCGCCGCCCATGCCGGCGGTGATGAACACCATGTCCGCACCCTGCAGGGCGTCCATGATGCGCTCGCGGTCTTCCAGCGCGGCCTGGCGGCCGACTTCCGGGTTCGCGCCTGCGCCCAGGCCCTTGGTGACGTTGGTACCCAGCTGCAGCTGCAGCTTGGCACCGCAGTTCTTGATCGCCTGCGAGTCGGTGTTGGCGGTGATGAATTCCACGCCGTCCACACTGGTGCTGACCATGTGCGCCACGGCGTTACCGCCGCCGCCGCCCACGCCGATCACCTTGATCACCGCATTGGGTGCCATCTTTTCAATCAGTTCGAAATGCGCCATGTCCGTGTCCTCGTTGTATCCGCTTTCGGTGGCATGGGCGGTCAGGCCTCCTGCCTTTCGCGCGTCATGTTGCCGTTGCGGCTGTGTGGGTTGTGTGTTGCCGGTGCTGCCGTGTTGCGGTGGTGCGTTGCGTTGCAGTGGTGCGTTGCGTTGCAGTGGTGCGTTGCGTTGCAGTGGTGCGGGGGTGCAGGTGATGCAGCCGACCAACGGTCGGCTCTACCGCGGGCCGCGTCAGAACTCGCCGCGGAACCAGGTTTTGAGTTTCTTGAACATGCTGCCGGCGCGGCCGGTGGGCAGCGACGGGCGACGCGGGTGTTCGATCTGGCTGCCCATCAGCAGCAGGCCCACGCCGGTGGCATGCACCGGGTTGCCCACCACTTCGCCCAGCCCGGTGACGTGCTGCGGAATGCCCACGCGCACCGGCATCTGCAGCATTTCCTCGGCCAGTTCGACCACGCCTTCCATCTTCGAGGCACCGCCGGTAAGCACCATGCCGGCGCGCACCAGCTCCTCGAAACCGGAGCGGCGCAGTTCGGCCTGCACCATCTCGAAGATCTCTTCGTAACGGCCCTGCACTGCCTGGGCGAGTGCGTGGCGTGGCATCCGGCGCGGCGGACGATCGCCGACGCTGGGTACCTGGATGCTTTCCTCGGCGGTGGCCAGCTGGGCCAGGGCGCAGGCATAGCGCACCTTGATCTGCTCGGCTTCCGGCGTCGGCGTGCGCAGCATGTGCGCGATGTCGTTGGTGACGTGGTCGCCAGCGATCGGCAGCGAGGCGGTGTGGCAGATCGCGCCCTGCACGAACACGGCCAGGTCGGTGGTGCCGGCACCCATGTCGACCAGCACCACGCCCAGCTCGCGCTCGTCGGCGGTCAGCACGGCCACGCTGGAGGCCAGCGAAGAGAGCACCAGGTCATCGACCTGCAGGCCGCAGCGCTGCACGCACTTGGAGATGTTGGCCGCCGCCGACTGTGCACACACCACCAGGTGGGCATGCACTTCCAGGCGCACGCCGGTCATGCCGACCGGGTTGCGGATGCCTTCCTGCGAATCGTCCAGCACGTACTCGCGCGGGATCGCATGCAGGATCTTCTGGTCGGCCGGGATCGCCACCGCCTTGGCCGCATCCAGCACGCGATCCAGGTCGCCCCAGGTCACTTCGCCGTCGCGGATCGGCACGATGCCGGGCGAGTTCTTGCACTGCACGTGGTTGCCGGAGATCGAGGCATACACCGAGCGGATTTCGCACCCGGCCATCAGCTCGGCCTCTTCGACCGCACGCTGGATGGACTGCACGGTGGATTCGATATCCACCACCACGCCGCGCTTGAGACCGCGCGATTCGTGCGAGCCGATGCCGATGACCTCGATCGGATTGCCCGGCGAATACTCGCCGACCAGCGCCACCACCTTGGAGGTGCCGATATCCAGACCAACGATCAGTGATTTGTCACCCTTGCGATTCATGTCCTGTCCTGCGTCCTGTGCGCCACAGTGGCCGGCGTGGCCGGTGCGGCCGGAGCCGGGGTACCCCAGCTCAGCGTGAAACCATTGGTGTATCGGAGGTCGGCGCGCTCGATCGGCGCCGCCTGGTTGGCCAGCTGTGGCAGTACGCGCACGAACCGCTGCAGGCGCGAGCGGGCATCGTCGCGGCCCACCACCACTTCGGTGCCATTGCTCAGCACCAGCGACCAGCTGCCGCGTGCGTCCATGGTGACCCGCTTGACGTCCACCCCGGCCGGCGCGAACAGCGCGCGCGCATCGTTGTAGAGCGCCACGACTTCTTCAGTCTGGCTGTCCGGCCCGTCCAGGTCGGGCAGCTCCAGGTCCCGCAGCTTCTTCGGCGTGGCGAACAGCTTGCCCTGCTCGGAAAGGAGGCGGTCGTGGCCCCAGCGCGCGAACGGCTTGTGCTCGACCAGGGTGATTTCCAGCACGTCCGGCCACTGCTTGCGGACCTGCGCGCTTTCCACCCACGGCAGTGTTTCGATGGCGTCCTGGGCATCCTGCAGCTTGACCGCGAAGAAGCCGGACTTCGCGTACGGCAACACGACCTGCTGCAGCTGTTCGGCCGGGACCCGCTTGAACTCACCGTGCACGCGCAGCTTGGCCAACGGCCACCGCTCGGCACCGACCCAGCCGTTGAGCACGGCCACTACGGGCAGTGCCACGACCGACAGGGCCAGCAACCAGACGAAGATGCGCAGCACCGCGTTCATGCGTGGCTGTGCTCCTGTGCTGCGTGACCCGGCAGGGTCTGTTCCAGCACGCGCCAGACCAGCTCTTCAAAGCCGATCCCGGCCTGGCTGGCCGATTTGGGCACCAGCGAATGGCTGGTCATGCCCGGCGCGGTGTTCACTTCCAACAGGTAGAAGCGGCCGCTGCTGCGGTCGCGCATCACGTCCACCCGGCCCCAGCCACGGCAACCGGCGGCGCGGAACGCGGCCAGTGCGAGGCGGCGGATCTCGATTTCATCCTCGCCCTCCAGGCCCGGGCACAGGTACTGGGTATCCTCGGCGATGTACTTGGCGTTGTAGTCGTACCACTGCCCCTTGGGCACGATGCGGATCGACGGCAGCGCCTGGTCACCCAGGATCGCCACGGTCAACTCATCACCGACCACCATCTGCTCCATCAGCAGCTGGCCGTCATAGCGCACCGCCAGCGCGACCGCCTCATCCAGCCCGGCCGCTTCCACCACGCGGCTGATGCCGACGCTGGAGCCTTCGTTGGCCGGCTTGACCACCACCGGCAGGCCGAGCTCGGCCGCGGCGGCGTGGACATCGGAGGCCTGGTCCAGCGCGATGAAGCGCGGGGTCGGCAGGCCGTGCGACAGCCACACCTGCTTGGTGCGGATCTTGTCCATGCTCAACGCCGAGCCCAGCACGTCCGAGCCGGTGTAGGGCACGCCGAAGGCTTCCATCAGGCCCTGCACGATGCCGTCCTCGCCACCGCCGTTATGGCCGTGGAGGATGTTGAACACGCGGTCGAAGCGCTTCTCGACCAGCGCCAGCGCCAGGGCCGGGATGCCGTCGACCGCGATCGCATCGACGCCGCGCGCGCGCAGCGCTTCGATCACGTTGCGGCCGGAATCCAGCGAGACGTTGCGCTCGCTGGAGGTGCCACCCAGCAGCACGGCGACGCGGCCGAACATGGCCGGGTCGGTGAGGCGCAGCGGCGGGAAGGTCAGCGCGTTCATGCCGCCGGGGTCTCCTGGAAACCTTCGCCGGCGATCTGCTGGGCGATGTAGCCGATGTCGCCGGCCCCCATCATCAGCAGCAGGTCACCGTCCTGCAGCACGTCAGGCAGCACGTGCGCCAGTTCGGCGGCGTTGCCGACCACGACCGGCTCGCTGCGGCCGCGCGCACGGATGGCGCGGGCCAGCGAACGCGAATCGGCCCCCGGGATCGGCGCTTCGCCGGCCGGGTACACCTCGCTCAGCACCAGCGCATCCACTTCGGACAGCACGGCGGCAAAGGCATCGAACTGATCGCGGGTACGGCTGTAACGGTGCGGCTGGAACGCCACGACCAGGCGCTGGCTCGGCCAGCCGCCGCGGGCAGCGGCGAACACGGCGGCCAGCTCACGCGGGTGGTGGCCGTAGTCGTCGATCACGCGGACCTTGGCGCCGGTGTGCGTGGTGACGATGCCCAGGTCATTGAAGCGGCGGCCGATGCCGGCAAAGCTCTCCAGCGCACGCGCGATCGCGTCCGGGGCCACGCCCAGCTGCCAGCCCACGGCGGCGGCGGCCAGCGCGTTGAGCACGTTGTGCGCGCCCGGCAGGGCCAGCGTCACCGGGTGGCTGCTGCCTTCCGGCAGGCGCAGGGTGAAATGCATGCGCGGGCCGTCCTGGACCACGTCCTCGGCGCGCACGTCGGCGTTGCTGCTCATGCCATAGCTCATGACATGGCGCGGCGTCTGCGCCGCCAATGCGGCCACTTCCGGATCGTCGATGCACAGCACCGCCAGCCCGTAGAACGGCAGGCGCTGCAGGAACTCGGCGAACGCGGCCTGGACGCGGGCGAAATCGTTACCGTAGTTTTCCAGGTGGTCCGAATCGATGTTGGTGATCACCGAAACCAGCGGGTTCAGGCGCAGGAAGCTGCCATCGCTCTCGTCGGCTTCGGCCACCAGCCACTGGCCACCGCCGAGCTTGGCGTTGGCACCGGCGGCGAGCAGCTGGCCGCCGATCACGAAGGTCGGGTCCAGCCCGCCTTCGCTCAGCACCGCGGCGGTCAGGCTGGTGGTGGTGGTCTTGCCGTGCGTGCCGGCCACCGCGATGCCGCGGCGGAAGCGCATCAGTTCGGCCAGCATCGCCGCGCGCGGCATGATCGGGATGCGCTGGCTGCGTGCTTCCATCAGCTCCGGGTTGTCATCGCGGATCGCGCTGGAGACGACCACGCAGTCGGTACCGAGCACATTGGCGGCCGAGTGGCCGCGCATCACGCGCGCACCCAGGCCGGCCAGGCGGCGGGTCGCGGCGTTGTCGGCATTGTCCGAGCCGGACACTTCATAGCCCAGCGTCAGCATCACTTCGGCGATGCCGCTCATGCCGGTGCCACCGATGCCGACGAAGTGCACGCGCGGGAACGCGCGTACCAGGTCGTTGGTGTCGTGGAGGCGGCGGATCATGCGCGGCCTCGCGCCAGGCTGGCGCGCGTAGCGGTGTTCATTTGGATTCCTCGAGAATGATGTCGGCGATGCGCTCAGCGGCATCGACCTTGGCCAGGGCACGCGCGGCATTGGCCATCTGCATGCGTCGGGCGGAATTTTCGGACAAATCGCGCAACACGCCTTCCAGCTGCGTCGCCAGCGTTTCATCCTGCTTCAGCAACACAGCGGCGCCGCGCTCGACCAGATACTCCGCATTGCGGGTCTGGTGATCGTCGACGGCCGCGGCAAACGGCACCAGCACGCTGCCCACGCCGACCGCGCACAGCTCGGCCAGGGTGGAGGCGCCGGAGCGGCACACCACCAGATCGGCCCAGGCGAACGCCTCGGCCATATCGGCAATGAAGGGTTCCACGCTTGCCTGCACGCTGGCATCGGCATACGCCTGCAGCGCCTCGGCATGCAGCTTCTCGCCGCTCTGGTGGCGCACCTGCACCGGCATGCCGGCGCCCAGCGCAGCCAGTGCCTTGGGCACCGCGTTGTTGAGCACGCGTGCCCCCTGGCTGCCACCGAGGACCAGCAGGCGCAGCGGGCCCTGACGGTTGGCCAGGCGCAGCTCGGGCGGCGTGATCGCGGCGATCTCGGCACGCACCGGGTTGCCGACCGCTTCCTCACGCTTGGCGAAGCTGCCCGGGAAACCGGCCAGCACGCGGCGCGCGAAGCGCGACAGCACGCGATTGGTCATGCCCGGTGCGCGGTTCTGTTCGTGCACCAGCAACGGCAGGCCATGCAGGCGCGCGGCGATACCGCCGGGGCCGGAGGCGAAGCCACCGAAGGCGATCACCGCCCGCGGCTGGCGATCGCGGATCAGGAAGCCGGCCGCGCGGATCGCGCGCAGCAGCCGCAGCGGTGCGCCGATCAGGGCCAGCTTGCCCTTGCCGCGCAGGCCACCGATGGCGAGCGTATCGATGTGGATATCGTGCTGCGGCACCAGGCGCGTTTCCATCGCGCCATCGGCACCGAGCCAGGTGACCGGCACGCCGCGTTCGCGCAGCACCTTGGCCACGGCCAGGCCGGGGAAGATGTGCCCACCGGTACCGCCGGCCATGATCATGACCGGGCGCTGGGACGGATCGAGGCGAGGCGTGCTCATCCCATCCTCCCCAGCGTCGGTTCGATGCGTTGCTGCATGCGGCTGGTGCCACGGGTGGCGCTGTCGCGCGGTGCGGCATCGCGGTTGCCGCTGTCCTGCATCGCCGCGGCGACCGCGCTGGCGCTGTCGGCCTTGGGCACGTCGCCCGGCAGCGGGCCTTCCTGGTCGGCGCCCATGCGCACGGCCTGGCGGCGCTCGGCGCGGTCCAGTTCATAGGAGACGCGCAGCAGCAGGCCCATCGCCACGCAGGTCATCAGCACACTCGAGCCGCCCGAGGAAATCAGCGGCAGGGTCAGGCCCTTGGTCGGCAGGATGCCGAGGTTGACCCCGATCGAGACGAAGCTCTGCATGCTGATCCACAGGCCGATGCCGAAGGCGATGTAGCCGGAGAAGTGGCGCTTCATTTCCACGCAGCGCATGCCCAGCCAGAAGGTGCGGCCGACCAGCAGCGCATACAGCGAAATGATCAGGCAGGTGCCAAGGAAGCCCAGCTCCTCGGCGGTGACCGAGAAGATGAAATCGGTATGCGCTTCGGGCAGGTAATAGAGCTTCTGCACCGAGTTGCCCAGGCCCACGCCGGTCCACTCGCCACGGCCCACGGCCATCAGCGCGTTGGACAGCTGGTAACCGTCGCCCTGCTGATCGGCCCACGGGTCCAGGAAGGAGGTGATGCGGCGCATGCGGTACGGTTCGATGATCGCCAGCGCGCTCATGCCGACCATGCCGATGATCACCGGCATGGACATGCGCGGCATGTTGACCCCGCCCAGCACCAGCATGCCGGCGGTGATCGCCAGCAGCAGCGTGGACGAGCCGAAGTCCGGCTGCAGCAGCAACAGCACCACCAGCGCGCCGGCCACGCCCAGCGGCTTGAGCATTGCCGGCCAGGTGGCGTTGACCTCATCGCGGAAGCGGACCAAGTAGCTGGACAGCCACACGATGTAGAGCACCTTCACCGCTTCGACGGTCTGGAACTTGGAAATACCCAGGTTGATCCAGCGGCGGGCACCGTTGACGCTGCTGCCCAGGCCCGGGATGAACACCACCACCAGCAGCGCGAAGCAACCCAGCAGCAGGATCTGGTTGTACTGCTCGATGCTCTTGAGCTCGGTGCGCATGGCGATGATTGCCAGGCCGATACCCACCGCCAGGAAGATCAGGTGGCGGTTGAGGTAATAGAACGGGCTGCTCATCAGCGCGATCGAGCTCGACGCGACCATCACCACGCCCAGCCCGGTGAGCGCGATGATCGCGCCCAGCAGCCACTTGTCGAAGTGGCCTCCGATGGCTTCAAGGCGGGTTGCCTGGCGCGACAGGTCGTTCATCAGCGGACCTTCAACGTGGCCAGGCCGATCAGCACCAGCACGACCGAGATGATCCAGAAGCGCACGATCACGCGCGGCTCCGGCCAGCCCTTCAGTTCGAAGTGATGGTGGATCGGTGCCATGCGGAATACGCGCTTGCCGGTCAGCTTGAACGAGGCGACCTGGATCATCACCGACAGCGTCTCGATCACGAACACGCCGCCCATCACCACCAGCACCAGCTCCTGGCGGGTGATCACCGCGATCGTGCCCAGCACCGCACCCAGCGCCAGCGCGCCGATGTCGCCCATGAAGACCATGGCCGGATAGGTGTTGAACCAGAGGAAGCCCAGGCCTGCGCCGGCGATCGCCGCGCAGATGATGACCAGCTCACCGGCGCCCGGGATCTGCGGGATCTGCAGGTAGCTGGAGAACACCACGTTGCCCGAGGCATAGGCGAACACGCCCAGGGCGCAGGCGACCAGCACCGTCGGCATGATCGCCAACCCGTCCAGGCCGTCGGTCAGGTTGACCGCGTTGGAGAAGCCGACGATCCAGAAATACGCGATGGCCACGAAGCTGATGCCGGCCAGCGGCAGCGCGATCGATTTGAACATCGGGATGTAGAACGTCATCGCCGCCGGCACATCGGCGGTGTAGAACAGGAACAGACCGGCCGCCAGACCGAAGATCGACTGCAGCAGGTATTTCCAGCGCGACTTCAGGCCGTTCGGGTCGCGGCGGACGATCTTGATCCAGTCGTCGTACCAGCCGATCGCGCCAAAGCACAGCATCACCGCCAGCACCAGCCAGACGTAACGGTTGCGCAGGTCGGCCCACAGCAGCACCGACAGCGTGATCGTCAGCAGGATCAGCGAGCCGCCCATGGTCGGCGTGCCGGCCTTGGCGAAATGGGTCTGCGGACCATCCGTACGGATCGGCTGGCCGCCCTTGAACTGGGCCAGCTTGCGGATCATCGCCGGGCCGAGCCACAGCGACAGGAACAGGGCGGTCAGCGCCGCGAGGATGCCGCGCAGGGTCAGGTAGCCGAACAGCCCGAACAGGCTCTCCAACTGCTGCAGCCATCGGGCCAGTTCAAGCAACATTGGGGGTTTCCTCTCCTTGCGCGAGCAGCGCTTTGACGATCGTGTCCATGGCGCTGCCACGCGAGCCCTTGACCAGGCAGCGCACGCCGGCATGCAGTTCGGTGGCGAGCGCGGCGGCCAGGGCCTGGTGACTCTGGAACTGTTGGCCGCCTTCACCGAAGGCGGTCGAGGCGGCGGCGCTCAGCGGGCCGAGCGTGTACAGCCGCTTCAGGCCGGCATCGCGGGCGCGGCGGCCAGCCTGGGCATGCAGCGCCTCGCCGTCCGGGCCGAGTTCGCGCATGTCGCCCAATACCAGCCAGCCCTCGTCCTTCGAGGCAGCCAGGGCATCGATGGCGGCGGCGAGCGAACCCGGGTTGGCGTTGTAACTGTCATCGATCAGCACCGCGCCGCTGGGCAGCTGGTGCGCGATCTGGCGGCCCGGCACCGGCTCGGCGCGGGCCAGGCCGGCAGCGATCTGCGCCACCGCAATGCCCGCGGCCAGCGCCAGCGAGGCGGCGGCCAGCGCATTGCTGATGTTGTGCCGGCCCGGCAGGCCCAGCGTGATCTCGGCGTCGCCCGCGGGCGTGGACAGCACGAACTGGCTGCCCTGCGCGGCCGGGCGGATCGCACGCGCGGTGACATCGGCGGTGTGCTCCAGGCCGTAGCGCAGCACGCGGCAACGCGGCGGCTGGCCGACGATGTGCTGTTCGAACCAGATCCCGAAGGCGTCATCGGCATTGATCACGGCCACGCCATCGGACGGCAGCGCCGCGTAGATCGCGCCCTTGGTGGTGGCCACGCCCTGCAGGCTGCCCATGCGTTCCAGATGCGCCGGGGCGATGTTGTTCACCAGCGCGTAGTGCGGGCGCACGATCTCGGTGAGGTAGGCGATGTCGCCCGGCTTGCCGGCGCCCATCTCGTAGACGGCGTAGTCGGCATCTTCCGGCGCATCGAGCACTGCCAGCGGCAGGCCGATCTCGTTGTTGCGGTTGCCGGGGTTGGCGTAGACCACCTTGCGGTCGTCACGTGCCACCTGTTCCAGGATCGCCAGCAGCAGGCTCTTGACGCTGGTCTTGCCGTTGCTGCCGGTGATGGCGAAGACCGCGGTGTCGCGGTCACGCTGCATGCCGGCGGCGATGCGGCCCAGGGCGTGTTCGCTGTCGGCGACCACGATCTGCGGCAGGGCGACATCAAGCAGGCGTTCGACCAGCATCGCCGAGGCACCGCGTGCCAGCGCGTCGGCCGCGAAGTCATGGCCATCGAAACGCTCGCCCCGCAGCGCCACATACAGGCTGCCGGGCGCGAGCGTACGGGTGTCATTGCTGATGGCATCGATGGCGGTGTCTTCGCCATGGATCTCACCACCGGCCCAGTGGGCGATCAGCGACAGCGGGGTGCGCTTCATGCAGTCACCCCCGCGCGCGCGGCCAGCACACGGCCGGCCACCTCGGTGTCATCGAAGGCGTGCTGGACCCCGTGGATCTCCTGATAGGGCTCGTGGCCCTTGCCGGCGATCAGCACGATATCGCCCGCGCCGGCCTGGCCGATCGCGGTGGCGATCGCGGCGGCGCGGTCGCGCTGCACAGTGACCGCAGCGGGTGCGTCAAATCCCTTGAGGATGTCGGCCACGATCACGTCGCCGTCTTCGCCGCGTGGATTGTCGTCGGTGACGATCACCACGTCGGCATGTTGCTCCGCGATGGCGGCCATCTGCGGGCGCTTGCCGGTATCGCGCTCGCCGCCGCAGCCGAACACGCAGATCAGGCGCCCGGCCAGATGGCCCTGCACGCTGGTCAGTGCCTGTTCCAGCGCATCCGGGGTGTGCGCGTAATCGACCACGACGGTGGGCAGGCCACCCTCGCCGCCCAGGCGGTTCATGCGCCCGGCGATCGGCTGCAGCTGCGAGAGCAGCGCGGCGATCGCGGCCGGGGCGTGATCCAGCGCATGCAGCGCACCGGCCACGGCCAGCAGGTTGTCCACGTTGAAGCGGCCGAGCAGCGGCGACTGCACCGGATGGCGCTGACCGTCCACGACCAGATCGAAGGCGATGCCGCGACCGTCCAGGGTGAGCGAATCAGCGCGTACGGTGGCCTGCGCGGCACCGCGCGAGCTCACGCCGATCGGGCGGACGCTCTCACCGACAGTGCGCAGCAGTTCGCTGCCGAAGCTGTCATCGAGGTTGACCACGGCGGCCTTGAGCCCGTCGCGGTGGAACAGCCTGGCCTTGGCCGCGCCGTACTGCGCCATGTCGCCGTGATAGTCGAGATGGTCGCGGGTGAGATTGGTGAACACCGCCACGTCGTAATGCACGGCATCCACGCGGCCCTGATCAAGCGCGTGCGAGCTGACTTCCATCGCCACGGCCTGGGCACCCCCGTCGCGCAGCTGCGCCAGCACCTCATGCATCTGCAGCACCAGCGGCGTGGTGAAGCCGGTCGGCACCACGTCGCCATACAGTCCGACGCCCAACGTGCCGATACTGCCGCTGCGGGTGCCGAGCAGGTGCCAGGCCTGGGCCAGCAACTGCACGGTGGACGTTTTACCGTTGGTGCCGGTCACGCCGACCATCGTCATCGCGCGCGAGGGGTGGCCGTGGAACTGATCGGCCATCGCGCCCATGCGGTGGCGCAGGCCCGGCACGGCAATCGCATCGGCCGGGGCCGGCAGCTCGGCCGGGGCCGGCGGGTCGAACAGGATCGCCCCGGCGCCATTGGCGCGGGCCTGATCGACAAAGCCCAGCCCGTGCGCGCCGAAGCCGGCGATCGCCACGAAGGCATTGCCCGGGCGCACCGCGCGGCTGTCCAGCACCAGGCCGGTGATGGTCGGGTCGTGGCTCAGCACCACATCGGGAAGCAACTGCGACAGCAACATCATCTGGCTCATTGCGTGCCTCCCTGCGCGGGCGGCACTGTGGCGTGCGCGCTGGGCAGCGCGGCATCGAATTCTGCGGCGGCATCGGGCGCGATCACCGTTTCCGGCGGCGGCATCGGCAGCACCGAGGCCGAGTGGCCCATCTTTCCGGACTGCTGGGCGGCCAGCCACGACTCGATGTCATCCGGCGGCACGTCCATCAGGCGCAGCGCGCCTTCCATGACGTTGTGGAACACCGGTGCGGAGACCAGGCCGCCGTAATACTTGCCGCCCTGCGGGTCGTTGATGACGATCACCGTGGCAAAGCGCGGGTTGGTGGCGGGCACCACGCCGGCGAACAGCGCGTTGTAATGGCCACGCTCGTAACCGCCGGGGCCGGCCTTGCGGGCGGTGCCGGTCTTGCCGGCCACGTGGTAACCCAGCACGGCCGCCTGCTTGGCGCCGCCCTGGGTGACCACGGTTTCCATCATCGCCACGACTTCCTTGGCGATCTTCTCGTCGATGATCTGCTTGCCTTCGTTGCGCTGGCCCTTGACGAAGGTCGGCGCGATCAGCTTGCCGCCGTTGCCCAGCGCCGAGTAGGCGGTCGCGATCTGCAGCGGGCTGACATTCAGGCCGTAGCCATAGGACATGGTGGTCTTGGACGGACCACTCCAGCGCGCCGGGCGCGGCAGCACGCCGGCCGATTCGCCCGGGAAGCCGCTGTGCGGGGCGACGCCATAACCGAAGCTGTGAATGTGGTCGTAGAAGACCTGGTCCGGCATCTTGGCGGCGATCTTGGCCGCGCCGATGTTCGAGCTGCGGGTGATCACGCCGGTGACGTTGAGCACGCCATTGTTCCGCGGCACGTCCTTGATCGTGTAGCGGCCCAGCGCCATGTAGCCCGGGTTGGTGTCCACCGTGGTGTCTTTGGTGACCACGCCGGACTGCAGCGCCGAGGCGATGGTCAGCGGCTTCATGGTCGAACCCGGCTCGACCAGATCGGTCACCGCGCGGTTGCGGCGGGTGTCCGGCGCAGCGCCACCCACGGCATTGGGGTTGTAGGTCGGCAGGTTGACCATGGCCAGGATCTCGCCGGTGGCCACATCCATGATCACCATCGAGCCGCCCGCGGCCTTGTTTTCGATCAGCGCGTTGCGCAGCTCCTTGAAGGCCAGGAACTGGATGCGGCGGTCGATGCTGAGAGTGAGGTCCTTGCCCGGCTCGGCGGCACGCAGCAGATCGCTCTCCACCGTGTCGCCCTTGCGGTTGCGGATCACACGCTTGGCGCCGGCCTTGCCGCGCAGCCATTCGTCGAAGGCCAGCTCCAGCCCTTCCTGGCCGCGGTCGTCGATGTTGGTGAAGCCGAGCACGTGCGCCATCGCCTCACCCTGCGGGTAGAAGCGGCGGAACTCGCGCTGCGAGGCAACGCCCGGGATCTTCATCGCGACCACTTTTTCCGCGTCGTCCGGATTGATCCGGCGGCGCAGATACATGAATTCTTTATCGGCCTTCTGCGAAAGCTTGGAGGTCAGCTCATCCAGCGGCATGCCCAGCGCGGTCGCCAGCTCGGGGATACGGTCGGGCGAGCGCAGCAGTTCCTGCGGGTTGACCCAGATCGAGGCGACCGGGGTGGACACCGCGACCGGCTCGCCATTGCGGTCGGTGATCATGCCGCGCGAGGTGTTGATCGGCAGTTCGCGCAGGTAACGAGCTTCGCCCTGGCGCTGGTAGAACTCGCTGTTGATGATCTGCACGTAGGCGGCGCGGCCGACCAGCGAGACCGAGCACAGGCCCAGCGCCAGCCCCACCCACTTCAGGCGCTGGCGGAGGTTGAAGCTGTTGCGCGCACGGTTGCGGCCGGACTTGTTCATGGCCGGATCACCACGACATCGGCCGCTTCGGGGAACTTCATGCCCAGGCGCTCGCGGGCGACGCGGTCGACCCGGGTCGCCTCGGCCAGGGTGGCCTGCTCAAGCTGCAGGCGACCGAACTCGATGTTGATCTCATCGCGCGCACGCTCGACCCGGGACAGCTCCACGAAGGTCTGGCGGTGGCGATGGCGCATGAACACCACACCGATCGCCGAGGCGACGGTGCAGGCCAGCAGCACGATCAACAGCAGGCGGCTCATCCGGCCACCTCACGCTTTTCGGCGACGCGCAGCACGGCACTGCGCGAGCGCGGATTGACCGCCAGCTCGTCGTCTTCGGCCTTGATGGCGCCACCGTGCAGGTCCAGCGTCGGCACGAAGGCAGCCAGCTCGGGCAACCGGCGGTTGCTCGGCGGTGCCTTGGCGTAGCGGTTCATGAACTGTTTGACGATGCGGTCTTCCAGCGAATGGAAGCTGATCACCGCCAGCCGGCCACCGGGCTTGAGCCGCGCCATCGCCGCCTCCAGGCCCGCCTCGAGGTCGGCCAGTTCGCGGTTGATATGGATGCGGATCGCCTGGAAGCTGCGCGTGGCCGGGTGGATCTTGTCCTTGCCACGCGGCATCACCGAGGCGATCACCTCCGCCAGCTCGGCGGTGCGGGTGAAGGGTTGCTTGTCGCGGCGGGCGACGATGGCCTTGGCGATGCGGCGGCCCTGGCGTTCTTCGCCGTAGGTCCACAGCACGTCCATCAGCTCGCGCTCTTCAACGCGGTTGAGCCACTGCGCCGCACTTTCACCGCTGTCCGGGTCCATGCGCATGTCCAGCGGGCCGTCCTTGCCGAAGCTGAAACCGCGCTCGGCGACATCCAGCTGGGGCGAGGACACGCCCAGGTCGAACAGCACGCCATCCAGGCCCTGTGCGGTGGCATCCCAGTGCAGCAGATCAGCAAAGCTGCCACGGAAGATCGAGACGCGCGGGTCCGGCGCGAAATCACGCTCGGCTACCGCAATCGCCTCCGGATCCTTGTCCATGACCAGCAGTCGGCCTCCCGGACCGAGTTGCTCGAGCACGCCCCTGGCGTGACCGCCACGACCGAACGTGCCATCGAGATACACGCCGTTTTCGATCACCTTCAGGCCATCCAGGACCTGCGTGTACAGGACCGGCAGGTGGCCTGCCGGCGACTGCGACACCGGAAGGTGACCGGCCTGCGCTGCTCCGCGCATCCGGGCACCCCGGCTCACAACTTCAGGTCGAGCAACCCATCGCCGAGATCCTCGTCAGACAACGTCTGCTGGATCAACGCGCGATGAGCCTGCTCGCTCCACAATTCGAATTTGTCGCCCATACCGAGCAGCACCGCCTTCTTTTCAATGCCAACGGCACCACGGTGGCTGGCGGGAATACTGATGCGGCCGTTGCCGTCCAGCTCCAGATGCGCGGCCGAACCGACCAGCTTCTGTTGCAGGAGGCGCACGACGCGCTGTGTGTTGGGCTTGGACATGACGTCATCACGGACGCGTTCCCATTCCTGTTCGGCGTACAGCCACAGACAGCCGGACTCGAACGGGTTGTAGGTCAGGACCAGACGGTTGTTGCTCACACGCGCGACAAGGTCGCGATGCGCGGTCGGAACCGCCATGCGCCCTTTGTCGTCAACAGTGATGGCCGTCTCGCCTTGAAACACGACGTTTTCACCTTTCCTTCGCCTGGTGAAACATTGAACCACGAAAAACCACAAAAAACCCGGTTTCCCCTCTGATGCCCACCTTAGCAGTGCCGATTGGGTTGTCAACAACTTTGCGAAGGGGAAATCACTTTGAACATCAAGGGCTTGCAGCGATCTTTAGAGACTTGTTCAAGGCTTATCCACAAGTTGCTGTTTCGTCTCATTTTTTGAGATTTCGCCGAAGTTCAGGCCTGTGGAGGCCGCGTGAAACATCGCCCCGTATTCAGTCCTGACCCGGCCGCCATCGCCTCCGCCCTGCGCAGAACCGGCACACTGCGAGGCATGTGTCTGCTCGCCCTTGCCTGGAAAACCCACCCCCGCTGGCAGTTGGTGATGGTCGGTAACCGCGATGAGTTCCACGCGCGGCCGACCGCCGCCCTGGCCCGGTGGCCCCCTCCGGATGACGGGGTGGCCGCAGGCCGCGACCTGCGCTCGGGCGGGACCTGGGCCGGGATCGGTGCGGACGGACGGATGGCGGTGGTGACCAACGTGCGCGACCCGCTGGCCCGGCAGACCGGCCCCTCACGCGGGGCCCTGGTAGCCGACTACCTGCGTGACACCGCCCCGGCCGCCCGCTTCGCCGATGGGCTGACCGCCCGCGCCGCCGACTTCGCCCCGTTCAACCTGCTGCTGGCCGATCGCGACAGCTGCCAGTTCCTGGGCAACCACCCGGCGGGCCGGCAGGCGTTGGCGCCCGGCGTACATGGCATGTCCAACGGGCCGCTGGATGCCCCGTGGCCCAAGACGGAGCGCTTGAACGCCGCCCTGCAGGGCTGGATCACCAGCGGCAGCGACGACCTGGGCCCGCTGTGGGCGGCGCTGGCCGATGAAACCCGGGCCGACGACAGCGCCCTGCCCGACACCGGCATCGGCCTCGAACGCGAGCGCTGGCTGAGCGCAGCGTTCATCCGCAGCCCGGAGTACGGCACCCGCGCCAGCACGCTGATCGCGCTGGATGCCGACGGCCAGGGTTTCATCCACGAGCGCCGGTTCGGGCCGGACGGCAGCTGCATCGGCGAGACGCGGCTGGCGGTTACGGCGCCGGCTGCGGGGATATGACGCGACGAGCCCGTTTTCGCCGGTGTGCGACGGGGCACTTCAGCCGCGATTGAAGGTGTTTACCGAAGTTTAACGCGTTGCGCCGCAACGGATTTCAGGCCATGACGCCGGGCTGGACCCGGGCGGGCGCCGGCCACGGCCGGCGCCGGCATCGGCCGTGGCTTGACCCCGGACACCCCGCGACGAGGATGAGGCGGACGGCACCTTCGCCGCGCCCTCTTCGGACCCGAGACCTGCATGCGACGCATCCTCTTTCTATTGGCCAGCCATCTGCTGGTCCTTGGCGTGGGCTTCGGCCTGGGCGTGTACTTCCTGCCGATCCTGACCGCCCCCGACGATCCGCCGGTGCAACAGGTACAGGACGCGATGGGACAGGCCCGCTACCACGCCACCTTCCACCGCGACCAGAAAGGCAGCGACGCGCTGCACTGGGCCGACGGCGCACTGAGCGTGAGCGCCACCCAGGTCGCGTTCACCGGCAAGATCGCCCCGGGGCCCGACTACAAGGTGTATCTGACCCGCGAGTTCGTCGATACCAAGGCCGGCTTTGAACGGATCAAGACCGATGCCATGCGGATCGGCGAGGTGAAGACCTTCAACCGATTCCTGGTCGATGTGCCACCGGGCGTGGATGTCGAGGAATTCACCACCGTGGTGGTGTGGTGCGAACGCTTCGCGCAGTTCATCTCGGCCGGGCAGTATCGAACACCGGGGTGATCGCCCGCCCTCCGCATGCCGGGATGTGGGACAATGCGCGCGGCGGAGTCGGCCAGACAGTCGCGTCATCCCTTGCGGATGCCGAGGAAAGTCCGGGCTCCATAGGGCAAGGTGCCAGGTAACGCCTGGGCGGCGCAAGCCGACGGAAAGTGCAACAGAAAGATACCGCCTACGTTTCCTTCGGGAAGCCGGTAAGGGTGAAATGGTGCGGTAAGAGCGCACCGCGAGTCTGGCAACAGACCGGCACGGCAAACCCCACCTGGAGCAAGACCAAATAGGGACCTAATGGCGTGGCCCGCGTCGGGTCCGGGTAGGTTGCTTGAGCGCTGCGGTGACGTAGGGCCTAGAGGAATGACTGTCCACGACAAAACCCGGCTTATCGGCCGGCTCCGCCGCTTTTTTCGTCATGACGAAAAAAGCCCCAAGGTTTGCAGCGCACACCTTGGGCCCCGGGCCACCAGCGCCCAATTCCCCGCGGCTGTCGCCGCGCCCCCTTTACTAAAGGGGGCTGTGCCTCCAGACGGTTGGCGTGGGCCGGCATTCAATCTGCACGCGCGGTAGAGCCACCCCATGGGTGGCTGCCTCACGTTCTGGCACCGCGTGCAGCCACCCATGGGGTGGCTCTACCTTCTCTGGCACCGCGTGCAGCCACCCATGGGGTGGCTCTACCTTCTTTGGCACCGCGTGCAGCCACCCATGGGGTGGCTCTACCTTCTTTGGCACCGCGTGCAGCCACCCGTGGGGTGGCGCGACCGGCCGATCAACCGCCGTACAGGGCTTTTCTGGGGGCACCGGTGAGTTCGGCGGCGAGCTTGGCTGCGGTGGACGGCGGGAGGTGTTCGCTGAGCTTGGCGTACATGCGGCGGCCGGCGGCCAACTGAGCCTCCTCATCGTCGGCCGCGCCCTGCACCATCACCACGAATTCGCCCTTGCGCTGGTTGTCGTCCGCCTCGACCTGCTGCAGCAGCGAGGCCAGATCACCATCCAGCACGGTCTCAAACAGCTTGGTCAGCTCACGCGCCAGCACCGCGGGCCGCTCGGGCCCGAACGCGGCGACCATGTCCGCCAGCGATTCGGTGATCCGGTGCGAGGATTCGTAGAACACCAGCGTGCGGGTTTCACCGGCCAGCGCATGGAGCCGCTCGCGGCGGCCGGAGGCCTTGGCCGGCAGGAAGCCCTCGAAGGTGAAGCGATCGCTGGGCAGGCCGGCCACGCTGAGCGCCGCGATCGCCGCACAGGCACCGGGAATCGGGCTGACCTTGATCCCGGCTTCCCGCGCGGCGCGCACCAGCCGGTAGCCCGGGTCGCTGACCAGCGGGGTACCGGCATCACTGACCAGTGCCAGCGACTCCCCGGCCAACAGGCGCGCCACGATCCGCTGCGACAACGCTTCTTCATTGTGGTCATGCAGCGCCACCAACGGCTGCTGGATGCCGAAGTGGGCCAGCAGCTGGCCGCTGCGGCGGGTGTCCTCGGCGCAGATCGCGGCCACCGAACGCAGCACGTCCTGCGCGCGCGGGGTCAGATCGGCGAGGTTGCCGATCGGGGTGGCAACGACATACAGCATGGGGACAGCACTCATCAGCGGCTCTTCCGTGGTCAAGGGTAGAATCGTACCGTTCCCCGGCCACGGCCGCTGCCCCCATCGAATGGACCTGATCATGAACAAGCCCGTCGTACGGATCTCCGCCCTTTCGTTGTCGCTGATGCTGCTTGCCGGCTGCGCCACGACCAGCTTCACCAGTGCGCCGGATTCGCCGGCCCAGAGCCAGGCCCTGGCGCTGATCGAGCAGGGCAAGCCGCGCGATGCGGCGGTCCAGCTGGAAGCCCTGGCCAACACCCTGCGCGGCAGTGCCCGCAGCGCCGCCCTGGCCGATGCCGCCTTTGCCTGGCACGAAGCCGGCGATGCCACCCGCGCCCGCACGCTGCTGGCCCAGGTCACTGCGCGCCAGCTCAGTGGCGCCAGCCTCCAGCGCTACCAGCTGACCACGGCCGAACGCGCGCTGGCAGACAAGCAGCCGGCCCAGGCGCTGGCCGCACTGAAAGAATCGGCCGACGCGGTCCCCCCCTCGCTGCGTACCCGCTGGCAGTTGGCGCGCGCCAACGCACTGCAGGCCACCGGCGACAACCTCGGCGCCGCGCTTGAGCGCGCCCGTGCGCACGCCGCGCTCTCCGGCAAGGCGCGCAGCGACAACCAGCAGGCCATCGCCGGCCTGCTCGGCACGCTGGACGATGCCACCCTGCGCGCCCGCGCGGCGGCACTGCCGGCCAACGAGCCGCTGTACAACTTCGCCGGCCGTGCGCTGATCGCCCGGGGCCTGCCGCTGCCGCGTCCGTTCGATCGCGAAGGCGCCTCGCAGTTCGATACCAGCAAGCGCCCGCCGGCGATGAGCGATGGCTATCGTCCGCCCGTGAAGATGGCCGTGCTGCTGCCGCTCAGTGGCCGCCTGGCCACCGCCGCGCAGCCGGTCCGCGATGGCCTGCTCAGCGGTTACTACGGTGAAACCCGCCGCCGTCCGGACATCCAGTTCATCGACACCGCCGGTACCGCCGCCGGTGCCGTGGCCGCCTACGACAAGGCGGTGACCGCCGGTGCCGATTTCATCGTCGGCCCGCTCGGCCGCGATGAAGTGGATGCCGTGTTCGGCCGCCGCGAACTGCCGGTGCCGGTGTTGGCCCTGAACCGCGGCAAGGACACCCCGCCGGCGGGCAGCGCCGGTTTCTCGCTGGCCCCGGAAGACGACGGCATCATCGCCGCCGAGTACCTGCGCGGACGTGAGCGCAGCAAGGTGCTGGTGATCCACAGCAATGATGACAACGGCCGCCGTGCCGCCGCCGCCTTCCGTGAGCGCTTCGCGCAGCGCGGTGGTCAGGTGGTGGCCACCATCGGCGTCAGCGACACGGTCGGCGACATTGGCGCGCAGGTGCGTGCGGCGGGCGCCATCGACGGTGTGTTGCTGGCAGTGAAGGCGCCGCAGGCGCGTGCACTGACCCCGCAGCTGGCGCTGGCCGGTGCCGGTGGCGCCAGCCGCGTCGGCACCTCGCAGCTGACCGTCGGTGCCGGCAAGCCGGAAGAAGACATGGCGCTGGACGGCATCGTCTATCCGAACGAAGCCTGGAACGTGCGTGGCGTGCCCGGCCTGCCGGCCGCCTCCACGGCCGGGCAGATCCTGCCCTCGGCGCGTGGTGCCTCCGGTCGCCTGTTCGCGTTCGGTTTCGATGCCTGGAAGATCAGCGCCTACCTGGACAAGGTCGCGACCGAAGGCGGCCTGGCCGGCGCCACCGGCACCCTGTTCCTGGACAGCAACGGCAACGTACTGCGGGTGCCGGCATGGTCGACCTTCAGCGGTGGCCGGCCGATGCCGATCGCCAGCAGCAACTGAGCCACGTGCCCACCGGGCGCGCGGTACGCGGTGCGGCGGTGGAAGCCGCCGCACAGCACCATCTTCGTGAGGCCGGGCTGCGTCCGGTCACCACCAACGCGCGGTATCGCCGGGGCGAGATCGACCTGATCATGCGCGACGGCGATGTCGTCGTGTTCGTGGAAGTGCGCTACCGCGCCACTGCCCGCTTCGGCGGCGGCGCGGCGTCGGTGGACCTGCGCAAGCGACGCAAGCTGGTGATCGCCGCGCAGCTGTTTCTGCAGTCCCATCCCTGGCTGGCCGAGCAGCCCTGCCGCTTCGACGTGGTTGAAGCCAGTGGCGAGCCCCCGCAGCTGAACTGGCTGCGCGACGCGTTCCGGCTGGACGACTGCTGATGCCCTCCATCTTCACCCACGCCGCCATTCCGCTGGCGCTGTGGTGCGCCGCGGATCGCGGCCGCATCGCCACCCCGTTGCTGGCCGCTGGCGTGGTCGCGGCGATGCTGCCCGACGCGGATGTGCTGGCCTTCGCGCTGCACATTCCCTATGCCGACAGCTTCGGCCACCGCGGGGCCAGTCATTCGATCGTGTTCGCTGCGGTGCTGGCCGTGCTCGCTGCGGTACTGCATACGCGCCTGCGCGCCAGTGCAGTGCAGGCCGCCGCGTTCGTCGGCATCAGTGCGCTGTCGCACCCGCTGCTGGACGCGTTCACCTCCGGCGGTCTCGGGGTTGCCCTGTGGTGGCCATGGAGTGGCGAGCGGTTGTTCGCGCCGTGGCGCCCGATCCGTGTGTCGCCGTTCGCCGGGCAGTTCTTCAGCGCGCGCGGGCTGGCCACCGTTGTGTCTGAACTGCGTTGGGTGTGGTTGCCGCTGGCCGCCGCCGTGATCGGCTGGCGGCTGATCCAACGCGCCCCTGTGAATTCCCGGAACGCCTGATGTCGCCCCCCCCCGCCCTGCCCGCCGCCTTCCTGTCCACCGTGCATGCCCTGCTGGGCGACGACGGGTGGCGCACCGATGACGCGGCGCTGGCCGCCCATGCGCAGGACAACTCCTGGCGCAGCCAGCTGCCGCTCGGCGTGGCGTTTCCGCGTGACCGCGAGCAGGTGGTGGCGCTGGTCCGCGCCTGCCGCACGCACCACGTGGCCCTGGTGGCGCGCGGCGCGGGCACCGGCACCACCGGCGCGGCGGTACCGGTCAACGGCAGCATCGTGCTGTCGTTCGCGCGCATGGCGCGCATCCTCGACATCCAACCCGGCAACCGCTGCGCGGTGGTCGAGCCGGGCGTGCTCAACGGCGACCTGCAGCACGCGCTGGCCCCGCATGGCCTGTTCTGGGCACCGGACCCGTCCAGCGCGGACATCTGCAGCATCGGCGGCAACCTGGCGTGCAATGCCGGTGGCCCACGCGCGGTGAAGTACGGCACCAGCCGTGACAACGTGCTCGGGCTGGTGGCGGTCACCGGCGCAGGCGAGCTCATCCACTGCGGCGGCGCCTACACCAAGGACGCCACCGGCTACGACCTCACCCACCTGCTGGTGGGCAGCGAAGGCACGCTGGCGCTGATCGTGGAAGCCACACTCAAGCTCACCCCGCTGCCGGTCACCCAGGCCGGGCTGCGCGTGCTGTACCGCGATGCCGATGCCGCCGCCGCGGCGGTGTCGCGGCTGATGGCGCAACCGGTGGTGCCCACGCGGCTGGAATTCATGGACGCGCGCAGCCTGGCGCTGCTGCGTCGCAATGGCGCCGACGTGCCCGAGGCCGGCGCAATGCTGCTGGTGGAAGCCGACGGCGACCACGACACCCTGCCCTACCTGCTGCAGGCACTGGCCACCGCCGCCGAGGGCGACGGCCTGCTGGCGCTGGACGTGGCCATGGAAGGAGCCGCACGCGAGAAACTGTGGGCCGCGCGCAAGGCGCTGTCACCCGCGCTGCGCAGCATCGCCCCGGGCAAGATCAACGAAGACGTGGTGGTGCCGGTGTCGCGCATCCCCGACCTGGTGGCCGGCGTGCAGGCGTTGGCGCGCGAGTACACGCTGACCATCGTCACCTTCGGCCATGCCGGCAACGGCAACCTGCACGTCAACATCCTGTACCACCCTGACGACGCCGACGAAAACGCACGCGCGCATGCCGCGCTGCCGAAGATCTTTGAGCTGACCTTGGCGCTCGGCGGCACGTTGTCCGGCGAGCACGGCATCGGGCTGGCCAAGCGCGATTTCATGGCCCAGGCCTTCTCCCCGGCCACGCTGGCGGCGATGCGGGCGATCAAGCACGCGCTGGATCCGGACGGCATCCTCAACCCGGGCAAGGTGCTGCCGCCGGCATAGACCGCGGGCTCTACAACGGTGTGTCATTCGCAGAATCGATCAGCGCTCTGCAGGGGTCGGATCCCAGCGGATCCGACCCCTGCAGCACTTCTTACCAGGCCATGCGCAGACCCACCTGGCCACCCACGTTGCGATAGCCATGGTCGCCGCGCTGCACGGTCATCCCACCCCATGCGCCCCAGCGCTGGCCCAGCTTCAGCTCCGCGCCGGCCTGTACCTCATAGCGGTTGCGCGGTACATCCGCACCCAGCGTGTCACCGTTGAACTGCAGCGTGCTGGTGCCGCTGCCACGCAGCCAGTTGACGCCCAGGTAAGGCTGCACGATGTTGCCGGCTGCGGTGCCATGGCCGAACACGCGCGCGCCCAGGCGCCCGCTCAGACCACCGACATCGGCCTGGTCGATCACCGTGCCGTTCGTTTCCACGTGTCGATCACCACGATAGTTGACATGGGACAGCTGCAGCTGAGGCTGCACATACAGCGCACTGGCAGCGCCCTGCCACACATTGAAGGTGTAGCCGGTCTCCAGCGATGCACTGGCCACGCGCGAATCATAGTGCTCCGGCTCCAGGCCAATGCCCTGCACCCGGTTGTCGAAACGGCCGTACTGCAGGTTCGCATCGATGTAGGCACCCTGCGTGCCATCGGCATCCTGCATCCAGGTGCCGTACACCCCCACCGCGTTACCGCGCACGCGACCCTTGGCGCTGTAGCCGGTCAGCTCGGACACTACGGTGCTGTCGGTGCGGCCGCTGCCCAACATCACGCCAAAGGCGGCATTACCCCGACGCAGCAGGTCGCTGCCAATCTGCAGTACCGACGTATTGCCATCCATCGACAGCTGACCGCCGACCGCGCTGAAATCCGCCTGTTGGCGGCCCATGCGCGCCCATGCAGTGGGACCGTCCTGTAGCGACACCGCGCCAATACGATCGTTCAAGCGATGGGCAAACATGTTGATGGCGGCCGACTGATTGGCCAGGTAGGCACCGGCCTCCGGGCGCAGCACCGCCGGCGGGATGACCGGGTCGCCGCCGCCGCCCTCACCTTCTTCACCGCCCTCACCCGGGTCAGGACCCGGACCGGGACCAGGATCGACCACACAGCCCGGCGCGTTCGGATCATCCGCACATACATCGAACCATTGCGAGCGCAGGTACCAGTTGCCGTCGGAAGGATCGGCAAGACCGCCCTGGAACAGGAAGTACTCATGGGAACCGCCCACCGCACGTCCGGCCAGCGCATAGGTCGCCTGCGATGCGCCATCCACCTCGATGAGCTGGATGCCGTCGGTCGTCTGAGCGCCGGCACCCCCGATGTTCCTCACCGCAATACTGGCATCACCCGATGTATCGCCACGCACATGCAGGCGATCAAAGAGGCTGTCGTCACCGCCCAGCGTCCCCTGGAACAGGAACGTCGCACCTTCGCTGTGCAGATCGCCGTCCACGGTGAGCGTGTTGAATCGGCCACTACCATCGGACAACGCCACGCCACTGTTGAGCACCTGCAGGTCACCCACCGTGGCGTCGCTGGTCAGCGTCCACTGGCTGCCGCTTTCGATCGCCATCGTCTGCACCAGATCCGACGAACCCTGCCATAGCGACCCGTCAGCAAGGCGTACATGCACATCGGACTGTGGCACCAGGCCGGCGTCCTCGTCCTCGGGGGTGATGACGATGTCGCCGACCATCTGCGAACCGCCTTGGACCACCACGTCGAAGCGCCCAGCCACTGCCGCGTCCAGCGCAACGGCAATACCATTGCCACCCGACACGTACGCGCCGTTGGCCAGGGTCAACCCCGCATCACGGCTGCTGCGCACCCACACGCCGCCATGCTGCGCGCTTGCCAGCGAACCACCGTCGATGCCCAGGCTGCCGTTGTCGTTGATCACCGCGGCCCACGCCCCCTCGCCTTCGGTGCGGACGTGAGTGTTGATCAACGTCATTCCACCGCCGCCGCCGGTCAGTACGCCATGCGCCTGCCGTCCTTCAGTGAGGATGACACTGTCCTGCAGGTGGATGCTGCCGCCCTGGCGCGCCACCGCGCCAATCGCACCGGCACCAGAGGTATGGACCTGGGCAGCGCGTGCGTTGATGGTCGGATTGGTGCCGAAGGTAGTGAAGTCGGCATACAACCCATGGCTGCTCTCGCCCGATGTGGTCACCTTCACGCTGTCCAGATCCGCCGTGCCGGTTCGCACATCGATGCCGACAGCGCGATCACCCTCGCTGATGACGGTACTGCGTGCCATTGCCAACGTTGAATCGGAGAACATCTTGACAGTTCCCGTCCCGTTGCCGGTGCTATGGAAGCTGGAGTCCGCCACAGTGACTGCATTGCCGCGGCCATTGATGTCCAGCGCGATGCCGTTGGCCTTCACGCTGCTTCCCGCAAGGTCGAGTTGGTTGTTGTCGGCCAGCCAGATGCCCGACTCACCTTCAATCGCAACGCCGGTCAGGGTCATGTTAGCCCCGGTGGCCGACACCGCCCGGCTGCCCAGCCCCATGGCCGAGATCGAGCCACCGGTCATCGTGATGTCGCCGCCACCGGAAAGGCCGACCGACGACACACCTTCCATGCGGATGTTTACATCCTGCAGCGTGGCCTGGCTGCCGGTTTGCGCCACAACGCCCATGCCGGTGCCTTTGTTGATCACATCGGTGGCGGTCAACTGCAGCCCACCTCCCGTCGTTGCCAGTGCCGTGGTGGCGCCGAAACCGGTGGTGAGCAAGGTAGAGCCATTCAGTTCGATACGGCTGCCAGCACCCTCGGCACGGACGGCCGATCCGCCATCGCCATCCGCACTCACGTTGACCGCGCCCAACGGCACGATGCGGCCGCCGTTGAGCGCATGGAAGGCGTGGCTGCCCACGCCCGTGGCGCTGTAATCGCCAGCGGCCGGGGTCTGCTCATCACCGTCGGCGATGACCTGCTGCGCGTGTGCCTGCCCGGGAATGCCTGCAGCGAGTGCGACGGCGAGGGCCATGGCCAGCGCTGAGTAGTGAATCGGATGGGTTCGCATGTGGGGGTCTCTATTTGTCGAGACCGGCATGGTGGATGTCGCGTTACACACCCACCATTCAATTAGTTGCAATGTCAGATGCGACGTGGCGACGCACATGTGACATTAATATTCGTGAAGCAGCCTGTTTGGCAGGCCAATGCGCCGAGAGTGCCGCGCATACTGGCGCGTTGATCCTTACCGCATCCTCAACCCGGGGTGCTGCCGCCGGCGTGATGCGGGTTCATGGAACGGGTGCGGATGGCAGCCGGAGAGCACCCCGCTCTACGGCTGCCGGGCAGAGCCCGGCTTTACCGGGCGTGCGCGCTGGGTGATGTCGATCAGCGTGGTGCGGAAATCCGGCAGCAGTACGCGGTTGCCGTGACCGCTCAGGTGATCGTTGTCGAAGAACAGCGGCTGGTCACCGTCCATGGCCGAACACGTCTGCGCACCACACAACAGCGGTAGCGGATCCCAGATGTGCAACGACGGATAGCGGTCGCTCAACGCGGCCAGCAGTTCCAGCTGCGGTGCACGCAGCAGCTCCAGGTCGGCGCGCGCCATGTCCAGCCCGCCGGCACAGGCCGGATTCATCCGGTTGAATCTGTCCGTGCAGCGATACGCCCCCGCCTTGAACAGCGGCAACGGCGCATCCACCACCACGTGCACGCCCAGCCGCTGCAGCCGGTCCAGCACCTGCTCCGCCTCGGCGCGCGCAGCGGCGGCATCGGACGGCGTGCGCTCTGCCAGCATCTGCTGGAACACCACCGCATCGCCATTGCCCCAGTCGCGGCCGCGCAGTTCGGGCATGCGCAGCGATGCCAGCAGCACGATGTCGCCCGGTCGCGCCTGCGCCTCGATGCGCGACAGCGCCCGCTCGGCGAAGGACCAGCAGTCGGCCGGGGCCGCGCGCAGCAGATTGACGATGCCACACCCACCCTGATCGTCCTGGCGCACCTCCATGCCGGTCTGCCGCGCCACCATCGACGTCAGGGTGCGATACGCGGCGGCATGCGAGTCACCGGCGACGAACAGGCGGCGGCCGGCCAGCCCGGGCGCGTCCACCGGGTCAAGCGGCCGCCATGCCGGGTACTTGCGTGCCTGCCACGCGTAGCCGTCGCGGGTGCTGCTGAGCGATATCTGCTCGTGGAAGGTCACCATGCTCCAGGCCAGCAACGCGGCGCCGGCCACCACCGGCACCGCCATCGCAAGCACCCTGGCGGGGGCCTTTGCAGCCAGCGCGGGGGCGCGGCGCAACGGCACTTCCACCCAGCGGTAGGACGCCGAGGCCACCAGCAGAAGCAGGATCGGGTACAGCCACAGCGCTGCACCCTGAAGGCCGTAGGTCCAACGCAGCAGGACCAGCAGTGGCCAATGCCAGAGGTAGAGCGAGTACGAGATGCGGCCCAGGTAGGTCAGCGGCCCCCATGACAGCAACCGCGCGTACCCGGTTGTGGCGGCACCCTCGGCAGACACCGCGGCAAGCAGCAGCAGCGCGCCGATCACCGTGAGGGTCACCCCCGGGAATGGCAGCGGCAGCGACGGTGCCAGCACCACGCCTGCGCCCAACAGCGCCCCCCCTGGCCATGCCAGCCAACGTCCGCGCGGCGCACCGCCACGGGCCGTCATCCATTGATACAGCAGCGCGCCAGCGGCCAGTTCCCAGAAGCGCGCGGGCAGCAGATAGAAGGCAGTGGTGGGCGCAACGCGGCTTTGCCATGCCGCCAACACCAGAGACACCAGCGACACGACCGGAAGCAGCCAGCGCAACGAAGGGAAGCGCTGGCGACCGCGCAACCAGGCGATGAACAGCACGGGAAAGATCAGGTAGAACTGTTCCTCCACGCCCAACGTCCAGGTATGCAGGAACGGGTTGAGGTCCGCACCAGGCGAGAAGTAGCTGTCCTCTTGGCCGGCCAGCACGAAATTGCTCAAGCCAAGCAGCGCGGCCATGCCGGTCTGGTCGAACTGTTCATTGCGCCACGCTCGCGGAATCAGCAACGCCGACAGCACGAACGTGACCACCAGCATCAGCAGCAGCGCGGGCAACAGGCGCAGCACGCGGCGACGATAGAAATCGAGCAGCAACGTGCCCGGTGGCGTGTCGCCCCGTGCCGCCAGGGACTGGCTGATCACGAAGCCTGAAATGACGAAGAACAGGTCCACGCCGGTAAAGCCACCCGGCAGCAGCTGAGCATCGACGTGGAAGACGATGACGGCCAGCACAGCGAGCGCGCGCATGCCGTCAATGGCGGGGTTGTAGGAGCATCCAGGCGTGCGCATGTGGGTAGCCGAGCTGAGGTGGCCCACAGCATCACGGTCAGGGGGGATGCGGTTCAAAGGGCAAACGCGACAGCGCGCGCCGTCGTTTCGCTGCGGTATGGGTTGGCCTGCGGCTGCGTATTCGCAGGCCCCTATGCAAACCTCCCTGCTCATTGGCGGGAGGGCCGCGACCGAATGGGGTGCATGTGGTATTGGCGTGGACTCAAGGGTTTGCGTCGAACACCACCGTCATCTGCCCGTCCCACCGCGAGCCAGGCAGCTGCACCATCGCCTCCACCGCGGCGCGGTTGGCCGTGAATCGTAGCGTCGAGCGGCGCTGCGTCAGGTACCCATCGGGGGTGAAGCGCGGCGCCCGTGCGTCGTCCGGCAGCAGCGGCGTGTCCTGTGCGGGGCGCCCGTCCTTCAGATTGCGCATGCCCGGGATGGTCACCTCCACGTCTACCGGCACCACCACGTCATGGGCTGCATTGCGGATGCCGCAGCCACCGCCAGCCGCGTGTTCGCAGCGCAGCTTCATGCTGAAATCCATCGACGAGGTGAGGTGGAACGGCAGCTCCTGGCGCAGCCGCGCAGGAACCTTGGCGTGGTCGGTCCACTGCGACCAGCCACCATCGGGCACCAGCTGCACGCGCGGCGATTCGCTGGCAAAGCGCACCTGGAAATCATGTATCACATCGAACACGAAGTTCATCCGGATCGCCGTGGTGCCGGTGATGTTGTCGCCCAGGTCGATGTCGGCATCGGCGCCACCGGTGGTCCAGGTTTCCTGCGCCGTATAGCGGCCATCCTGCAGGGTCATCGCATTGGGAAGTGCCACCTGAATGCCGATGCCGACGTTGCGGTAGGCGTAGGTACGCCCCCCCCTTCCCTGGTTGCTGTAACACGCCTGTGGGTTGCCCGGATCACGGACGCCCCAGCCGCCGTTGGACCACCCCCGCCCACCGGCACCCCGGATCGCGGTGCAGCCACCGCTGATGCCGTGGTACCACGGATCCGCCCCACCCCCGAAGTTCAATCGCAGGGAAATGGCGACAAAGCTGATCTCCGCGTCGAACGTACGCCCGGTGGTGACATCCTGCAACGTGATCGTGCGCGGCGCCGGAAAGCGCACATACGTCGTGTCGCGCTGCGCCGTGCCGGTCTGCGGGCCCGACTTGCGCCAGTACTCCCCTCCCCCCAGATCAAAGATGTAGGCCCCCTGCTGGGCACATTGCGTTGGCCGCCAATTGCAGAAGGCACCGCGTGGCGTGGTGTTTTCGAATGCCGTATTGCCGGGGTTCAACGCGTTCGGCCTGAACTGGCCGGTGACGGTCACTTCGCGCACCTGGGCGGCCACCGGGGCAGCCAGCAGGGCAAGCAACATCGCGATCAGCAACAGGCTGGATTTCATGTCAGCTACCTGCAGACGTACATGGGGAGAAAAACTCATTGCGCAGCGACCGGTGTGGGGCAACGCACCCCGCCCACCATCAACAGGTCGCCTTCGCGCGGGTAG
Organism: Stenotrophomonas sp. TWI377; assembly: GCF_039674525.1. Taxonomy (NCBI): domain Bacteria; kingdom Pseudomonadati; phylum Pseudomonadota; class Gammaproteobacteria; order Lysobacterales; family Lysobacteraceae; genus Stenotrophomonas; species Stenotrophomonas sp. TWI377. Next base: position 98,670 of record NZ_JBDJNT010000003.1, read on the forward strand.
CTGGCCTGCTCCATCACCAGTTCACAACGGGTGAGGTTGGGGTAGCGCAGTTCCACCACCGGCGCGCGTGCACTCAGTTCAAGGGTGAAAAATCCATCGTCCTGGCTCACGCTGCGCCCGGCGTGGTTGATCACCTGCACGCCACGCACCCCGCGGCCATCGGCATCCACGACCTGGCCCAATACGGTGAAGGTGCGCAGCACATCCACCGTGGCGTGCATCACCCCGCCCTTGTTGAGGTGGTAGTCGAGCGCGGCCGGCTGCAGGGTGGCCGCCGGGGCCGTGCGGCCGTCGAAATCGATCTGCACCTGGCCGGCGCGGTAGGCGCTGACCGGCACGAAGTTGCGGCCCGGCCGCAGCACCACGCTGCCGCTGCGGCTGTCGTCGGCGCGTAGAACGACATCGGGGACGTCGCTGCGCACGTCCACGATGATGCCGGTGTCCACCGCACCGCTGCGGCCCTGGCCAATGACCGCCACGTGGCCGCCGCCGAACGCCACGGTGCTGTCCAGGTTGGCACTGCCGCTCAGTTGGCCGCTGCCCGCCGCGCGGTACAGCTGCGCATCACCTTCCAGCACTGCATGCTGCAGGTAGGCACCGGCACCGGCGCCTACGCCGCCGCGGTCCGCACCCACGGTGCCGGTCACGCTGCGCAGCACCGGGCCATCCAGGTGCTGGCTGACGGTGGCGGCGAGGTACCCATCGCGCTGCCCGTTGTCCCCGGTTCGGCTGCCCAGGCTGCCACTGTAGCTGCGGCGATCACTGCCCAGCGCAAGGCTCACCGTCAGGTCGATGCCGCGTTGGCGGTGGTAGCCGGTATGGCGATTGCCCGGACGGTCGTGGGCGGATACGCGCCAGTTCACGTCATGTCGCCCGAACAGTGTTTCGCGGCGGCCGTAGGACACGTCGATGCCGGTGCCACGGGTGAATCCGCTCGAGCGCGCGATACGCACGCTGGCCGTATCGCGGTGGCTGAAACGGTGGGTGATCGACACCGCCGTGGTGTCCTGCCAGCCGCCCTGGCGTTCCCATCGCGGCGCGAGCCCGGCGCCTGGCGCCACGCGGTGGCGTTGTTCGGCCCAACCGCGCGCGTGACTGGCCACGACCGACCCGGCCCGGTAGCGATACAGGCCCTGCAGGTCCAGGCCGCGCCCCCTGTCTGTGGCGGTGTACAGGTTGGTGTAAGCACTCAGCGCACTGCTGGCCTGCCAGTCCATCGACAGCCCGGCCGCACGGCGTTGCCCGATCTGCTGCACGGTGGCACCGGCCACCGCACGCGGATGCACCAGGTAATTGACCACCGCGCCGGCGGCCACCTTGCCGCTGTCCGCATCGCTGCTGCTGCCGAGCAGGCCGCGCTGCTGGCCGGCGAACGCGCTGTAGCGCCAGCGCCGCGTCGGGTCGCGCCAGCGGCTGGGCTTGTGGATGGTGGCCGCCTCGCGCGAGGCTTCGCGTCCGTCCACCACCACGCGCAGGTCCACCTCGTAGATACCGCCCGGCAAGCGCCGTGTATCGATTTCCTGGATCCCCGGCCTGACGGCTTGGGTGGACAACAGCACGCCATCGCGCAGGACCTCCACCACCCCGTCGCGACTGGCGGTGACATGGACCGGGTACATGCTGGCGCTGCGGGTATCGGCCAGCAGGATGTCCGACGAGCCGACCATGACGCCCAACGCAGTGTCGTTCTGCGTACCGGGTGCGCGCGGCTGGCGGATCACCCCTTCGAAGGTGGGCAGGAAGTAGCCGGCGCGCACGAAGTGGTCGCCCAGCTCGCGTTGTGCGTACAACGCGCTGAGGTAGTGGTCGGCGCGGCCAGGCTGCGCATGGTACTGGTAGCTGCCCAGCGTGCTCCAGCGACCCAGGCTGCCACGCAGCTCGGCGCTGTAGCGGGTGGCCGTGGGCTGGTCCTGGCCCCCGTGCACGGCCAGGCTGTTGCGCAGGATCAGGCCGCGGCTGCCCCCCTCGGGCTGGGCAACGTGGCGGTCCTCGCCCCGCGCGCCGCCCGGGGTAAGCAGGCTGAGCAGCGAATTGGAGAGACTGTAATGCAGCGCCGACAGCCCGCGGCAGGCTTCGTGGCAGACGCCCAGTGGCAACGGCTCGGCCAGCTGCGTCGCCCAGCGTGCACGTTCACTCGGTGGCAGGCGGCTGTCATGGCTGTCGACGAAGTCCACCACCTGCACGCGGTTGTCGTCGTGCAGCACCACCTCGGCATCGCCGAGGTACTGCCCGTCCAGCTCCACGCGGACCGTGAGCGGGGTGCCGAACAGATGCGCGCGGAATTCGGCCGGCATTCGCTCGCGCTGTTCCAGAAGGCTGGGCAGCTCATCCGGTGCCAGGCCCCCGGCCTGCGAGGACGCGGCAACGACAATGGCACCGATGGCGACGGTCAACCGGGCCAAGGGCGGGCATGCGCGAGGGCGCCTGGGAAACATGGTGCGTTCTCCGGCCTCCCTGCCGCATCCGTGGATGCGGCAGGGAGCGCCTGCAGGGCTCACGGATCGGCGATATCACTTTCGAAGATCATGTGGAACTGGCCGCCATAGCTGCCCTGTTTGTAGCCACCGGCCGGCACCGTCGGGGCGATGGCAAAGGCCAGCGATTTGCCAGCGGCCGCCTGCGCCGCGTTGGCGACGGTGAGCTTCGTGCCGCCCGCAACCGGCACGGCCACGTTGTCCAGCTTCACCACCAGGTCCACGACATCGGCAGCCGACGCCATCTGCGCCGGGGCCGACAGGTAGGCGGTGATGGCGGCCGACGACTTGACGTTGATGACACGGCCGGTCAGTTCACCCAGTACCTGGCGCGCGGTATCCCATGGCAGGTTCTGCGGCAGGCCTTCCCAGCCATCGGGCGTGGATACCTGCAGACCGGCGGTGTTGGGCACGTCGGCCGTGACGTTCACGGTGATCGACTTGGTTTCGATGGCGGCGTGGCTCAGCGCCGGGGCCAGCAGCGCGGCGGTGGCGGCCGCCAACGCGTAGGTTTTCAAGGACATGGTGTTGCTCCTGGAAGTGTGGATGGATACAAGACGCCAGGACGTGGGCACAGCACCCCCTGCGGGTGCCTGGCGGACCCGATGGGGCATGAACAGCGGGAGGAACGGAACGGTCAGCGGCGCGAATCGATACCGCGCTGGCTGCCGCCTTCCTTCAGGTCGTAGCGGAGGAACCGGCCGTCGGCCAGTTGCAGCGCGTAGGAGCGCCCGGGCCGGACGTGGACGATGATGCCGGGCGTGCAGGTGTCCGGGCGGGTGCGCTCGCACTGGCGAAGGTTGTCCAGCACCACGGTGGCGTTGCCGTGGTTGTACACGCGGTCATCCTGCAGGCGGGTGTCGTAGTGCGCGTGTTCTGGGGGGATGAACAGGATCGTGCCGTAGCCGGTGAACATGCGGATGGACGCGTTCAATTCCGCCGCTTCCTGCGCCTGTTCTTCGCTGAGCGAGAATTCCTCGGCACTGGGTGCCACCGGGATGAAGCGCAACCGGTAATAACGTTCCTGGTCACGTGCGCCGCGATAGACCAGGCGCGTGGCCTGTTGGCCGTTGCCGGCGATGATCAGGCGGCTGGGGCTGGCGATGACACCGTGCGCGCCAGGGGCGTTGCGTACCAACGCCGCGCCGTCCACCGGCGTTTCACTGGCCTGTCCTTCCGCATCGAAGTGCATCTGGGTCACTTCCACGCGCACGTAGGCCGTGGCGTCACCGGTGTTGCGGATGCGCTTGAGCAGATTGCTGTGCGTGGGTTCCAGGTAGTCGAACAGCGGCCCGACGCTGATCTGCGGTGTCGCGGCGGCGACCGGCAAGCAGAGCGTGGACAGCAGCAGGGCAATGAGGAGGCGTGGCATGACGCAGCTCGCGTTGGAGAGCGCACAGTCTGTGCACTCGCCCCCAGGGCGACCATGCAATTAGTTGCAAATGCAAATATCTATCGATTGCATTGATGCGGTGGATCACCATGCGATGTCGCGGCAATCGGCAGCGCCGTCATGGTGGGCCGAGTTCTCTGGACGCTCCTGCATGTTCCCCCGGGACGCAGCACGTGACGGGGCGATCCGGCGCACTCATGTCGCGCATGGGCAGGACGCAACCGAGGTCTGCTCATCACCGTCGGCGATGACCTGCTGTGCGTGTGCGCGGGCAGGAATTGCAGCGGCAAGCGCGGCGGCGAGGGCCAGAGCCAACGCCGAGTAATGGAGGTGGTGGGATCGCATGTTCAAGGTCTCCTTTGTCGAGACCGGCATGGTGGATGTCGCGTTGCGCCCCCACCATTCAATTAGTTGCAATGTTGAATACGACATTGCACCGCACATGCGACATTAATCTTCGTGAAAGAGATGATTCTTCAGCGCACCCGTGCTGCACGCGCACATTGCACCTTGACGGAGTGCCCCCAAAGAGTGACGCCGACAACGGCAGGCGTCGCACCTCTCAACCGTCGGGATCGGATTCCATTGCCAAGCAATGGATCACGCCTCCGGCGCTGCCAATCACCAGGCCATGCGCACGCCCAACTGCCCGGCCACGCTTCGATAGTCGTCATCGCCCCGTTGCACCGTTGCACTGCCCCATGCGGCCCAGCGCGTTCCCAACTGAAGCTCCGCGCCTGCCTGCACCTCATAGCGATTGCGCGGCACATCGGCGCCCAACGTCTCGCCGTTGAAGTCCAGGCTGTTGGTACGCGGTCCACGCAGCCAGTTCAGCGCCACGAAAGGCTGAACGACGGCGCTGCCCTGATTGCCACGCCCAAACAGGCGAAGACCTGCCCGTCCTTCCCAGCCCCCCGCCTGATCGTTGTCCACGACCGTACCGGTCGCTTCAACATGACGATCTGCACGATAGTGCACATGCTCCAGCTGCACCTGGGGCTGCAGATATAGGGTGGATCCCGCGCCCTTCCACACAGGCACCGTGTATCCGGCTTCAAGCGAACCCAGCGTGGCGCGCGAATCATAGGTTTCCCGGGCGAGACCATCGCCCTGCACCCGGTTGTCAAAGCGCGCGAACTGGATGCTGGCATCCAGATACAGTCCGTTGCCCTGCACCGGATTCTGCCGCCAGGTGCTGTAGACACCGGCTGCGGTACCACGGAGGCGTGCCTTGGCCTGATACTCCGTCAGGTCCGAGGTAACGTCATGGCTACCGTAGCCAGCGCCCAGCATCACGCCAAGATTCCAGCCATCGGTGTGCAGCAGGTCACCGCCCAGCTGCACCACCGATGTGCCGCCTCTTACCGACAGCTGCCCACCCAGCGTGGTGAACTGCGGCTGCTGCCGCACCACACGCACCCACGCATTGCGCCCTTGTGCGAACACCGGCTCACCCACACGGTCATGCAATCGATGCTGGAACATGCCCAGCGCCGCCACCTGATTGGCCAGGTAGGCTCCCGGCTCGGGCCGCAGCACGGGCTCTGGCTCTGGCTCTGGCTCAGGATCCGGATCCGGATCCGGATCTGGTCCGGGGCCCGGATCCACTGGCTTGCAACCCGGCGCGTCCGGATCCACCTCGCAGGGATCGCTGGCCACCGAACGCAGATACCAGTTTCCTTCTCCACCGGTCACACCGCCCTTGTGCAGGAAATACTCATGTAGACCGGCCACGGCCCGGCCCACCAGGGTATAGGTCGCCAGTGAGGCGCCATCCACCGCGATCAGCTCAATGCCATCTGTCGTTGCCGCACCGGCGCCCCCGGCGTTCACCACGCGGATGCCCGCATCACCTTGTGTATCGCCCTGCACATGGATGTGACCCAGCGCCGAATCATCGCCGCCCAGCGCACCGCTGAACTGGAAGGTCGCGCCGCTGCTGTCCAGATCACCGGTGATCGTGAGCGTGCTCATGCCGCCTGCACCATCGCCACTGAGCAGCAGGCTGCTGTCGCTGACGCCCAGCGAGTCGATTGTTGACGCCCCTCGCAGCACCCACTGGCTTGCGCCATCAAGCGTCACGTCCTCGGCGAGCACCGTGCCCCCTGTCCACAGCGAGGCGTCCGAGAGAGCCACCTGCACCTGTGACTGGGGTAGCAGCCCGGCCGCCACGTCATCAGGATGCAGCGCTACATCGCCCTCCATCTGCGCACCGTCCTGCAGACGCACGTTGAAGGGCCCTGCCACCGCCGCATCCAGCGCAAGTGCAATGCCGTTGCCACCGGCCAGCCGCGCGCCGTTGGCCAACACCAGCTCACTGTCACGACTGCTGCGCAACCACAGACCACCGCCCTGGGTGCTTGCCAGTGAACCGCCATCCATCGTCAAGCGGCCGTTGTCCTCGATACGGGCCGCCCAGGCATCCGCCCCTTCCGTGCGAACGTCCGTGTTGGTCAGCGCCAGCCGTCCTCGTGACAACACACCGGTCGCGCCCGCGCCCTGGGTCAGCACTTGGCTATTGGTCATAGTGACTGTTGCGCCACCGCGTACAACCACGCCGGCGGCGTCCGCCCCCCGAGTGCGGATGACAAGATCGTTGGCGGTGACGACCGTATTGAAGCCGGAGATGCGCACGTCCACATACAGACCATGGCTGCTGTCACCAGCGGAATCGATCTGCACATTGTCCAAGGTTGCCGTACCCGCCCGAAGATCCATGCCGACGGCGCTGTCAGCCTGGGTCGCCACGGTGCTGTCTTGCATGGACAAGATCGAATCCTGGAACATCCGCACGGCAGTCTGGTTGAGACTTGAAAAGACTGCCCCCTGCACCGTCGCCGACGTGCTCAAGCCATTCACGTCCAAAGCAATCTGATCAGCACTTACGCTGCCACCGGTCAGGTTCAGCCGGGCCCCGTCGCGCAGGATGATGCCGCTGTACGCCTCGATCTGCACGTCACGCAGCGTGGTCTGGCCACCGGCCAGGTCAACTGCCCGGCTCCCTGCGCCCAACGCACGGATACTCCCACCGGCCATGTCGACCCGACCACCCGCGCCGAGACCCACCGAATCCGTTCCCCGCATGTCGATATCGATATTGAGCAGGCTGGCCTGCGAACCCACCTGTGCTACCACGCCCAGCCCGATGCCTCCTCCCGGCACGTCGTGTACCACCCGGCTGTCGGTCAGCTGCACAATACCACCGGCATCGGCCAGCACCACGGTACTGCCTGCCGCGCGGCTGAGCAGCGTGGCATCGCTGACAATGGCGAAGGACTCAATGCCGCCCTGCCCGGTGGCGCGCACAGCGTTGGCGTTGCTGCCCTCCACCACGACCTGTCCGCCGCGGAACGTCAGCTCGCCCAACCCGCTGGCATACAGACCATGGGCACTCAGGCCACGGACAAGGATATCGCCTGCGGAAAGGGTCACCCGTGCACCCTGTGCCACAACACCATGGCTTCGCTCGCCGCTGGTTTCCACTGTCACGTTGGACGCCTCCAGTTCACCACCACCGACAGCCGCCAGGCCCCACGCGTCCGCGCCAGTGGTGGACACATCGGCCCCGGCCAGGGTGATCCGGCTACCGGGGCCATCTGCATAGGCACCGGCATCGCCGGTGCCACTGGTCCGCAGGACGACGGCCCCCAACGGAATGATGCTGCCACTGTTGAGGGCATGGAAGGCGTGCCCAGTGGTCGTCTGGTAGGTGCCCGCCGGTGGCGTTTCCTGGGTGCCATCGGCCACCACCTGTTGGGCAGCGGCAGGGAGCGACTGAAGCACGCTGGCCAGTGACAGACCCAGCGCATGCAACGCGTATCGACGCCTGTACATGACAGCCTCCACGAGTGGAAAACCCGGCATATGGCGGAACCAACGGCTGCAGCACATCAGGGTGCACGCCGCGGCGATACGATCATTCGCAGCCGGTGATGCCATCGTGAAGGCGGCGCGATGCCAGGTGCCTCACCAGTAATCAACGTTCAGTACTGCCTCGCCCTTGATGGTGCCGGGCACCAGCGCTTCATTGGTGCGGATGTAGCGCGCGGTGAACTGGTGATCGTGCACGCCACCCACGCCCGGATCGAACTCCCAGGTCTGGCCGAACTGCACTTCGGCACCACCGCGCAGCAACTGCACGCGCACGCCCTCGGCATCGGAATCGGCGGTGGGGGTCAGCTGGCTGCCGGTGTTGCCCGCATCGCCGGCGTCGCTGAGGGTCATGCGTGCACGCGGCGGATCCACGCCGCAGTCCATGCGGATCGCGACCAGCTTCTCTTTCGCGGTGGAACCGGGGACGGCAAGCTCCGCCGTCTGCACGTCCTGCAGGGTTTCGGCCTTGTCCTGCAGTGGGCAGGTGACTGCAGGGAAGGTGAAACTGTGATCCAGGGTTAGCTCACCATCCAGGTGTGGGAACCTGGCGACATTCCAGACCAGGCGACCGGTGCTGGCGTAGGAACGCATGCGTCCACCGCGTGAGAAGTACTGGGGACGAAGGTTGAAGGTCGCATTGAAGGTTGGGACAGACGACATGGCGCCGACCCTGTAAGGGTAGGTAATTCCGGGCCGCATCGGCAGCTCCGGGAATCCGACAACCTGCTGGAACAGGAAGATCATCAAGGGCGCCTCCGGGTTGGCCTCAAACGCGGGATAGGTGATTCCCTTGAAGGTTATTTCACCCACGTACGTCATTCCGGGCATCTCAAACCTCACATCCACGTCGAAGGGGTCGTACTGCACACATCCGTCGAACGTAAATGCCCAGGCCAATTGCCCCATATGGCGCTCGCGATCCGTCGGATAGGTGTCGATGACCTTGTGCTCGGTGCGGGGGACGTGCCATTCCTTCACGCAGGCCTGCGCTGCGTCGGCCATGCCCAGTCCGGCCAGCAGTGCGATGGCGCAGGCGTGCCACCGATGGCCACGGCGAGGTGTTGCCTTCTGCTTGTCGTTGAACATCATCATCAGCTGTCTCCAGTTCGCTTGAAGGTGAGAAAACTCACTCGTAGTCAGCGGTCACCACAATCTCGGTGGACACATCACCGGCGCTCAGCACCGCACCGGTCGGTGCGTAATAGGCCGCCCGCAGGTCGTAGCGCGCGGTGGCGCCGGTCACCGGCACATCGATGCCGGTGTCGCCGTCCTTCAGATAGGTGGTGCCGGTGGTGCCCGACAGCAGCGAAATCGACACACCGTCGGCGGCATCGGTGGCAGCCGTGTTCTTCCAGTGGTCTGCATCGCCATCGGCCGCGGTACCGGCGAACGACAGCACCGCCTTGCTGACACCCACACAGCCGGTGAACTCCAGCGCGCCGGCCTTGATCTGGCTGTCCTGCCCGGGCGTCAGGTCGCTGGCTTTGACATCGTCCAGATCGATCGGTGCGGCGGTGAGCGTGCAGGTGCCCGGCAGCACCCGGCCGGTGATGGTCAGGGTGGCGGTATCGGCCAGGGCCAGCGGCGCAGCGGCCAGCAGCACAGTGGACAAGGTGAGTCGGTTGATCAGGTTCATGGGGTACTCCAAGGTGAAAGAAGAGGTCGGGATCAGGGGGTTGATTCGCTTGCTGCATCCAGCGCAGCCTGCAGGCCGGGGCTTGGCTTACGCAGCGGCGTGCACACTGCCTGGCTCCACGACAGCCCATAGGCATCAGGCGCATCGGGGGTGCTGTACTGCAGGCGGCAACGGTTGGGGCCTTCAGGGTCGACAATCAGCTCGCCCTGCTCCGGTGCACCGCGCAGCTGGATCACGCCGCCCTGGCCAACCGCACCGTAGGCACGGCCGCTGTCGTCCTCGATGCGCGCGGCAAACGGCAACGGTTGGCCTAGCGCATCGGTGGCGTCGATGAACAGCGTGCGTTCGCGCTTGGCATTGAACGCCACGCGCACGATGCTGCCCGCGGTCGGCGCGATCCGCTGCGAGGTCTGCATCAGTTCCACGTCCATCGGCAGGCCCGACGGGTCCAGTTCGATCTGGTTCCAGCGGTAGGGGCTGACATGCGGCAGCAGCGCGTAGCCATTGCGGCCGATGCGGACATCATCGCCATAGCCGATGCGCGCACCCTGCGCACCGTCGGCCTGCACCAGCGCAAAGCCATCACCCACCGGTGCGCCGAAGTTGATGCCATCGCGGTGCAGCACCACGCTGCCGGCCGCGCTGGCGTTCACGGCGCTGTAGTCGCCCGATCGGCTGTAGCCGGCGGTCACCGTGCCGTGGCCACCACGATAGGTGGCATATGCGTTGGTGCTGCGTTGGCCACCGCTGCCGTCACTGGCGCCCACGCTGTAGCTGAGCTGCTGCGATTCGCCCAGCGTGCCGCTCAGGCCCAGCTGGCCCTGTTCGCCACGGGCAGAATGGGCCAGCTGCGTGCTCAGGCGGGGCGCACGCGGCGCGGTCCCCAGCGGAATGCTGACGCTGGCGGTGTAGCGGGTGTCCTGGTGCCCATCATTCAGCCGGTAGCGCATCGCCGACAGGCTGTAGGTGGCACGACCAATGCTGCTCTGGAAGCGCAGCTGCAGGTCGTTCTGCTTCGGCGCGTCGCCCCAGTAGCGCACGTGGCCACCACTGAGCGACAGGCTGCTGCGCTCGCCCAGGCGCTGCGAGAAGTTCACCTGGAAGCGCTGGCGCGCGCGGCCGCTGTGGCCCCAGTCGTCGCTGCGCGACAGCGCGAAGTCGTTCAGGGTCATGTAGCCGCGCGTGCTGTAACGGTGCGCAGCCAATCCGAAGTTGGTACCGGTGGCCGCGACGTAGCGCTGGTAGTTCAACCGGAAGCTGTTGCCGGTCACCTGTTCGCCGTTACCCATACGCGCACGCGAGTGGGTCACGTCTGCACCGAATGCACCGATCGGCGTATTGACTGCGCCACCGAACAGCGCGGCCTGGAAATCTTCGGCAACCTGCACGCCGCCCAGTGCGGTGAAGTGGTTGCTGATGCCACGCGCGTAAGTGCCTTCGGCGAACCGCAGTGCCTCGCGCTCGCCACGCGCATCGCGCAGCTCACCCGCGGTGGCACTGAAGCGGCTGGCGCCGGGGCGCAGTGCCTGCGGCACGGCCGAGAAGTTCACGGTGAAGCGCTGGGTGCGGCCATCGGCTTCGGTAACGGTGACCTCCAGATCGCCACCGAAGTTGGTGGGATACAGGTCTTCGATGGAGAACGGCCCGGGCGCCACGCTCACTTCATGGATGATGTTGCCGTTCTGACGGATGGTCACCAGGGCATTGCCTTCGGCAATACCCTGCACCACCGGCGCAAAGCCGCGCAGCGAGTCGGGCAGCATGCGTTCATCGCTGGCTACGCGCGCACCGGTGAACGACAGTGATTCAAACAGCTCGCCCCCGGTATTGCCCTGGCCCAGCAGCAGCTGGCTGTTCCAGGCCGGCAGGTCGCGTTGCAGGTAACTGTTGATCACATCGTGGCGGGTGCCGTAATCGGTGTGGCTGAAGGACGCGCGATGGCGCAGCCGCCAGGCGCCCAGGTTCACGCCGGTATTCAAGCCCAGATAGGTCGCGGTCTGGCCTTGGGCACGGTTGTGATTGATGTTGTAGTCGAAGAACGCAGCAGTGACACCGTAGTCGCGCTGATCCGGCGCCACGTAGCCGCGTGCATTGCGCGCCTGTGCAGCCTGCGGCACGTTCACCAGCAACTGCAGGTTGCCCGCATCGAATTCCACGGTGGCGCCTTCCACCAGCGTAGGCAATGCAATGCAGCCCTCTGCATCTTCCTGCAGATCGGCCAGGTAGCTGTCCTTCAGATTCAAGCGACCCAGCAGCGCCATGGGCAGGCAAGGCGTGGCACCCATCGGCGCCGGTGCCTCGACAAAGCGGATGTCGCGGTTCTCCAGGAACTGCCCGTTCACCACCACGTCCAGCGGATAGTCACCTGGCTCCATCGGATTGCCCTGCGCATAGCGCTGCATGTCGATGGCCTTGCCGCCAATCAGGAACCCTTCGCTGAATTGCAGCGGCTCACCGTCGCCGGCATGGGCGTGGCTGGCCACTGCCATGGCCATCGCAACGGCAATGGCCACGCCCAGCGGACGGCTGATCAGGCGGCAATGATTGCGGCAAGGGAAGGCACGCTTTTGCATGGCTAACGTCACTCGATGAGGCCAAAGCCGACATCGCTCGTAGTCGAAGTGGGCCGAAGCGTAGACAGCCCCCCGCCGCCTTCCCATGCAATTTGTTGTAAAGCGACAACACGGAACGAAAAGACGCGGGGTTCCGTGAATGCACCGTTTCATACCGATTCAGTGTTGTTTTCACGATGCAACGATGGTCAATCGAATGCGTTGCAGATCACGCGCCTCCTGCCTTCGATCGACTGTCGCAGGGTCGAATGTCCTTTCCTGACTGCGCGCTTTACCGCAAGCACGAACCCGCACATTGCACAAGCACCTTGCAACTAATTGCATGTCCCCGGTGGGCATGCCCGGGAACACTGTGCGCATCCGCTGGCACACCCAATGCGGATTCATTGATCCCCCTTCAAAGGACATCCGTATGTCGAACACGTTGAACATGATTGCTGCCGGTGCACTCGCGCTGGCTGTTTCCCCCGCCGCCTTCGCTGAAAAGCTGGAGATCACCGGCGAACTGATGACCAGCACCTGCGCCGTGGATGCCGTCGGTGGCACCATCACCGTGGCGATGGGCAAGGTCGATGTTGCCTCGGTCAATGCGGCCGAACGCGCTGGCATGAAGAACTTCAGCATCCAGCTGGACTGCACCGGCTCCGGCGCATCGCAGGATGTGGGCGTGCGCTTTGGTGGCACCCCGGATGGCAGCACCGGCAACCTGGCACTGAACCCCGACCCGAGCGCGGCCTCCAATGTGGGCGTAGCCCTGTACGACGTCGCTGGCAACCACCAGAAGCTGGGCGAAGACCCGCTGCAGTGGGTGAGCATTCCGGCCGCCGGCAAGGGTCAGCTGGACTACAGCGCGTGGTACGCCTCGCCGGGCCAGAACGCTACCGCCGGCGCTGCCAATGCGTCCGGCGACTTCGTCGTGCTTTACAAGTAAGTTCCTTCCGCGTGCCGGCCCAGGGAAGGGCTGGCGCACCCAATCGAGGTGTTCCCTATGACATTCCGTGCAATGACGTGGATGACCGCGCTGCTGGCAGGCGCTCTGGCGCTGCCTGCATCGGCAGCAGTGACGCTGCAGGGCACGCGCATCGTGCATGACGCGGCCAAGGGCCGCGACGTGACCGTAAAGGCGACCAACACCGGTGAGCAGGCGGCGATGGTGCAGGTCTGGATCGACGATGGCGACAGCCATGCACGGCCGGAAAATGTGCGCACGCCGTTCCGGCTGACCCCGGCCGACCCGCGCCTGCTGCAGGCGCACCAGGGCCAGGCCTATCGCATCACCTACGCGCCGCGTCCGTCGGAAGCACCGTTGCCGACTGATCGCGAATCGGTGTTCTATTTCAATCTGCTGGACATTCCGCCCAAGCCCAGCGATGCCAGCGGCAAGAACCTGCTGCAGTTCGCAGTGCGTACGCGGGTGAAGCTGTTCCATCGCCCCGCTGGCCTGCCCGGGCATGCGCGTGACGCGGCGGCCCAGCTGCAATGGCGCGCGGTGGGGGGCGCACTGCAGGTCACCAATGCCAGCGCCTACCATGTGACCGTCAGTACGCTCACCCTGCCCGATGGCCGCAAGGTGGAAGCGGACATGATCGCACCGGGTGCGCAGGTACGGCTGCCGCTGCCGGCTGGTGCGACGATGCCCACCACCGCCAGCTTCACCTGGTTGGATGACTACGGTACGCCGCGCGAGGCCGAGGCGCGTATCGAGCGCTGAGCACGGTGTTGTGCGACGTGCTCTCTGTAGAGCCGAGCCATGCTCGGCTGTTGTCCCGCCAGATCGCGATGCACCACGGTGAGCCGAGCATAGGCTCGGCTCTACAGGGAAGCCGTGCGAACTCTGACGCAATCGCCTGACTCTGCATGACCACGCAACGCGTGGATGCAGATTGCAACAATTTTGAATTTGAAACTTATCTGATTGGTACAGCGACACCTTCGTGCGCATCATCTACCTGCCACCAACAACGGGTGGCACGGGCTTGCAATCCCGTTTGATCGATGTTGTTTACGCTTGCCTGTCGGCGTCGTCTCCTTCCCCTGTGCTTGGACGGCGTCGGCAGGCAATCCGTCTATGCCTACATGGCGGGCGGTGCGCGGGGGCCTCGTGCCCGCCGGCGTTTCTACATCGGTCACCGGTATTGCAACCACGCACCGTCCGCCACCCTCGCTGTCAAGCGGGGTGGCCCCTTGCTTCGCACACAAGGACGCCGCCATGACCACGTCGCACTACCCCCACCTGTTTGCCACCTTGGGCGAGGCCGCCACGCGCCTGCCCGACGATCTGGCGCGTACGCTGGAAAGCACCTTCGCCGCACTGCAGGAAGGCGAAGCCCCCGGCACCATCACGCTGCTGCACTGCCTGCAGCACATCCGCCAGGGCGACGCCGCCGATGGGCAGCCGTGGCCGGGTAAAGGCCGCACGCCCGGGCAGCGGCTGACACTGGCACGCATCGACCGCGCCAATGCCGGGCTGACGTTTCTGTTGGAGTTGCTGCACGCTACAGAACGCGTGCGCGTGGATGGCGAGGTCAGCCAGCAGGTAGGCGATGACGCACGCGAGGGGTCGCTGCTGGCATGCCGCGGGCTGGCCGAGTATGTGGATGTGCAGCTGCGCGCGGCATAGACCCGGCCTGCTGCAAAACCGGGCATGGGCTCGGCTCTACAGGAGGTGGCGCGCCAGAATCATCACCGAGGCCACGTGCTCGTCCAGCGCCTGCCCGCATGCATTTCAATCGGTGCGGCCCTCGCGCGCCACCAACGACTTGCAATGAGAGAGGCATGCGCGTCACGCTGCAGGCCACAGCCTCACAACGCAGGTTCGCGCCATGGCGTCACCCCCGGGCTCCGTGCTTGCCACCCTGCAACGACTGCAGCGTCGACTGCTGTTCGGTGGCGGCGCCATCCTGACCCTGCTGCTTCTGGCAGCAGGCGGCGCGGCGCTGTGGCTGCGGTTGGAAACCGTACATCTCAACGAGCGCGAGGCCCTGCAGCGCGGCCAGCAGACGGTGGATCGCTACATCGGCGAGCGCAGGCGGGCCTACGTGGCCAGCTTGAACACCAACGCCACGTTGTGGGCCACCCAGCAGCCCGCGCTGGTGGCCGGAGGCATGTCTATCAGTGAGCGCTTTTCGGCACAGGAGGGCGCCGCAGGAGTCATGGCGCCAGGCGCCCTGTCCGTCCCCTGGCTGGCGCTGTCCCCGCGCGACGGCCGTCTTCCGCCCCAGGCGGAGGCGGCGTACCTGGGCATGGTGCAGACCTATTCGGCGTACATGGCCGCAACCGTCGCAGCGCAGGATTCGCCCACCTCACTGATCTCCTTCGCCTTCGAACCGGAAGGGCGCCTGTTTGCGATTGCCGGACTGCATGATGAAGCGCAGCTGCTGCAGCTCATGAAAGTGCAGACCCGTGAACAGGCACTGGCCGTGCTGGCCCAGAGCGCCGATGCGGGCTGGCGGGCGGCGGGGGCGGACTCCGAGCTTCAACTGGATAGCGGCCGGCTGCGCGCCTACTTCGGCCGCAATCCTTTCACCGGCGAGGATGCACTGGTTACCCAGATGCGCCTGCGCAGCAACGGTACCTCCTTCATCAACCGGCTGACGTTTGAACCTCTTCAAGGCCTGCGCGAGCGGTTGGAGGAGGCCAGTCCGGGGATGTGGGTGGTGCTGGACCGCCAGCGAAACGATGTTCTGCGCAGCGCTGTGGACGCTGCGATTTCCGGACCTGCGCTGCACGCCGTGCCCTCGCCCCGGCCCACGACGCTGGCACTGCCTGACGGCCGCGCCTTCGTGGTATCCACACCATTGCATGGCATCGACTGGACGCTGCTGCGGCTCTACCGCTGGACCGACATCTGGGCGGCGCAGCAGTCCTATCTGCTCGGCGGCGGGCTGGCCCTGGCCGGCCTGCTGACCGCGCTGTGGACGCTGTTGCTGCTGGTGGACCGGCGGGTACTGCGGCCGGCACTGGAGGAAGCCGCACGGGTCCATGAAAGCGAAGCACTGAGCCGCACACTGATCGAAACGTCGCCGGTGGGCCTGTGCCTGCTCGACCAGCAGAGCGGGCAGGTGATCCTGCACAACCAGGCACTGGAGCAGCTGATTGGCGACACCGCCGGCAACCTGATGGACGTGCTGGTCGGCCGCCTGGTGCAACGCGTTGACGGCCAGGTACACGGCCAGCTGTTCGCGGTACCCTCCTCGGACGAGCAGGGTCCCGCGCGCTACCTGCAGCCCATCGTGGCCGCCTCGCGCTATCAGCGGCGGGCGATCTGGGTCTGCGCGGTGACCGATGTGACCGCACAGAAGGAAACCCAGCAGCGGCTGCTGGATGCACGGCGGCATGCCGAACAGGCCCAGCACGATGCCGAGGCTGCGGACCAGGCCAAGACCGCCTTCGTGGCGATGATCAGCCATGAAATCCGCACCCCCTTGAGCGGCGTGCTCGGCCATCTTGAACTGCTTGCGCACCAGACCATGCCGGCGGCATTGCACACGCATGTCACGCGTGCGCGCAGCGCGGCCGATGTGCTGCAGGGGCTGGTGAACGACACCCTGGACCTCTCCCGCATCGAAGCGGGGCTGATGACGCTGGAGCAGGCGCCTTTCGATCCGCGTGCGCTGCTGCAGCAGACGGCGACACTGTTCGAACCACAGGCCAACGCGAAAGGGCTGCGCCTGGAGCTGCACACGGACGAGGCGCTGGGACCGGCCTACGTGACCGACGCAGGCCGCTTGGCGCAGGTGATCAACAACCTGGTGGGCAACGCGGTGAAGTTCACGGCATCGGGAATGGTGGCGGTCAGCGTTGATGCCTCGGTGCGGCCTGATGGCAGGGAATGGCTGCACGTGGAGGTGCGCGATACGGGCCCGGGCATCGATGCCGAGGCGCAGGACAAGCTGTTCAAGCCGTTCGTGCAGGTCGGTGCCGGCTCGGCACGGCAGCACGGCGGCAGCGGCCTGGGGCTGGCCTTGTGCCAGCGCTTTGCCGAACTGCTGGGCGGGACCCTCGGCGTACGCAGCACGCCGGGGACCGGCAGCATTTTCCACTTGGATATTCCGGCACGCCGGACCACGACCGTGGCAGACGCGCCGCCACAGCGGGCGCCTGTCGAGCACATGCATGCCTCGCGCGGTCACGCATTGCTGGTGGATGACAGCGTGATCAGCCGTGACGTGACGCTGGGGCAGCTGCACGCACTCGGTTGGCAGGTCACCCTCGCGGCCGACGGCGATGAGGCGTGGCAGCGCTGGCGCGAGGGTCGGTTCGACATCGTATTGACCGATCTGAACATGCCGGGCCTGGACGGATACGGGCTTGCCCGGAAGCTGCGTGCGGACAACCCTTCCATTCCCATCGTGGCGCTCACCGCCAATGCAATGCCCGAGGACGGGCAGCGCGTACGCGAGGCGGGCATGTCCACGCTGCTGCTGAAGCCGCTCGACCTGCCGTCGCTGGAGGCCGCGTTGCATGGACTCGACCTCGATCGCTCGGCCCGGCCACCGTTACCTCCGGTGGTGAGCGAGGCGGTTCAGCGGCAGATGCGCGAGGCGTTCCTGGAGACCGCGCATCGTGATTACACGACACTGACCCAAGCGCTGGACAGCGCCGATGCACCGGCCATGATCGATCTGCTGCACAGCTTTGCCGGCGCGTTGGCATTCCTGGGAGAAACCCGGGCGGCGCGCAGCTGCCAACAGGCCGAGCAGGCCCTGCGCAGTACGGGTGAGACAGATGCGATGTCGAAGGCGACAGTCATTGAGGCTGTCGCGTTGATTGCGGCAAGCATCGAACGCCAGGTTGCCGCGCAGCAGCAGGCATGACTCCGCGCGCTCAGCCGGCGAAGTGCTCGTACCCGCTCGGGCCGTCGTGGCCTTCGGTGTGCACGCCCTGCCCTTCCATGATGCGGCCGATGCGGGTGATCGGCAGATCCAGCGATTCGGCAACGAAGTGCAGCGCATCGCGCTGGTCGGCGGCGGTAGTGAAGCACAGTTCGTAATCGTCGCCGCCGTGCAGCGCGCACTCACGGGCAGCATCGCGGCCCAGCAGTTCGCGCAGCGCCGCCGACATCGGCAACGCGTCGGCATCGACTTCGGCGCGCACGCCGCTGCGTGCCGCGATATGGCCAAGGTCGGCCAGCAACCCATCGGAGATATCCACAGCGGCATGCGCGAAGGCACGCAGGCGCAGGCCGAGGGTGACGCGCGGGGTGGGACGCAGCAGGCGCAGACGCAGGGTTTCGTAGTCGGCCAGCAGCGTGGCGGCGGCCACGTTCAATGCCCCCTGCTGCCACAGGCGCAGCGCACCGGCAGCATCGCCGAGGGTGCCGCTGACCCAAATGTCATCGCCCACCTGTGCGCGATCACGACGCAGCGCCTGGCCGCGTGACACCTGCCCCATCGCGGTGACCGACAGCGACAGCGGACCACGCGTGGTGTCGCCCCCGATCAGCGCGATGTCGTGCTGGTCGGCCAAGGCGAAGAAACCGTCGGCGAAGGCCTCGATCCAATCCTCGCTCGCATCGGGCAATGACAGCGCCAACGTGCACCACGCCGGGCGCGCGCCCATCGCAGCGAGGTCGGACAGGTTGACGGCCAGCGTCTTCCAGCCGATGTCGAACGCCGGGGTTTCGGCCGGGAAATGCACGCCGCTGTTGAGGGTGTCGGCGGTGACCACAAGCTGTTCGTTCGGGCGTGGCTGCAGCAGTGCAGCGTCATCGCCGATGCCGAGCACGACATCGGCGCGCGCGGTGGTACGCGCACGGATGCGGTCGATCAACGCAAATTCTGCAAGGGACATGGGGCGGATCAGCCCCCGTTTTCGACCTTGCGCCATTCCACGGCAGCACGGTCCAGCACGCCATTCACGTACGTGTGACCATGCTCTGAGCCGAACCGCTTGGCCGACTCGATCGCTTCATTGATCACCACGCGATACGGCACGTCCAGGCGATACCGCATTTCATAGGCCGCCACGCGCAGCGCAGCGCGTTCGATCGCGTCCACTTCTTCAATGCCGCGATCCAGGTACGGGTCCAGCGCCGCGTCCAGATCCTTGCGGTTGTCGAGCACACCGTTCACCAGCGCCTCGAAGTACGCCAGATCGGCGATTTCACGCGCCTGTTCGTGGGCGAACTGTGCCACCACGCTCTGCGCGTTGCCGCCCGAGATCTGCCACGCGTAGATCGCCTGCAGGGCACGACGGCGCGCGCGCGAACGCAGCACGGGGTCGACACCATCACGGCGGACGGGTTTACCGGAGGGCTTGCCCTGGTTTGACTTGTTCATGGCAGCTGCTCCAGAAGATTGACCATTTCCAACGCCGTCAGTGCGGCTTCCTCACCCTTGTTGCCGTGGCTGCCACCCGCGCGGGCGTCGGCATCCTCGACACGCTCCACCGCCAGCACGCCATTGAGCACCGGCACGCCGAAATCCAGCTGCACGCGCATCAGGCCCTCGGCGCAACGGTCGGCCACGTGTTCGTAATGGCGGGTGTCACCCCGGATCACGCAGCCCAGGGTGATGATCGCGGCATGCTGATGGGCGGCCGCCAGACGCGCAGCGACCAGCGGCAGTTCCCACGCGCCTGGCACGCGGATCACATCGATGGCGGACTCGTCGATCCCGTTGCCGGCCAGGCTCTTGCGCGCGCCAGCCACCAGCACGTCGGTGATGCGGGCATTCCAGCGGCTGGCAAGGATGGCGAAACGGGCCTTTTCCGGAGTACGGAGGTCGCCTTCGTAATGGCTCATGTTCGGCGTGGGGTCCATTTAATAGGTGAATATTCTAGCGCATGGCCGCGTGTAGCCGGGCCGCTGCGCGTTTCGGGACGCGTCGGGTGCAAAAGCCCCCTGAGTCAGGGGGCTGCCGCGAAGCGGCGGGGCGTCAGCGCGCCTGCGATGACGTGTTCCCCACCGTCTCGACCACTTCCAGGCCGTACCCGGCCAGACCGACCTGACGGCGTGGCGTGCCCAGCACGCGCAGCTTGCCCAGGCCCAGATCGGACAGGATCTGCGCACCGGCGCCGTTGCGGCGCCACTGGCTTACGTCCTTGTCCTTGCCCGGCACGACCGGCTGCGGTTGCTGACGCAGGCGGGCCAGCAGGCTGTTGGTATCGCGCGGCGCGGACAGCACCACCATCACGCCGCGGTCGGCGGCGGCAATGGCGCGCAGGGCGTCGGTGGAGGCCACGCCGAAATCGTCGCGACGCCAATGCAGCAGGTCGGCCAGCGGGTTCTCCACCTGCACGCGGACCAGGGTCGGCTCGGCGTCCGGGGTGCCGCGGACCAGTGCGAAGTGCAGGTCGTGGGCGATCCGGTCTCGGTAGGTGACCAGCGTGAACGGACCGAACTCGGTCTCGATCTCGCGTTCGTCGACCCGTTCGACCGTCTTTTCGGTGGCCAGGCGGTAGGCGATCAGGTCGGCGATCGAGCCCATCTTCAGGCCGTGCTCGCGGGCGAACACCTCCAGCTCCGGACGGCGCGCCATGCTGCCGTCCGGATTGAGGATCTCCACCAGCACGCCGGCCGGCTCCAGGCCCGCCAGCATGGCCAGATCGACACCGGCCTCGGTATGCCCGGCGCGGGTCAGCACGCCGCCCGGCTGGGCGATCAGCGGGAAGATGTGGCCCGGCTGATGCAGGTCGGCCGGCTTGGCATCAGGCTTCACCGCCGTGCGGATGGTGTGCGCGCGGTCGTAGGCCGAGATGCCGGTGGTGACGCCTTCGGCAGCCTCGATGCTGACCGTGAAGTTGGTCTGGAACTGCGCGGTATTGGCCTGCACCATCGGCGCCAGGCCCAGATCGGCGGCGCGTTCGCGGGTCAGCGGCAGGCACACCAGGCCACGGCCATGGGTGACCATGAAGTTGATGTCCGAGGGCTTGACCAGCTCGGCGGCCATGATCAGGTCGCCTTCGTTCTCGCGGTCTTCGTCATCGACGATGACGACCATGCGGCCGAGGCGGATGTCCTCGAGAATCTCGGGAATGGGGGCGAAATTCATGCGCGTGCTCCTGCACCCAACAAACGTTCGACGTAACGGGCGACCAGATCGATTTCAAGATTGACCGCACTGCCCACGGCCGTCGCGGCGAAGGCGGTGTTGGCGACGGTATGCGGGATGAGGGCGACTTCGAAGCCCTGCTCGTCCACCTCGTTGACGGTCAGGCTGACCCCGTCCACGCAGATCGAGCCCTTCTTGGCGATGTAGCGCAGCAGCGCCGCCGGCGCGGCGAAGCGCCAGCGCTGGGCGCGGGCGTCGTCATGCACCGACAACACCTGGCCCAGGCCATCGACATGGCCGCTGACCAGATGGCCACCCAGGCGATCGGTCGG
The DNA here is from genome assembly GCF_039674525.1 of Stenotrophomonas sp. TWI377. Taxonomy (NCBI): domain Bacteria; kingdom Pseudomonadati; phylum Pseudomonadota; class Gammaproteobacteria; order Lysobacterales; family Lysobacteraceae; genus Stenotrophomonas; species Stenotrophomonas sp. TWI377. The sequence continues at coordinate 119,944 of NZ_JBDJNT010000003.1, forward strand.
GCGCATCGCGCGTTCAAGATTGATGACGGCGCCGTCGGTCAGCTGACCCAGCGTGGTCAGGCCCAGCGTCTCGGTGGAGGCGTCGGCCTGGAAGCGGGTGGCGTCATAGGCGATGACGGTTAGGCAGACCCCGTTGATGGCGATGCTCTCGCCCATCTGCACGTTCTCGAACGGCAGGGTGCCTACGTCAAAGGTAAAGCGGACATCGCCGCCAAGGGTGTCGCGTGCGGCCAAACGGCCGACGCCTTCGATGATTCCAGTAAACAAGGAACGTTCTCCGCGGAAAGTGAGCGAAAAACGCCGCAAGGCATATAGGTGCACGCCGAGCGCAAGGCCCGGCCGCACCGTCTTCTTTCATCCGGACTATACCGTCGGCTCCGGCATCGGACCGGATCTGCTGACCTTCCCGGGGACCGGGAAGCGCTCGCGGGCTCGTGCTTGCGCACCTACCGCCGGTGGGGAATCGCACCCCGCCCTGAAGACGTTTGTGTACCGGCGAACCGGCCCGGCTAGTGTAACAGGGCACCCTGACTGGGGGCTTTAAGTTAAATAAGTGTTAAGCTCAACCGCTCAGCTCGCTGCCGATGAACGTTGGGGCAGCTGCATCGCTTACTGATCGGGCTGCGGCGTCCTCGCCGCGCCCTGATCGAACGGGTCCCGCAAGGGGCCCGTTTTTTATGGGCGCAGCAGCAACCGCAGGTCGCTGCCTACCAGGCGCTGGTCCACCACGCGCATCCGCCGCTGCTGGTCCATCGCATGGATACCCAGCCCGGACAGCAGCGGCAGGCCTTGCTCACCGAGCAGCGTCGGGGCCTGATAGAGCAGCAGTTCGTCGACCCAGCCACCGGCCAGCAGCGCGCCGGCCAAGGTCGCGCCGGCCTCGGTATGCACTTCATTGATGCCGCGCTCGGCCAGCAGGGCCAGCACTGCGCCCAGATCCAGCCGACCGTCATGGCTGGGTACGCTGGCGAACTCGGCATCGGCGGCATCCGGCGGGCTGACCGCGGCGTCATGCACGTACAAGGTCGGCGCCCCGCCCTCGCGCACCCGCGCACATTCCAGCGAGCGCAGCCGCGCATCGAGCACCACCCGCAACGGCGGCAGCACCTCGGTTTCGGCCAGCCGCACGGTCAACATCGGGTCATCGGCCAACACGGTCGCCGCGCCGGTGAGAATCGCACCCGCACGCGCACGCCAGTGCTGCACATCTTCGCGGGCGGCCGCACCGGTGATCCACTTGGAGCTGCCATCGGCCATCGCGGTACGGCCGTCCAGACTCGCCGCGAGCTTCACCCGCACCCAGGGCCGGCTGCGCTCGATGCGCGAGAGGAACCCGTGGTTGAGCTCGCGCGCCTGCGCAGCCATCAACCCTTCGGCGACCTCGATGCCGGCCTCGCGCAGCAGCACGAAGCCACCGCCATCGACCTTCGGGAAGGGATCGCGCATCGCCGCGACCACACGGCTCACGCCCGCGCCGATCAGGGCCAGGGCGCACGGCGGTGTACGGCCATGGTGCGCGCACGGTTCCAGGGTGACGTAGGCCGTGGCACCGCGGGCCTGTTCACCGGCCTGGCGCAGCGCGAAGACTTCCGCGTGCGGACCACCGGTACGCTGGTGCCAGCCCTCGCCGACCACCACCTCGTCGCGTGCGATGACGCAACCCACCATCGGATTGGGCCGCGCGGTATACGCGGCGCGCTCGGCCAGGCGCAGCGCATGCGCCATGTGCTGGTGGTCGAGAGCAGTGAATTCAGTCATGGCGATAAGCGTCCGGCGGCAGGCAGCCGCGATGGTAGCTCAGCCGTGGTGGCCGCGATGCGGCCCAGTCTCAGCCTTTCTTTTTCTTGGTCAGCGCGATCACATCGCCGAGCAGTTGCAGCTGCTCCGTGCTGGAGGGCAGCTCGCGCTCCAGCTTCTCGATTTCTTCGCGGAAATCGGCGACGTCTTCGAAGCTGCGGTACACCGAGGCGAAACGTACGTAGCCGACATGGTCGAGCTTGCGCAGTTCGTTCATCACGAACTCGCCGACCGTGATCGACGGAATCTCGCGCTCGCCGCAGATGCGGGCCTGCTGCATCACCGCGCGCACCGCCAACTCGATCTTGTCTTCGGGCACCGGGCGCTTCTGCAGCGCGCGGTCGAAGCCACTGCGCACCTTGCGGGCGTCGAAGGCCTCACGGCTGCCATCGCTTTTCACGATCGCCGGCAACTTCAGTTCGATGGTTTCCAAGGTGCTGAAGCGCTCGTTGCAGGCCTCGCACTCGCGGCGACGCCGGATCGTCGCGCCGTCTTCAGAGACGCGCGAATCAATCACACGGGTGTCGGCATGCTGGCAGAACGGACAATACATGGAACGCCTTGCATCAGGAAAACGTCATGCCGTGGTCACGGCAGCGTCGCAACGGTACCTGAGAGGGACCGGCTACAGCAAATGGACAGGGGGAGAGTCCAGCCCTGTCTAGGTGGCCCGCCGACGCAACCACAGCAGGTGCGCCGCACAGGAGAACAGCGGGAGGCCCGCCATCAGGAGCACGACAGCCGCGGGCAAGGCGCCATCGAAGAGATGAACGTGGAAGATCGACCGCAGCAGACCGGCCCAGACAATGCCCGTTGCGACGAGGGCGGCCACCAGACCCGCCCACCATGCCGTCGAGGCGGCCCGAAGGGCGACCGGGCCGCCCTGCCACCAGCGCCGGGCAAGGATGAGCCAGATCAGGACGATGAGACTTGCCATGCCGAACCATGCCGCTGCCCAGCCCGGCGCGTCGCCCGGCCCGCCGTACTGGTGGAGCACGTCACGCAGGCAGAGCCCCACCCCGATGAACACCGCCACCGCATGGGGCAGTCCAAACACGCCCACGTGCAGCAGCATCCCTCGCCGCTGTCTGCGATGGATCTCCATCCGGTCAGGTGCCCTGGGTTCGCCGCAGCCGCACCAGCATGACCGCCGGCAGCAGCAGCGGCGGCCCCGCCAGCAGCAGGACCAGCGCCGTTGGACTGGCGGCGGCCTGCCAGAACGCCATGCCGACGACTGCCACGGCGGCCATCCCCCCAAGGCCCAATGCAGCCCATGGCCAGGCCCCGCTGTCACGCAGGCCGGTGCGTCCCGCTCGAAGATAGCGGCTGCTCAACCATAGCCAGCCGAATACCCCGATCAGGCCCGCACTTCCCCAGCCCCCGATCAACAGGCGCGAGGCGCGATCAAGATAGGTCGGTTCGAGGAACGCGACCCAGACCCCGATGGCGGCGAACGTGCCGCCGCCGGCCATCCCCACGATGCCGCAGACAAGGGCCAGCACGGCGTAGGTACGCCGTTGCCGGCCCTCGCCCATATCAGCCGTAAACCGGGTACTTGCGGCACTGCGCGCTGACCGCGTCGCGGACGCGGGCGATCACGGCCTCATCGGCCGGGGCGTCGAGCACGTCGGCGATCCAGTTGGCCAGATCCACGCAGTCCTGCTCCACGTAACCGCGCGTGGTGACCGCCGGAGTACCCAGGCGCAGGCCCGAGGTCACGAACGGCGAACGCGGGTCGTTCGGTACCGAGTTCTTGTTGACGGTGATGTGGGCCAGGCCGAGCGCGGCTTCCGCATCCTTGCCCGAGACATCCTTGCCGATCATGTCGACCAGCATCAGGTGGTTCTGGGTGCCGCCGGAAACGATCTTGTAGCCGCGCGCGATCAGCGTGTTGGCCATCGCCTGGGCGTTCTTGACCACCTGCTGCTGGTAGGCCTTGAAGCCCGGCTCCAGCGCTTCCTTGAAGGCCACGGCCTTTCCGGCGATGACATGCATCAGCGGACCGCCCTGGATGCCCGGGAACACGATGGACTGCAGCTTCTTCTGCAGTTCTTCGCTGGCTCCGTTGGCGATGATGATGCCGCCGCGCGGGCCGCGCAGGGTCTTGTGGGTGGTGGAGGTGACCACGTGGGCGTGCGGCAGCGGGCTCGGGTAGACGCCAGCGGCAACCAGACCCGCCACGTGCGCCATGTCCACGAACAGGTAGGCACCGACCTTGTCGGCGATGGCGCGGAAGCGCGCCCAGTCCACCACCTGCGAGTACGCCGAGAAACCGGCGACGACCATCTTCGGCTTGTGCTCCAGGGCCAGACGCTCGACCTCGTCATAGTCGATCAGGCCGGCTTCGTCGACACCGTACTGGACGGCGTTGAACAGCTTGCCCGAGGCATTGACCTTGGCACCGTGGGTCAGGTGGCCACCATGGGCCAGGCTCATGCCCAGGATGGTGTCGCCCGGCTGCAGCAGCGCGAAGTACACGGCCTGGTTGGCCTGCGAGCCGCTGTGCGGCTGCACGTTGGCGTAGTCGGCATCGAACAGCTGCTTGAGGCGGTCGATGGCCAGCTGTTCGGCGATGTCCACGTACTCGCAGCCACCGTAGTAACGCTTGCCCGGGTAGCCCTCGGCGTACTTGTTGGTCAGCTGGCTGCCCTGGGCTTCCATCACCGCCGGGCTGGTGTAGTTCTCGCTGGCGATCAGCTCGACGTGGTCTTCCTGGCGCTGGGTTTCGGCGGCGATGGCCTTGGCCAGTTCGGGATCGTAGGTTTCGATGCGGACGTCACGCGGGAACATCGGTTACTCCAGGCAGGCAGAGGGGGTACAGCGCGAGCTCTGGATTGTAGTCCCCGCGGCGCGGGGTGACCAATCCCGGCGCGCGGCCCCGGAACGCGGAACGGCGCCCCGAAGGGCGCCGTCCAGGCCGTCAAGCGCGCCTGCCGGCGGGCTTACCGGTTGATCACGTAGTCGGCAATGATCCCGGTGGCGATGGCGACCAGCAGCAGGTTGCCGCGATCATCGCGGATCCAGTGGTGGTCACGCGGCGGGCGGCGCACCGAGTAGCGGCTGTAATCGTTCACCACGTACACCGGGCCGCCGTAGTACTCGCGGTAACGGTGGCCGCGCGCCCAGCCGTAGGAGCCGTAGCCCGGGGCCGGGCGATAGACCACGCGCGGCGGCGGCGGGCCCGGACGGTAGTAACCCCGGTTGTCGTAGCGAGGGTCGTAACGGCGGTCGTGGCGGACCTCGCGACGATCATGACGATCGTGCCGGTCATGGCGATCGTGGCGGTTGTCGCGGCGGTCATCACGCCACTCCCGGCGGTCGTGACCGCGGCCACGATGGTCATCGGCGAAGGCCGGGGCCACGGTGCCCAAGGCCAGCAGCGAGGCGACGGCCCCGACCACAAATCGATTCATGCGCATGATTGGCCTCGCTTGGTGGGTTGATGGCTCCATCATGCGCACGCCGTCTGAACGGTCTCCGGCTGGAAACGGTTTCCCATTCAAGCGCTTTGACCCCGCATTCAGGCGGCGGCAAGCCCCGGGGCTCGTGGCTCCCGGCGGCACTGATCGCTTCCGGCTATAATCGGGGCATCCTTTTCTTCCATCTGTTCCTGTTCCGTCCGGAACGGGCGCAGGGTTGCGCCTTCGGAGACCTCATGTCCTCGCAATACATCTACACCATGAACCGCGTCAGCAAGGTGGTCCCGCCCAAGCGGCAGATCATCAAGGACATCTCGCTGTCGTTCTTCCCGGGTGCCAAGATCGGCCTGCTGGGCCTGAACGGCTCCGGCAAGTCGACGGTGCTCAAGATCATGGCCGGCGTGGACACCGATTTCGAGGGCGAAGCCCGCCCGCAGGCCGGCATCAAGGTCGGCTACCTGGCCCAGGAACCGGAGCTGGACCCGACCAAGACCGTGCGTGAATCGGTCGAGGAAGGCGTGGGCGAAGTGCTGCAGGCCCAGGCCCAGCTGGACGCCGTCTACCTGGCCTATGCCGAGGAAGGCGCGGACTTCGACAAGCTGGCCAAGGAACAGGAGCGCCTGGAGGCGATCCTGGCCGCCGGCGATGCACACACCCTGGAAAACCAGCTGGACGTGGCCGCCGATGCGCTGCGCCTGCCGCCGTGGGAAGCCATCGTGGGCACCCTGTCCGGTGGTGAAAAGCGTCGTGTGGCGCTGTGCCGCCTGCTGCTGCAGAAGCCGGACATGCTGCTGCTCGATGAACCGACCAACCATCTGGACGCCGAGTCCGTGGAATGGCTGGAGCAGTTCCTGGCCCGCTACACCGGCACCGTCGTGGCCGTCACCCATGATCGCTACTTCCTGGACAACGCCGCCGAGTGGATCCTGGAACTGGATCGCGGCCGCGGCATTCCGTGGAAGGGCAACTACACCGACTGGCTGACCCAGAAGGACGACCGCCTGCGTCAGGAAGACAACCAGGAAAAGTCCCGCCAGAAGGCGATCCAGAAGGAACTGGAGTGGTCGCGCCAGAACGCCAAGGGTGGCCGCACCAAGGGCAAGGCCCGTCTGGCCCGCCTGGAAGAGCTGCAGTCGGTGGATTACCAGAAGCGCAACGAGACCAACGAAATCTTCATTCCGCCGGGCGAGCGCCTGGGCAATGCGGTGATGGAGTTCAAGAACGTCTCCAAGAAGTTCGGTGATCGCCTGCTGTTCGACAACCTCAACTTCCTGGTGCCGGGTGGCGCGATCGTCGGCATCATCGGCCCCAACGGTGCCGGTAAGTCGACCCTGTTCAAGATGATCACCGGCCAGGAAAAACCGGACACCGGCGAGATCGTGGTCGGCCCGACCGTCAAGCTGTCCTACGTGGACCAGAGCCGCGACGCGCTGGAAGGCAACCACAACGTCTTCCAGGAAATCGCGGGCGGCCTGGACATCCTCAACATCAATGGCGTGGAGATCCAGTCGCGCGCCTACATCGGCCGCTTCAACTTCAAGGGCCAGGACCAGCAGAAGCTGGTCGGCTCGCTGTCCGGTGGTGAGCGTGGCCGCCTGCACATGGCCAAGACCCTGCTGCAGGGTGGCAACGTGCTGCTGCTCGATGAACCGTCCAACGATCTGGACATCGAAACCCTGCGTGCGCTGGAAGATGCGCTGCTGGAGTTCCCGGGCAACACCTTCGTGATTTCGCATGACCGCTGGTTCCTGGATCGCATCGCGACCCACATCCTGGCGTTCGAAGGCGACTCGCACGTGGAGTTCTTCCAGGGCAACTACCGCGAGTACGAAGAAGACAAGCGCCGCCGCATGGGCGACGACGCCGCACCGAAGCGCCTGCGCTTCAAGGCGCTGAAGTAACCTGGCAGATCACGACCGTTGGTCGTGACGCTTCACCGACGGCCGCGCACTGCGCGGCCGTTTTACATTCCGGTCGGTACCCACCGCTGGCCATAGGCACCAGAATGCAATTAATTGCATATCCATAGATAACGACTTCAGGTCTCCTACGCACCCCACGCAATTGCACCCTGCAATCGCGGTCAACGTAGGAAACCACCAATGAAAGCACTGGTCATGAGTACGGCAGCCCTGCTGCTGTCGGGCACCGCCGCGGCGGCGCCGGCGAACTGGGAAGGCCGCTACATGGGCGTCCAGGCGAGCCATGCAGAAGGCAAGAGCCAGGACCGCAGCAACGCCAACGCCTCTGAAAAAAGCCCGCGCGGGTTCACCGGCGGCGTGCAGGCCGGCCGCACCTGGCATTTCGACAGCAACGTGGTGACGGGCATCGAAGGCAGCCTCGCTATCGGCAGCATCGACCGCGACTGGAAGGACCGCGAACACCACCCGCACAGCCCGTACTACGGCAAGGACGCGGTGACCCGGTCGGGGTCGGTCAACCTGATGCTCGGCTATGCGGTCGGCCCGGTGCTGCCCTACCTGACCACCGGCGTGACCGTGGCCCGCCAGGAATACACGCTGGGCTGCGACACATCGCTGGTCGAGAAAACCAACGGCTGCCGCGTGGCGGAATTCGAGACCGGCGCCCGCCATGTTTCCACCGGCGTCAATGTCGGTGCAGGCGTGCTGGTGCGGTTCAACGAGCGCCTGTCCGCCGGCGTGGAGTACCGCTACACCAACCTGGGCTCCAGCCCGGTGCGGCTGCACGATCCGAACTACCCCGATGCGGCCCGCCGCAGCTTCCATACCGACTACAGCAGCGTTACGCTGAAGATGAATTACCACTTCTAACCCGCCACACGACGCACCCGCAGGTCCGCCTGGGCGAGGCAGTGCGCCCCCGGCACGAGAGATCTGCGATGTCCCTGTTCGAACGCGTCTTCCAGCTCCAGCAGCACGGCACCTCCGTGCGTACCGAGGTGCTGGCCGGGCTGACCACCTTCCTGACGATGTCCTACATCGTCTTCGTCAATCCGGACATCCTGGCCACCACCGGGATGGACCCGGGCGCGGTGTTCGTGGCCACCTGCCTGGCTGCGGCACTGGGTTCGCTGGTGATGGCGTTCGCCGCCAACTTCCCGGTCGGCATGGCCCCGGGCATGGGCCTGAACGCCTTCTTCGCCTTCACCGTGGTCGGCGCGGCCGGCCTGCCCTGGCAGCAGGCGTTGGCCGCCGTCTTCATATCCGGACTGGTGTTCCTGGCGCTGTCGCTCACCGGCGTGCGGGCCTGGCTGGTGGCGGGCATCCCGCCCTCGCTGCGTGCGGCGATCGTGGCCGGCATCGGGCTGTTCCTGGCGATCATCGCGCTGCAGAAATCCGGGGTGATCATCGCCAACACCGACACGCTGGTCGCACTCGGTCCGCTCAACACCGCGCCGCCGCTGCTGGCACTGGCTGGCTTCCTGCTGATCGCGATCCTGGAGGCGCGCAAGGTGCGTGGCGCGATCCTGATCGGCATTCTGGCCATCACCGGCGCGGCGTGGCTGCTCGGTGACGTGCAGTTCCATGGGCTGGTGTCGCTGCCGCCCAGCCTGGCCCCCACCTTCCTGCAGCTGGACCTGCCCGGGTTGCTGCACCACAACGGCGGCGCGCCGATCGCGGTGTTGCTGCAGGTGGTGCTGGTGTTCGTGCTGGTGGAAGTGTTCGATGCCACCGGCACGCTGTACGGCGTGGTCGGTCGCGCGGGGCTGCTGAAACTACCGGGCGCACAGAAGCGCTTCGGCCGCGCGTTGCTGGCCGACAGCACCGCGATCGTGGCCGGCTCGCTGCTCGGGACCAGCAGCACCACCGCCTTCGCTGAAAGCGCTTCGGGCGTGCAGGCCGGTGGCCGCACCGGGTTGACCGCGTTGGTGGTGGCCGCGCTGTTCCTGGCCGCGCTGCTGTTTTCGCCGCTGGCGGCGATGGTGCCCGGCTACGCCACCGCCCCTGCCCTGCTGTTCGTGGCCGGGCTGATGCTGCGTGAGCTGGTCGATGTGGACTGGGGCGACCTGACCGAATCGGTGCCGGCCGCGCTGTGCGCGTTGGCGATGCCGTTCACCTACTCCATCGCCAATGGCCTGGCCTTCGGCTTCATCGCGTATGCGGTGCTCAAGGCCGGCACCGGGCGCTGGCGCGAGGTGCACCCGGCGGTATGGCTGGTGGCCGGGTTGTTCGTGCTGCGTTACGCGCTGGAATGAGGGTGCGCCTACCGAGCTGCGGTCGGTAGGCGGCGGATCACGCCCAGGACGGCCGCAATTGGCCATCGGCGGCGAAGCGATAACGGCCTTCGTACCAGCCCAGGGCAAACAGGCTGAGCACCTGCTCGTAATAGCGCGGCGGCGCGGCGCGTTGCTGCTCCGGCGTTGGCAGGCCGGCCACCATCGCCTTTGCGCGGTCTGCTTCGCCCTGCGCCTGCAGGTAGGGCACCAAGGCGGCATGGAAGCCGTAGTTGCCGGTGCCCTCGCGCACGCCGGTGAGCGTGTTGACCTTCTCGGGTATGGGTTGGCCATCGCGCAGTACCGTCAGCGGGCCATGCAGGGCCTCCAGCACCGGACGGAAGCTGGGATCGTTGACCGCGGTCATGCCCGCCCACAGATAACAGCGGATCGCGTCGTAACTGCCCAGCGGGCCCTTGTCCGGATCGGCGATGAAACCGCCGTCGCGCCACGCGGTCCAGTCCGGCGCAAAGCCGTGCGGCGCGGTATCGCGCAGCAATCGAACGCTGTTGCCGATCACGGTCGTCCACGGCCCGGTCGGGTCCAGTGCGGCGAACCGGCGCAGCAGCGGCAACGGTACGTAGCTGGGATTGAAGCGCCAGGTATCTTCGGTCGCAAACCCATTCGGCCCCGGCAGCAGCATCGTGCCCAGGCCCGGCACATCCACCAGTTCCTGCACCTGGATCGCGGCCAGCATCGCCTCGGCGGTCTGCCGCAGCGCCGGGCGTTTCCACAGCCGCGCGGCTTCGTGCAGGGTGTAGGCCAGCCACACGTCCGAGTCGCTGGCGGGATTGTCGTCGAGCACCTTCCACGCATTGGCGGCGGCATCGCGCCCCCACAACCAGGCCGGCAGGCGTTGCGTCATGCTGCCACCGGCGAGGTTGTCCTCGGTCCAGCGCAGCAGGCGGTCGAACAGCGGCTGATCGTTGTCCACCAGCGCGAAGAACAGCGCGTAGGACTGGCCCTCGGAGGTCGAGCGCTGGTCGGCGTTGTTGTGGTCGACCATGCGGCCGTCCGGGGTCACGCTGGAAGCACGCATCACCTGCCATGCCGTCCACGGGCCGGGGCCACGCGCCGGGCCGTTGGCCGAGCAGGCCAGCAGCGGGGTCACGGCCAGCGCCTGCAGCAGGCGGCGGCGCATCGGGTGGAACGATGGGGAATCAGTCACGGGACATCAGCCTCTTCGCAGCAGGAACCAGCCAAGCCTGCGGGACGCCCGCGGCCAGGTAAAGCCTGGCAGCGGGCCGGTCGTCTGCGCATGACGGCGATCATTCACCCGAGGCGTACGGCGAGCGCAGCGGCTGCGGCTGCTTGCCCAGCCCGGCGCCGAGGCGGTCGAGCAGGAAGCGCAGGTACAGGCTGGTGCCGAACTGCCGGTAGTCACGCGCGTTGTTGAACTCCATGCGCCCGCCCAGGAACAACTGCGAAGACAGCTGCCATTCGGCCGCGGCGCTGAGGTTGTAGGACACACCGCTCTTGGTCTGGCCGGTGTAGACCGGATCGACATACTCCGTGGTCAGGCCCAGCAGCGCGGCCATCGAGGCGGCCTCGTAGGCAGCCTGCTGCATCGCCGGGTCGGTCGGGAAGTAGGGCGCAGCGTCTTCCTTGAAGTGCTGTACGCCGACGCTGGTATCCAGCTGCCACGCCACGCGGCCGCTGGCGGTACGGCCGTTCCAGTGCACCGGGAAGCCGACATCCACATAGCGCTGCGGGCTGAAGTAGCCGCCGTGGCCGTAGGTGAAGCCGCTCAGGTTGCGGTCGTACTGCATCGCCGTGAGGTTCAGGCCAGCGGTCAGCGATTGGTTGTCGGTTTCCAGCGCGTGCACATATACGCCCACGCCGACTTCCTGGCGGTCGTTGTCGGCCACGTTCTCGCCTTCCAGGCGGTGCCAGGACGCGCTGGCGTAGCCGCCCAACTGTCCGTTGTCGACGGTCGCGGCGAGCTTGGCGCCGCTGGCGGTCACCCCGCCCCAGCGCAGCCCGTTGCGCCCGTCTTCCACACCGGCGAAGGACAGCAGGCTGTCGGTCACCGCGCGGCGCGAGGCTTCGCCGGACCAGGTCAGCGCATCGCCGATCTGACCGCGGTAGCCGATGCCGCCGACGATCTGGGTGTCATCGAAGCCCAGCGGCGTGCTGCCGACGTCGGCGCGGAAACCACCGCGCTCGTACCCCACCGAGACGCCGGCACCGCTGGCGTCCTGCGAGCTCATCCGGCGCGAGCCTGCCGCGTTGGCCACCATCGCATACAAGGTGTCCTGGAATGCCTGCGGGGTCTGCGAGCCACCGCCGCCCTGTGCCAGCGTCTTGAGCTGGGCCTGCTCGGCCGCGCTCAACCCGCGCACGAGACTGGCGTTGCCCAGTACCTGCGTGGCGATATCGCTGATCGGTGTGTTGGCCAGATCGCGGCTGAGGATGTAGCTGGGCAGTGGATCGGCGAACAGCAGTTCGCGGGTCGCGGCGACGCGCTCGGCCTGGGTCAGCGCGCTGTCGGTCTGGTTGAACAGCTCCTGGTAGCGGCCATTGTCCAGTGCGCGTTCGTAGATGAGATTGCGGGTGACGATGCTCTCGCCACGGGTCAACAGGGTCTGGTACAGCGACGAACCGACCAGATCATCCACCGGCGTGCGGTCAGCGGCCAGGGCGCCCGCGAGGGCGGCCTGCGGGCCACCGCCGAAGCGGCTGGCACTGGTGTATTCCGGATCGGGGCGGCCGGCATCGAGCACGGTCGGGGTGATGGCCACCTTGAGCTTGCCATCGCCGACCGCAAACTGCCCTTCCAGCGGCACCTGCAGGTCATCGAGCTGGCCCATGCCGGCTTCGCCGGCGCGGGTGCGGTACGCCGCACCGACCGCCAGGCTGCTGCTGTTTTCGGCCTTGAGTGCGCGCAGTTCATCGAGCACGCCGTTGCCGGTGGTGGCCGCCGGCAGCGGGCCAAGCGCGGTGTTGCGCGAGGCGCGCGGCACACTTGCCTGGCTGGGCACCTGGCGCGAGCCGGGCACCGGCAACGGCAGGCCGACACCGCCACTGGCCGCGGCCGTGGCCATGACCGGTTCCGGCAGACCATCGGCATCGATCACCGGGGTGACGCTCGCCGGGCCCAGGCTCAGGCCCATCGACGGACCGGCGTCCATCGGCAGCGGTTCGGCGGCCAGACGGGCGGTCGCCGCCGGCAATGGCAGCCCCCCATCGCGCAGCGCTGCGGTACGGGTGCCACCGCCACGGTTGAGGCCGGCGAACGGATTGAAGCTGCCACCGCTTGCCAGCATCGCCGTGCTCGCCTGCGGGTAGCCGTTGTCGAGCTGGCCACTGCCCTTTGCGGCAGCCGCCAGCGACGCGCGGAAGTAGCTTTCAGCGCGGCGGTTCTTGCCGGCGGCGCGGTACACACGGCCTGCGGCCGCCAACACATCCGGCGATTCCGGCGCCTGCTTCAGCGCGCGCTCCAGATACTGTTCGGCCAGATCCATGTCGCGCATCGCCGCAGCACTGCCGGCGGCGGCGACCATCGCATCCAGATCGCCCGGGGCCAGCTGCAACTGCTGCTGATACAGCGCCAGGGCCTGGCCGTTGTCGCCCGCAGCGGCATACAGGCGTGCCAGCGCAGCGATGTTGCGCGGATCCTGCGGGCGCTCGGCCAGCGCCGGGGCCAACACCGCGTACGCGCCTTCAAGATTGCCGAGTTCGCGCAGCGCATCGACCTGGCGCAACACGTAGCCGCTGCGCAGATCGTTCAAACGGGTCTGCTGGCTCGCCGAGAGCGGCACGTCGGCGAGCTGGCGCAGGATCGCGGCGACTTCGCCGTCGCGACCGGCGCGCAGCAGCACCGAGGCATATTCCAGACGGTTGTCGACGCTGGGCGAACCGCCTTCAATCAGGCGCTGCGCGAGCACGAGGGCGCGCTGCTGGCTGCCGATGTCGGCGTAGGCACCGGCCAACGCGGCCACGATGGACGGATTCTTGACCCGGTCGCCGAGTGCAGCTTCGGCGCGGGCCAGCAGCAACTGCGCTTCGCCGCTGCGCTGGCGCTGCATGAGTGAGCGCGCCTGGGCGGCCTGCACCTGCACCCACGCGGTGTCGTGCAGCGCGGTCATTTCCGAATCACGCGAGGCGGTGGGAATGCGTTCGAGCAACGCATACGCGCGCGGCCAGTCACTGTTTTCCTGGGCGAACAGCGCCTGGGCATACAACGAGGTCGCCGAGCTGTCATCCAGCGCGCGCAGCCCCTCGATCACGCCGTTGGCCTGGTCGGGGCGGCCGGCACGCTTGTACAGGCGCGCCAGTTCCAGCCGCAGCCACGGATCGCGCGGCTGTACCAGCAGCGCATCTTCCAATTCGATCTGCGCCATCTCGATACTGCCCTCGGCCAGCGCCTGCTGTGCGCGGGCGCGGGCCAGGTTGGCACGCAGGACGGACTGGCCACCGGCGCTTTCCTGCTGGGCCGGGGTCAGCCGGTCGAACAACGCGGCCGCTTCATCGGCGCGGCCCAGGCGACCCAGCAGACCGACCAGGCCCTGCAGCGCACCGGCGTTGCCGGCCTCCAGTTCCAGTGCCTTGCGGTAGCTGCGTTCGGCCGCGACCGGATCACTGCCGCTCTGCAGGTCGGCCAGCGCGACGTAGCCGGCGGGCTCCTTGGGCTGCAGCGCGATGACCTGCTGCACGCGGGTGATGGCATCGCCGCTGGGCTGGCGACGCACCTCCTGCAGGGTCAGCCAGTAGCGCGCGGCATCGGCGGCACTGCGCCACTTGCCGTTGATCGCGGCGGCCGGGCGCAGCAGTTCATTGGCTTCACCAAAGCGCTCCTGGCGCAGGCGCACCGAGCCCAGCCCGCCGAGCGCCTCGGCATCACGCGGCCGCGCGCGCAGCACCTGCGCGAAGCGGGCTTCGGCCTGGGGCAGGTTGTTGCTGTCCAACGCGCGGAAGCCCTCGCCGAGCAGGCGCTGGTTCGGGTCCTGCGGCGCGGGACGGTTGGCGATGGCCTGCTCACGCAGCTGCGCCTGCTTGGCGGCCACCTCGCGATCGTTCGGCACCACCTCCAGGAAGGCCTGGTACAGCGGCGCATCGGCGTTGGTGGCGTTGAGCCACAGCAACGCCTGGCGCCAGGCCGCGCGCGCAGGACCGGCGGTATCGTTGGCCTGGCTCAGTGCGCGCAGCTGGGCGATACCTTCGCGCCGGGTCGGCTCGCGATAGGTCAGCACCTGGGCCAGCGCGAGCTTGGCCGGGTTGTTGTTGCCGGTGGCGATACGGCGCAGGCCGTCGCGGGCACGCGTCCAGCCTTCGGGCGTACCGGCGAGCACCTGGTAGTACTCCAGCGCCAGATCATTGGGCGGGCCGCCGGCACCGAACGCTTCGTCATAGGCGCGCACCGCTTCGACATAGCGACCGGCTGCCGCCGCGCGACGGGCGGTCTGCAGCTGGTTGCCACCTCCACCGCCGCCGAGCGCCATGCGCAGGCGCGTGGTCTGCGCCGAGGAGGGATGACGTGCCTGCAGCTGCTGCAGACGCTTCTGCGCTTCGGCACGGCGGCCCTGGTTGAGGTCGATCAGGCCCAGGCCGAGCAGCGCATCGGCCTGGTTGGGATCGGTCGCCAGCAGCTTGCGCCACGCATCGGCCGCCAGGTCCTCGCGGCCCTGGTCCTGCCAGTAGTTGCCCTGGCTGACCAGTTGCTGCGTCGATGACGCGTTCTGCGCAAAGGCCGGCACGGTCAACACGCACAGGCCGACCAGGCAAAGGGGTGTCAGGGTCTTGCGGAACATGGCGAACTCCACGCGGGCAGCAGTCGCCCATCGGCAGAAAAACGGTAGCGGCGATCCATCCAGCCCTTGCCGAACAGCACCAGGGCACGATCGTAATAGTTGAGGGTGCCGGCCGCGGGAATCCGCGCCAGCTGCACCTTGGCCAGCGCGGGCTGGCCGAGGGCACTGAGATACGGCAGCAGCGCTGCGGCAAAGCCCGGCGACGGTGCGCCGGTGCCAACGCCACGACGCGTCTCGATTTTCTCGGCGAAGCCGGCCTGCGCGCGCAGCAGCGATACCGGGCCGGACAGGCCATCGAGCAGGGTGCGTCGCAGCGGATCGGCCGGGTCGGTCATGCCCGCCCAGAGATAGCAGCGGATGGCATCGTAGCTGCCGGTCGCGCCCTTGGCCGGGTCGACCACGAAGGCCTTGCCGTTCCAGGCGATCCAGTCCGGCGCGAAGCCGACCGGTGCACTGGCGCGCACCATCGCCACGCTGCGCTCGGCCAGCCGCGCCCACGGACCGCGTGCATCGACG
Organism: Stenotrophomonas sp. TWI377; assembly: GCF_039674525.1. Classification (NCBI taxonomy): domain Bacteria; kingdom Pseudomonadati; phylum Pseudomonadota; class Gammaproteobacteria; order Lysobacterales; family Lysobacteraceae; genus Stenotrophomonas; species Stenotrophomonas sp. TWI377. The sequence goes on from NZ_JBDJNT010000003.1 coordinate 135,621, forward strand.
GCGGCGAAGCGGCGCAGGACGAACAGCGGCAGGTAACTGGGGTTGAGCGTCCAGCGGTCGGCCTGCACGAAGCCGCGGTTGCCCGGCAGCAGCATCGGCCCGAAGCCCGGCAACTCGACGACTTCGGCCGTGCGCATCAGCGCCAGCGTCTGCCGGCCGGCCTCGACCAGGCCGGGGCGCTTCCACAAGCGGCCGGCTTCAAGCAACGCGTAGGCGATCCACACCTCACCATCGGAGGCGGTGTTGTTGTCGAGCACGCGGAACTGGCCATCAGCGGCCCGGCCCCACAGCCATGCCGGCAGATTGAGATCCGCGCGGCCTCGGCAGAGGTGGCGGCGGGTCCAGGCCAGGATCCGATCGAACAGGATCGGATCGTTGTCCACCAGTGCGAAGAACAGTCCGTAGGACTGCGATTCGGACGTACTGCGCAGATCGGTATTGAGATGGTCGACCACGCGGCCATCGGCCTCGATATGCCGATCGACGAACGCCCGCCACTCACGCCACGGCGTACCACAGGCCTGCGCGAGGGCATCGAGCGGCAGCGCGGCGGCAACACCGGCGGCCGCCAGCGCCTGCAGGAAGCGACGGCGCGGCGGCGCCGGCGCGGGGTCGGACGTGTCGCGCATGCTCAGCCGGACATCCCGATACGTGCCTTGGCGTTGCGCTTGAGCAGCCAGCGCGCGATCAGCGCCAGCAACAGGCAGCCCAGGCCCACGAAGGCGGCCAGCAGCAGCGGGCTCTGCGAGAAGTACCAACGCAGCCAGGTCAGCGGCGGCAGGTGGCCGACGTAGTAACTCTGGTTACCGGCCAGGCTGCGCACCTTGTCTTTCTGCAGCAGCACCACGCTGCCCTGGAAATCACGCAGGCGGTCCGGATCGAACCACGCTTCGAACAGGCGGTTGACCTGGGCGGGGTCGTCGGCCATCACCGCCACCACGCTGCGGCCCTTGCGCAACGGCGATTCGAAGCCCATCAGCACGACGTCGCCCGCATCCGGACGCACCGAGACTTCGGCGGTGGTCGGCAGATCGGTGCGGCGGGCATCCGGCGACAGGAACGAGGGCATGCGTTCGAACACCCAGTCCGAGAGCTGCACGCGGCGCGACTGCCCCGCCTCGCCGATCGGCAGGTGCGCGGCCCATTCGCCGAACAGCGGCTGGCTGCGGCGCGAACCGAGCACCACCAGATCCTGGTCGGCATGCTCGCCGACCTGGCGCGCGGCGATGATGCGGTTGCGCAGCGCCGGGTAACCGGTCGAGGCACCCATGCGGCCAAGCAGGGTCAACACGTTGCCGACGTCATCGGCATTGGGGTTGTCCGGCAGCACCAGCACGGTCTCGGAGAGGTCGGCCAGCCGCGTGAACGGATAGCCGGCATTGCCGAAGGCGGCCAGGTTGGGCATCGCCATGTAGTGGTCGAAGCCGCTCAGATCGATGCTGGTATCCCCATCGATCGCCGCGGAAACATCCGGGAAGGTGTTCTTGCACTCGGCCGCCTGCGGGCGATCGAAGAAGAAGTGGAAGCGCAGCTGGCTGTTGGACGAGAACGGTCCGGTCGGCAGCATCACCTTCTGCTGGATCGGCATCGCGCCCGGCGCCTTGAGCTTGTTCCACAGCATGTCCGACACCGAGCGCGGTGCCGGGCGACCGTTCAACGGCAGCGTGGTGACGAAGGCATCGTTGATGCTGATGTTCAGCGCGGACTTGTCCGCGCCTTCGGGCAGCGTGTAGCGGTAGCGCAGGTCCAACGGAATGCCGTCGCGACGCCACACGAACAGATCCGGCGGCAACTGCAGGCCGATCCGGATCAGGTCCGGATGGTAGCCGACGACGTTCAACTCGCTGGTCTGCTGGACCAGCTCGGAAACGCGTACCGGGCGGTCACTCGGGATCCAGTTCGGTGCATCGTACGGCTTGCGCGGCGCGATCTCCTTGAAGTCGCCAATGCTCGCGGTCGGGCCGGACAGCGGCGCGCCCAGGGTCAATGCGGTGGCGGCGATGCGCAGTTCGCCATCGTCGCGGCCGAGCACCAGCAGCAGCTTGCCGTTGGCATCGTTGGGGTTGGCGATCACAGCCAGGGTCGGCCCACTGATGTCGGGCAGGACCAGGCCGGCGGGCGGGTTGCGCGGGGTCGCCACGACCACCGCGTTGCCCTCCAGCGGGACGGTATCGATCGAAGCGGGGAACAACGCGCCGCGGTAGCCGGCCAGCGCGCCAAACCAGGAGGAGACGATACCGGCCGACTGCAGCAGGCCCTGCCCCGGCTGCCCGGTGAACACGAACGGCAGCTCCAGCCGGTTGGTATCGCGCGCATCGAAGAACGGCACCGGCAGCAGCGACAGGTCATTGGTCAGCTGCAGCGGCGCCCAGCCCAGCTCCAGGTAGCTGGCGCGGTCGATATTGGCCCACAGGCTGGTGTGGTCGGGATCCTCGCACTCGCGCGTGTAGTGGCCGATCAACTGCAGGTTGATCCGGTTGTAGTCGATGATCATGCGCGGATCGATATCGATATCGCGCTCGATCATCCGCCCGGCCTGGTCGACCGGCGTCGGCAGGGTCGCCACGGTGACGTCATTGACGGTCACCTTCAGGTGCGACAGGTCGGGCAGCAGCGCCGGGGAATAGCTGTACTTGAGGTGCAGCGAGGCGCGATCGACGACCTGATCGTTGCGGATCGAGAACGGCACGCCAGCGGTGCCCTGGATGCCGCGCAGGGTGATCTCGTAATCGATGCCGAGCTGCTTGAGCGTGGCGCGGCTCTGCCGCGAACCAGCCGCTGGCGCGGCAGGCGGCACCGGCACTGCCGGGGCGGCATCGGCGGGTGCAGCGACGGGCGTGGCCGTTGCGGGTACCGCAGGATCCTGCGCGTAGACCGCGCCACACAGCAGGGTCAGGGTGAACGCCACCGCTGCGGCGGACGGACGCGGCACGCGCACCGGGCGGAACAGGGAACGGTCACGACGGGTCATGCGGAATCTCCGGTGCGCGGCGGGGTGGGGCCATCCTTGCGGCCTCCCGCAAGAACGAAACTTCCCAGGCGGTGGAAGCCGCGCATGCTGGCCTTGAGGACGTCGGTGGTGGAACGCAGGAAGGTATCGCGGTCATGGCGACCCCACAGCTTTACCCAGATATCGGCGCGGGCGAAGGTGGAGGTGACCAGCCAGCGCTCCTGTTCCAGGGTGAGCTCACCGAACTGGATGCTGATGCCCTGGTCGTCGCGGTCATGCCGCACTTCGGCCGGCAACCGCTGGCTGCGCTGGCGATGGGCCAGCTCGACCTCGACGCGGGTGCCCGGCTGTACCGGCTGCACCTGGTCCAGGCGGATCGCCATGCCACCGGTGGAGAAGTTCAGCGTGCGGCACGGCAGCGCCTGGCCATCAGGCAGATGCAGCACGGCGCGCATGTTCAGCGGCACGCGGTGCGCGCGGCGGATCTGGCGCTGTTCGCTGGAGGTGGCGATGACCGCGCCAAGCATGATCATGTTGTAGACGGTCCAGCCCAGGTTCAACCAGATCGTATTGACCTCGCCGCTGGTCTCGGCCATCACCATCCGCACGATGCCGGCGATCACGCCGGCCAGGTTCAACAGCAGCAGCAACAGGTACGGGCGGGCGATCTGCGCATCGAAGTAGCTGCGCTGGACCAGGCCGCCCTTGGCGGTGACGTTGAACTTGCCCAGCTTGGGGTTGATCACCGCCATCAGGGTCGGGCGCAGGATGTACCAGGCCAGCGTGGTCTCGTACACCTCGTTCCACAGCAGATGGCGATGCTTGCCCTGCACACGCAGGTTGGTCAGGTTGGCCATCACGATGTGCGGCAGCGCGTAGGCCAGGATCATCAGCGCCGAGGCGTGGATGACATGGGCGCCGAAGAACAGGAAGGCCAGCGGCGCGGTCAGGAAGATGATCCGTGGCAGGCCATAGAAGAAGTGCAGCATCGCGTTGGTGTAGCAGAGCCGCTGCACGAAGCTCAGGCCCTTGCCGAACATCGGGTTGTCCACCCGCAGGATCTGCGCCATGCCACGGGCCCAGCGGATGCGCTGGCCGACGTGCGCCGAGAGGCTTTCGGTGGCCAGGCCAGCGGCCTGCGGCACCGGGATGTAGGCGCTGCGGTAACCGGCGCGGTGCAGGCGGATGGCGGTGTGCGCATCCTCGGTGACGGTCTCGATCGCCACCCCGCCGACTTCCTCCAGCGGGCCGCGCTTGATCACCGCGCAGGAGCCGCAGAAGAAGGTCGCGTTCCACTGGTCGTTGCCATCCTGCAGCAGGCCGTAGAACAGCTCGCCTTCGTTGGGCACGCGGCCGAAGTTGCCCAGGTTGCGTTCGAACGGATCGGCAGAGAAGAAATAGTGCGGGGTCTGCACCACCGCCATCTTTTCGTCGTGCAGGAACCAGCCCATCGACATCTGCAGGAACGAGCGGGTCGGCATGTGGTCGCAGTCGAAGATGGCCACGTATTCGCCGGTGGTCTTCTTCAGCGCCGCATTGATGTTGCCGGCCTTGGCGTGGCTGTTGTTGGTCCGGGTGATGTACTGCACCCCGACCTCGTCGCAGAATTCACGGAATTCCTCACGGCGGCCGTCATCGAGCAGGTAGATGTTGAGCTTGTCGGCCGGCCAGTCCAGTACCGTCGCCGCCAGCACCGTGGTGCGCACCACCGAGAGCGGTTCGTTGTAGGTGGGGATGAACACATCCACGCTGGGCCACAGCGACTGATCTTCGGGCAGCGGCATCGGCTTGCGGTGCAGCGGCCACGCCACCTGGAAGTAGCCCAGCACCAGCACGATGAACGAGTAGACCTCGGCGGCGACCAGGCCCAGACCCAGGGTCAGATCGACGAAGCTGCTCATGCCCATGGTGTCGGTCAGACGCCAGTACATGTAGCGCGTGGACATCACCAGCGACAGGCCCATCAGTATCAGCGGGATCAACCGGTTCTCGCGGTTGCGCAGGCACAGGGCGATCAGGAACACCACCGCCGAGAACAGGAACTGCTGGCCGATCTCCATCGGAACGGTGACCACGAAGGCCAGCAGCATGGCGCCGCCGACCGCCAGCGCAAGCAGCGCCAGACGGGCCAGAACGGCATCCCCTCTCGGGGTGGAAGACTTGCTCATGATGTTCCCCAACACGGCCGCAGGCAGCGGCATCCCCTTGCATCAGCCGGCCCGTCGCCCCGCCCCGAAAGGGCGTGACGGACGATCACCGGCTACGTTTCAACCCTGGCGCAACCGGCTCAACGGGCTGTGCCCCGGCGTCGCGCTGCGCGCGCCCGCCAGGCGCTGGAACACCTGTTCCAACGGTGTTTTCTGTGCCGGTGCGGCACTGGCCGGTGTCTCCACCGGTGCAGCCTGGGCCGGCGCGATCACCGCTGCGGCACTGGCCACCGGCGGCAGGACCACGGCCGGAATCGGCGGCGGCGCCTCGTCGCGCGGCTTGGCCACCGCGCTGACGCGGGACTGGCTATGAGAGAAATCCCGGTAAGCACGCGTGTCATCGCGGTCCCCCAGACGGTTGAAGAGACCGGCCACGTCGTCGTGGCTCTCTGAATCGGCAGGTTGCTGAAGCTTGCTCATGGCACCATCGAAAGGGGGAGGGATTCAGAACACACGCGACAGCGTGTACGTGGCTACATCAGGATGATCGCTCTGCAGATAGCGCACATCCAGCACCGACATCATCCCGGCGGCGCGGAACCACTGCCGGTACACACCTTCGAGAAACCCGGTGTCCCACCCGGCGCGGGCGCCGAGCACCGCCGACAACGGCGAGGCGGCGTGATGGATGCGCACCTGTTCGGGCGCTTCCTCGAATACGACCAGCCCCCACTCCGTCGACGACCACACGGCGTTGGCCGCATGCTGCAGTTCCTCCAGCGTCGCCACCGCCGGCAGCGCATGGTCACGGCCGAAGCGCTCACCGATACGCGCCATCAGCCGGGACAGCTCGGCATCGGGCAACGCACTGTCGAACTCTTCGCAGAGCGCAAGCAGGAAGCCGCGCCACTGAGGAGAGCACGAATGGGCACGGTAGTAATCAAGCAATGCTGATGAATTCATCTGGAAAGCCTAGACGAACCACGATGCAGAGGCGGTATACGGGCAATTACCGGCATCGATGTCGGTCAAAAGTGTGAACTACGCCTCACAATATTGTGGCACATCTGGCTTTCCTGCATAGCGAGCGCGCTGCGTCGCTTCCTGACGCGCCGCGTCACCCGCGGCCAGTGGGCTGAACGGAAACGTGGAATGCCCGAGGTCCCGGGCGGCCGTGACGGCACCCCGTGGCGTCGCCCCTCCCCGGCAGGGCGGGCGAAAAAGTGTGACGCCGCGGCGTATCCACCGCCCGGCCGCAACGCTCAACCCTCGGCCGGCAACTCGAACACCTGGCGCAGATACGCCAGATACCCCGGGTCATCACACATGCTCTTGCCGGGAGAATCGCTCAGCTTGGCGACCGGCTGGCCGTTGCAGCGGACCATCTTGATGACGATGTTGAGCGGGGTCGGGCCCAGGTCATTGGTCAGGTGTGTGCCGACCCCGAAGGCCACCTGGCAGCGGCCGCGGAAGTAATCGAACAGCTGCATCACCTTTTCGATGTTCAACCCGTCGCTGAAAACCAGCACCTTGCTGCGTGGGTCCACCCGGCGGCTCTCAAAGTGGGCCAGCATGCGGTCGCCCCAGGTGAAGGGGTCGCCGGAATCATGGCGGACGCCGTCGAACAGCTTGCAGAAGTACATGTCGAAGTCGCGCAGGAAGGCGTCCAGCCCGACGACGTCCGACAGCGCGATGCCCAGGTCGCCGCGGTACTCGCGCGCCCAGGATTCCAGCGCCGCCACCTGCGAATCGCGCAGGCGCGGGCCGAGCGCCTGGAACGCCTGCAGGTACTCATGGGCCATCGTGCCGTGCGGGGTCATGCCGTACAGCCGGGCGAAATGCACGTTGCTGGTGCCCACGAACTGCGCGCCGAGCGCGTCGCGCAGCATGGGCAGCATCCGCCCGTGCCACTCGCGCGAGTAACGGCGGCGGCTGCCGTAGTCGGCGATCCGGCACAGCTCGAAGCCGGGGGTATCGCGCAGCAGCGCGGTCTTGGCCTGCAGGCGGCGCTCGCCCTCGCTGAAATCCGAGTCGGTGGTGTTGCGGAACCAGACCTCGTTGATGATCGCCAGCAGCGGAACTTCGAACAGGATGGTGTGCAGCCACGGCCCGGTGATGTCCAGATCGATCTCACCGGGTACGGTGGTCGAGGGGCGCAGCGCGATGTACTTGCGGTCCAGGTGGAACAGGCCGAGGAAATCGGCGAAATCCGGTTTGACGAAGCGCAGGCCGCGCACGTAGTCCAGCTCTTCGGCACTGAATCGCAAGCTGCACAGGTGGTCGATCTCGGCGTTGATCTGGTCGATGAACTGCGCCAGGTCGATGCCCGGGGTCCGGCACTTGAACCGGTACTGCACCTGCGCGCCGGGGTACTGATGCAGCACCGCCTGCATCATGGTGAATTTGTACAGGTCGGTGTCGAGCAGGGACTGGATGATCATGCTGGGGATTATGCGCCCGCCACCGGGTACGACCAACGGCCGGTGCCCGCAGCGTGGAATGCGTTCACGGCAGGTATCGCCCCGGTGCCGAAGCGAGTGCGCGAGCCTCTACCGGCGGCGGAGCAGACGCGGCACCTGCGCCAGCGCATGCGCCCAGATCGCGCCCCACACGGCACAGCGCACCGGCCAGGCGCGTTGCGGCGCCTCGAATTTCCGGAAGTAGCGCCACAGCCCCCGGTGCTTGTGCCATTCCACGAAGAACGGCCGTGAGCGGCTGGAGACACCGCGTACATGGGTGACCTGCAGGTCGTTGGCGATCGCGATCACCGCGCCGGCCTCGCGTGCGCGCCGGCACAGGTCCAGATCCTCGGCGTGCAGGCGATAGCCCGCATCCCAGCCGCCGATCCGGTCGAACAGCGCGCGCGGCATCAACAGCAGGGCGCCGGACAGGGCCGGCACGACCTGCAGCGGCTGGCTGCGGTCAACCGGGATCGCCAGCTTGCCGCCCTGCCCGGGGTTGCGCAGCATCGCGGCGAAATCCGGGTCTCGGCGGCGCACCGCATCGTCCGGGCGGCCGTCTTCGTCGACCTGTTCCACGCCCAGCAGGCAGTCACCCAGCGGCAGCGCGCGTTCGCGCAGCAGGGCCAGGGTATCGGGACCGACCATCAGGTCCGGGTTGATGAAGGCCAGCCAGGGTGCCTGGCTGTCGGCCACGCCCTGGTTGTTGGCCGCCGCAAATCCGGGGTTGTCCGGATTGGCGATGAAGCGCACCCGCGGATCGGCGCTGGCATGGCGCTGCACGATCTCCAGGGTGCCGTCGGTGGAATCGTTGTCGACCACGCGGATTTCAGCGATGTCGCGCGCCTCGCGCAGGCGCAGCAGGCAGGCGTCCAGCGTGCTGGCGCTCTGGTAGCTGACGATGATGGCGGCGATGGCAGGGCTCAAACGGGCGGCTCCGGGGCGGCAATGACAGGCGGCGCGAACAGATCGCCCTGCGCCTTGGGCATTATCGCCTGCCGGTGGTGTTGCTGCAGGTCGTGGCGTGCCTGCTGCAACGGATCAGCCATCAGAAAGCCGGCCAGCCGCGGCGGCCAGGCCGGCCAGCGCGTCGCCAACGCCTCCATGTCGCCCTCGCCGGTCACGCCTTCGGCCACGCGGGCGACGAAGGCGGTCTCGCACAGCGCGTTGCGCCAGCCGAGCCCGGCCATGCGCAGGCTGAGGTCGATCAGCGCCGCGTTCCACGACGCGTAGCTGTGCATGTCCAGCTCGCCGGCCTTGCGCCGGGCATTGCCGCGCAACAACACAGCGTGGGTCACCGCCGAAGGCAACTCGGGATGCAGTGGCGGCATCGCCGCGCAGGCCTGGGCCAACGGCGCCAGGTCCAGATCGTCCGGCAGCGGATTGATCTCGCCCAGGCGCGGCCAGGCGGCCGTCTCACCGGCATTGCACCACGGCGTGGCCGAGCCGATCGAGGCATCGCGGGCCAGGCAGGCCTCCAGCTGCTGCAGCCAGCCCGGTGCCGGGATCGCATCCGGGGCGAGCACCACCACGTCGGCGCCGGTACACGCGGCGAGCATTTCATCCAGATGGGCGACTTCGCCGATCGCCCGGGCACGGCGGGTGTACTCGGCCTGCAGCGGCGTCTGTGCCAACCAGTGTTCGATCACGGCCTGGGCGCGCGGGCCGGCCTGGCCATCGTCGGCCAACCAGATCGCGGTACCGGGCGCGGTGCCGGCATCGAGCGCGGCCAGGCAGCGGTCCAGCGCGGCATCGTCGACCCCGATCGGCAACAGGATGACCGTGCTCATGCCGACCTCTGCGTGCTGCCGTCTTCGCCGTGTCGCTGTGTCATCGCAGGCTCCCTTGGGCGCGGCCAGCGTAACAAGATCGGCCCCTGCGGTGACAGCAGGGGCCTGGCATCGCTCAGCGCTTGCCCTTGCGCTCGGGAAACGGCTCCATCGCACGGAAGCGGCTGCTGTACTCGTCGGTCAGGTTCCGCGACTCCTGTGCGTTGCGCACGATGGTCGGGGTCAGCAGCACGATCACTTCGGAGCGTTCGGACTTCAACGTCTTCCGGCCAAACAGCGCACCGATCACCGGCAGCTTGCTCAGGCCCGGAACGCCACTGGAGCCGTCTTCGCCGGAATCGGTGATCAGGCCGGCGAGCATGATGGTGTCACCGCTCTGCACCGCCGCTTCGGTGGAAATCTTGCGGGTATTGATCGGCGGGTTGCAGGTGGTGCGGGTGGGGTCGCAGCCGCTCGGGATCGCGCCGGCCGAACTGACCTCCTGCACGATGTCCAGGAACACCACGCCATCGCGGGTGATGCGCGGGCGCACTTTGAGGATCACGCCGGTATCCAGGTACTGGACCTGGCTGTAGGTGTTGTCGCCGCCCACGCCGGTATTGACCGACACCGAGTTGATCGGGATCTGGGTGCCCACGTTGAGGGTGGCTTCGGCGTTGTTGCGCACGAACAGCGACGGGGTCTGCAGCAGACGCAGGTTGCTGACCTTGTCCAGCGCGCTGACCACCGCGGCGGCGTTCTTGCCGAGGAAGGTCCAGCCGACCCCGTCACTGCCGACCGAGCCGGAAATGCTGCCCCAGATCGAACGGCCAAGCGCGCTGGGCAGGTCGATGCCGCTCTCGGTCTTGCCGGTGGCCACGGCCTGCTCGAAGAACCAGTTCACGCCGTAGCTGAGATCGCCGGTCAGCGCGACCTCGGCCACCTGCGCTTCGATGTGGACCTGCATCGGCATCACGTCGAGCTTTTCGATCACCTCGCGGATCGAGCGCCACGCCTGCGGGGTGGAGCGCACCAGCAACGTGTTGGTTTCCTCCACTGCCGAGACACCGACCGTATCGCCCTGCACCTCCAGGCTGAAGCTGGCGTTGCCGGACTGGCGCTGCGGCAGGCTCATCGTGCCCTCGCCCAGCCCACCGCGGCTGCTGCCGTTGCTGCTGCCGGTGTTGGAGAAATTGCTGTTGCTGTTGCCATCGCGGCTGCCGATGTCCATCGGCGACGCGCCCGGCGCCAGCGAACTGCTGCCGCGGCCGCCGCGGCCGTTCTCATTGGCGAAGGCCTCGGCCAGACGCTCGGCCAGGTCCTTGGCCTTGACGTAGCGCAGCTCATAGGAGAACAGCCGCGCGCTGCCACCGGCGGTATCGATGCGGTCCAGCCACTGCTGGATCTGGTCGAGATAGCGCGCCTGCGGGGTGATCACCAGCACCGCGTTGGCATTCTCCAGCGGCAGGAAGCGGAACATGCCGGCGCTGGGAGTTTTACTTTCCTCGCCGAACACCTTCTCCAGATCGGCGGCGACCTGCTCGGCCTTGCCGGACTGGATCGGGAACACGCCCACGGACATGCCCGAGAGCCAGTCCACGTCAAAAATCTCGACCGTGCGCAGGTAGTTCTCCAGTTCGCTGCGGGTACCGCCGAGGGTGATCACGTTGCGGCCGTTGTCGACGTTGACGATCGCGTTCGGGCGCGCGTACGGCTCCAGCACTTTCTTCATCTCGGTGGCGGAGATGTACTGCAGTGGCACCACGCGCACTTCGAAGCCACGCGCATTGGCCGGCGAGGCGGTGCTGGGGGATACGGTGCCCGCCAGCGCCTGGTCGGCGGCCACGATGTTGTAGCGGCCTGCGCTGTAGACCATGCGTGCGTTGTTCCAGCCCAGCACCATTTCCAGCAGGTTCAAGGCCTGCGCCGAGGAGACCGGCTTGGGCGTGGCCAGGGTCACGGTGCCCTGCACGCCCGGCGCGATCACATAGTTCTGGCCGAGGAAGTCGCCGAGGATCGCCTTGACCACGGCGTGCACCGATTCGCCTTCGAAGTTGAAGGTCGCATTGCCGGTAGAGGCATTGCCCAGCGACGGCTGCGGCGCCGCGGCGGCGCTGCGGTTGATCATCGTGCCGGTGCCGCGGCGGATCACCGCCTGCGGTGCACTGCTGGTTCCCAGTGGCTCGGCATCGACGCCTGCGTGGGATCCATCACCGGCGACCACCTGGTGGCTGTCGAGGACCGCATCGCGGCGCACCTCCGGCGCGGGCACGGTGGTGCAGCCCACCAGCAGGGCGACAAGGAAAGACACGGGGAAAAGGCGCAGGGTCATGCTGTCACTCTAAGGGTTGTGGCCGGAGTCGCCCGCGGGCGGTTGCTGCGACTGCTGTTGCTGTTGTTGCTGCAATTGCTGGCGGCGCGCCTGGATGCGTTCGCGGATCGCCTTCATCTGGTCTTCGCTGGGGCCCTGCGCGTTCTGCGCGGGGGCCGCCGCATTCGAGGGCGTCCCTGCCTGCGCCGCAGGGGCTGCGGCCGGTGGGGGCGCGGGCATCGGCGCCGCCGCGCCGTTGATCGGTCGGGCGCCGGTACCGGCCGGAGGAACGCTCGTGAGCGGCGTGGCGCCCAGCACGGTGGGGGGCTCGCCGCCCTGCCCGTTGAACACCGGCAGTTCCAGCGTCTGGGTGCCACCCGGCCCGCTGACCGTGGCCCGGCGTGGTTCCAGCGCCAGCAGCTGCCAACCGTTCACCGCCTCACCGTTCAAGCGCAACCGCAGCGACTGGCGCTGATCGGTGGTCAGGATGGCCATGGCGAAGTCAGGCGTGAGCAGTACGCCGGTCAGCGAAACGCTGCTGGCGGTGCCCTGCTCGGTGCCGCCGAGCAGATACGGGCGCGGCTGCCGGTCTTCGGCGAACAGCGGCCGCGCACCGATCTGTGCGTACGTGCTGGCCGAGGCCATGCGCTCCGGTGCGGCCGGTGCCAGCTGCGGCAACGGCCCGGGGCCGATATCGCCATCCGTGGCCGGCGCGATACGGCTGCCCAGCCCGAACAGCGTGGCGATCCAGATCGCCAGTGCCCACAGCGCGATGCCCCCCAGCCACCAGGTGCGCAGGCCGGCTGCTTCAAGCTTCATGCTCGACCTCCTCGGCAGCGTCCGGTGCCGGCGCGGGCTCGGCCGCATCGCTGGGCAGGGCCGCACCTGGGTCAGCGTTCTGCCCAGCGTCCTGTCCCGCCGGCAGCGGAAGGGGGGGCGGCACCGGCGCACCAGGCTCCAGCGCGGCGCCCGGGCGCAGATAGCCGACCAGTTCGAACGACACGTCCAGGCCGGTGCCGGTTTCACTTGGCGATTGCTGGAAGCGCTGCGCCAGCAGATTGAGGTTGTCCACGAACAGGCGCGGCGTGCCGGTCTCCAGCGTGTGCAGCACCGCGGCCATCTCCGGCACGCCGCACCGCAGGCGCACCTGCAGGGCCACGCGCGGGAAGGCCGGTTCGCGACTGGCATCCGGCAGTGGCGTGCGATTGCTGATCGTGCAGCTGCGATTGCCCGGGCTGGCGGAGGCCACCGCATCCTGCAGGCGGCTGGAGAGCGCGGCAGCCGCCGATTCGGCCGTGGCTTCGCGCAGGAAGCCGGGGCGGCCCTCGAGCGCCGTCTGCACCTCGCTCAGTTGGGTAGCGATCTGGCCGCGCTGCGCCAGCTGCGCCTGCACACGCTGCTGACGCTCCTGCACCGTTGCGATGTCGGCATGGATCGCCAGCAGCGGGCGGGTCAACCACGGATGCACCAGCAGCAGGTAGGCCACCGCGATCACCGCCAGCAGCAGGCCCAGCGCCAGCCAGCGATCACGGCGCGTCGGTTGTGCTGCCATCGGCAACCTCCTTGGCAGGCGGCATCGCGCCGGGCAACGGCTGCAGCTCGGCAGTCAGCGTGAAACGGTCGCGGCCGCTGGTCGCCCCATCGGCCTGCAGCACGCCGGTCAGGTTGACCTTGCGCCACAGCGGCGAGTCCTGCAGCAGCGGCACCAGTTGCGAGGCTTCGCGGCTGAGCCCGATCAACTGCAGCGTGGTGCCCTCGATCGACATTTTTTCCAGATAGGTGCCATCGGGCAGCAGGCGGGTAAGTTCATTCCATATCTCCACGGTGCTCGCATGCTCGGCACGCTTGCCCTCCAGGAACGCGGCGCCCTCCACCAGACTCTGCAGTTGCTGCCGTTCGGCGGCAACCCGCCGCGCATCACGCGCGGCGGCATCGACCTGCTCACGCAACTGGTCTGCCGCGGCCTGGCGATTGTCGATCAACTGATGGCCGGCCAGCGCAAGCAGCACGACCGCGCCCACGGCCAGCAGCCAGTTCCAGCGCGCCATCGGGTCGCGATACGGCTGCCGCTGCGCGACCGGCAGCAGATTGACGTCCAGCGGCTGGCCAGTGGCATCCACCGCATCGACGCCGGCCACGGCCTGCGCCCACGGCCCGGCCTGCTGCGCCCACTGCTCCAGCTGCACGCGCGGGATCACCACCAGCTCGACCTGCAACTGGCCATCCGGCAGCGCGCCCAGCTCGCGCACGTCGTAGCTGACCTGGCTGGCATCGAAGGGCGTCTGCCGATCAATTTCAAAACCGACCACATCGCGCAGCCGCTCCGCGGCCGCTGCGGGCAGCCGCAGCGGGCGCCGCAACACGCTGCCGGCGGGCAGCAACCAATGCCGCGGCAAGCTGCGCAGGCGCGCGTCCAGCACGTTATCCAGGGTGGCCGGCGATACCGGCCAGGGCAGTTCGGCGATCGCCTCGATCTGCTCGCCCGTCTGGCGCTGCAGGCGCAACACCTCACCATCGCGCTGCAACAGCAGCCGCGAGCGCGACCAGCCCATCGCCCATTGCCACCGCACCGGCAGCCAGGCCAGCAACGATTGCCGCCACCAGCGCAGGCTGCTGCCCACGCCAGGCGACAAGCGCCCGCGGGCCCGCACCAGACTGTCACGCCATGCCGTCATCTTGCTGCCATTCCCTGTTCCCAGCGAAGTACTGTGTATGCCGTTCCCGGCGTGCCTGCCGACCCCATCCTCACCACGGCGCGCAGTACCGATATCCGGCCGCGTTCGTCCGTGGCGCGACTCTCGATACTATAGGTGCCGCTGCCACCTGCAAGCGGTGCGGTCGGTAATCCCGCGTCATCTGCCGCCGCCGCACGCTCGCGCTCGGCCAGCAGGCGTTCGGCGTCCAGCCCCAGCGCGGTCAACACCGGGCCAGCCGCGAAGCGCGGATCGGGCCGCGCCTGGCGGCTGTACAGCGTCAGCATCGGCTCGATCCGCGCATACAGGTCCGCCTCCATGCCCAGCACGCGCTGCAGCTCGCCCACGGTCTCGAAGCGCGCGTTGCGTGCGCCATACGGCAGGCCGGCCGCGACGTAATCCGGCGTCTCCGCGCCACCGCCAGGCTGTTTGAGGCTGTCGGCGTCGCGCCAATCGACGATGGCACCGGCCAGCTGCTGGGCGCGGCCAGGTTCCTCTCCCATTGCACGAAGGAAGGCGGTGAGGAAGCTGGCATCGGCCAGATTCAGGTTCACTTTGCCGTTCTCATCCAGGATCGCCAGATCGATCCGGCGGTCATCGAAGCTCCACCGGTAGCGGCGGCCATCGGCCACCCATGCCGGCTGACTGGCGCGGGGCTGCAGACGATGCAGGGCATATTCGAGCCCCGCGCGCGCGTATTCCTGGCCGATGGCATCATCGCCAATCACGCGCTGCTGCATGTGCTCCACGCGTGCGCTAAGCGCGAATGCGCCGATCACCGCCGTGAGCAGCGCGATCAACCACAGCACCAGCACCAGCGCGGCACCGCGCGCCGGCCTCATCGGCGATCTCCGCGCGGTGGCGGGAGCGCCGCGATCATCGGTGGCCACGCCGGCCCCTGCAGCGGCGCGATCTCGATCGAGACCAGCAGCGGCAGGCGGCGGGTGTCCTCCCAGCGGTCCAGCCATTCGGTCAGCTGGCCGGTGCGCGGATCGGTACCGCGATAGCGGAAGCGCACGTCGCGCAGCTGATCGGCCAGCATTTCCGGCGGCCGCGGTGGATCTTCTTCGATCGCCTCGCCGTTCTGCAGCAGGGTCAGCCCGACCTCCAGCTGCTCCTGCCCACCCGCACGACGGACCTGCAGCTCATGCGCATACGGCCCGCCCCGGCCGAGGTAGCCAGGCAGATCGGAGACAAACAGCATCCGCTGCGGCTCGCCAACGAAGTACACCGGGTCGCGGGTGGGATCCGGCGGCGAGGTCGCGATGACCAGCGCGGTCGACAGGCGACGCCGCAGAAAGCCTTCGACCGCGCGCATGCGCTCGTTCTGGGCGGCCATGCGCTCGCCGCGCTGGCTGATCGCCATGGCCGAGCGCACGGTGGCGAAGGCCAGCGCCAGGCCGCCGACCAGCAGCGCGGTCGCCAGCAGGATTTCGATCAGGGTGAAGCCGCGGGCACGGCGCGCGCGCAGCGTCATCGCGGGGTGCCCGGTACCGGCGGCAACACGCGCAGGCTGCGCCATTGCAACTGCTCGCCGTTGCCTTCGCCCCAGCGCACCTGCAGGGTGATCTGCGCCAGGGTCGGGCCGCCAACATCGGTGGCCACCGGCGCGGTGGTCGTGCGTGGCTCCGCGTACGGTTCCACCTGCAATCGCCAACGGTACTTGCCCTGCTCCCACTCGCCCTGTGTGCTGCCCTCCTGCAGCGGAGCCTCCACGCCGGTACTGGCCAGCAGCGACTGCGCATACAGCGTGGCCCGGCTGCGCACGTCGGCCTGACCGACCTGACGCGCCGCACCGGACAGGCTGCCCAGCAGCAGGGTCAACGCCAACGCCAGCAGCGCGAAGGCGATGATCACCTCCAGCAATGAATAGCCGCGCTGACGCTTCATCCGCCCTCCCGGCGCGGACCGGCACGGACTTCGCCGGTGATCCAGCCGACGTGGATCTCCCACACCGCGCCGCGCGTGCTCAGGTCGATGCTGCCGCCACTGGCCGCGCCGTCGGCGAAGAAGGCGATGCTGCCCTGCCCCGGCGCGGTGCTGAGCTGGCTCGCCCCGCGGAACTGGACGTCCAGCGCGGCGGGAATCTGCCCGTGGCGCCCATTGGCGGCCTGCCACGTCCTGGCACGCGGGTCGATCACGAAGCGCTGGGTCTGGCCGGTGGCGATGGCCTGCGTGCGCGTGTAGCGCAGCTGGGTGGCGATTTCCTTGCCGGCGTTGCGCAGGCGCATGCCGTCGATGCCACCGTTCATCGCGGTGGCGGTCACCACACCGATGATGGCGATCAGCGCCACGACCAGCAGCATCTCCAGCAACGACAGACCGCGCGCACGGGTGCCCGTGGGCACGCGATGCGGCGGTCTGCTCGGCAGGGGCCACAGCGCTCCCACTGCCGATTACTCGTACCGGATGTCCGCGTCGTAACTGCTGCCACCGACCTTGCCGTCCTTGCCCAGGCTGATCAGGTCGTACGGCTGGCTTTCGCCCGGCACGCGGTACTCCAACGCATGACCCCACGGGTCATTGAGGTCGGCCGGCTTGGCGTACGGCCCGAGCCAACCCGCGCTGCCGCTGGGCTGGGTGACCAGATCATCCAGTTTGGCCGGCAGCTTGCCGGTATCGAGCTGATAGTTGTCGATCTTGCCGGCCATGGTCTGCACCTGTGCCTTGGCGATGTTGGCCTTGCCACGATCGGCGCCGCCGAGCACGCGGCTGCCGACCAGGGTCAGCACCGCACCGATCAGCACGATCACGATGATGATCTCCAGCAGGCTCATGCCGGACTGGTGGCGCGCGGAAGAAAAGCGGGTCAGGCGACGGCGTTGCATATGGCAGGCTCCTTGCATCGAATCGTTGGGGTATTCACCAGCGGCCGGTCAGCCGATGGCATTGGTCAGGTCGTACAACGGCACCAGCACGGCCACGATCACCAGGCCGACCACCGAAGCCAGCACCAGGGTGATCACCGGCACCAGCGCCGACAGCAACCGGTCGATCGCGCGCGCGCTTTCCTGTTCGAACGTATCGGCGGTCTTGAGCAGCATCGTATCCAGCGCGCCGGATTCCTCGCCGACCTGGATCATCTGCAGCGCCAACCGCGGAAAGCGTTTGCCGCGCGCCAACGATGCCGACAGGCCGTTGCCGTTCTTGACCTCGTCACTGGCTGCATCGACATCGGCGGCCAGCGCGCGGTTGCTCAGCACGTTGCGCGCGATGCCCAGGCCGGACAGCAGCGGCACGCCGTTGCGCAGCAACGTGCCCAGGGTGCGGGCCAGGCGCGCGGTTTCCAGCTTGGCCAGCAGCGGGCCGATGCCGTTGCGTTGCAGCAGCCAGCCATCCATGGCCAGGCGCGTGGCCGGTTGCCGCAGCCGCCGCTCCACCACCAGCGCGATCACGGCCGGTACCACGATCATGATGATCCAGCCTTCGCGCACGACCAGGCCGGCGGTGAGCACCCACTGGGTGAACCACGGCAGCGCGACATCGAGGCTTTCGTACATCAGCGCGAACTGCGGCACCACGTAGCCCAGCAGGAACAGCAGCGCACCGCCGACCACCGCCAGCAGGATCGCCGGGTAGATCAGCGCGTTGATGACGCGGCCTTTCAGCTCAGCGCTGCGCTCCAGATAATCCGACAGCCGCTGCAGGGTGTCGTGCAGGCTGCCACCGGCTTCACCGGCGCGCACCATGTTGATGTACAGCCGCGAGAACAGCCCGTGCTGGCGCTCCAGCGCGGTGGAGAGCGGCGCACCGCCGCGCACGATGTCGCGGATGTCGGTGACCACCCGGCGCGTGCGCTCGTCTTCAGGCAGTTCCAGCAGGATGCTGAGCGCACGGTCCAGTGGCTGCCCGGCACCGAGCAGCGTCGCCAGTTGCTGGGTGAACTGCACCAGCCCACCGCCGTCGAACGGTTTGCGACGCAGCAGCGCCGCCCAGGATGACGCCCCCGCGACACCTTCGCTGGCCAAGCGCGCCTCCATCGGCATGTGACCCTGGTCCTGCAGGCGCGCGGCCACCTCGGCTTCGCTGGCCGCGTCCATCTGGCCCTCGAACAGTTCGCCATGCGCGTTGAGCGCCTTGTAGCGGTACTGGGCCATGCTCAGCCGCCCACCGGGTGCCGACCGCATGCACGCATCAGGATTCCTCCGTCACGCGCAGTACTTCTTCCAGCGTGGTATGGCCCTGCAGGGCCTTGGACAGGCCATCCTCATACATGGTGCGCATGCCGGCCGCGCGCGCGATCTGTTCGATCTCGCCCATGCCGGCGCGACGCATCACCGCGCTGCGCAGCGCATCGTTCATCACCAGGAACTCGACGATGGTGGTGCGGCCGAGATACCCGGTGGGCGCGATCGCCGAGGGCTGTGCACGGTAGAGGAAAATCTCCCCCTCCGGCTGCAGGCGGCGCAGGCCGAATTTGTCGATCTCTTCCGGTGAGGCACGGTAGCGCTGCGCATGCTGCGGCTCCAGCCGGCGCACCAGGCGCTGGGCGAGGATGCCGTTGATCGTGGAGGTCAGCAGATAATCTTCCACGCCCATGTCCAGCAGGCGGGTGATGCCGCCGGCGGCATTGTTGGTGTGCAGGGTGGAGAGCACCAGGTGGCCGGTGAGCGCGGACTGGATCGCGATGCGGGCGGTTTCCAGATCGCGCATTTCGCCAATCATGATGATGTCCGGATCCTGGCGCACGATGCTGCGCAGCGCATTGGCGAAATCCAACCCGATCTGCGGTTTGGCCTGGATCTGGTTGATGCCTTCGATCTGGTATTCGACCGGATCTTCGACAGTGATGATCTTGACGTCGGCGGTATTGAGCTGGCTCAGCGCGGTGTACAGCGTGGTGGTCTTGCCCGAGCCGGTGGGGCCGGTCACCAGCAGGATGCCATGCGGCTGCTCGAGCACCTTGCGGAACTGCGGCAGGAATGCCTCGGTGAAACCCAGCCGATGGAAATCGAACACCACCGTATCGCGGTCGAGCAGGCGCATCACCACGCTTTCGCCATGCGCGGTGGGCACGCTGCTGACACGCAGATCGAGCTCCTTGCCCTGCACGCGCAACATGATGCGGCCGTCCTGCGGCAGGCGACGTTCGGCGATGTTGAGCCGCGCCATGATCTTGATACGGCTGATCACCGCGGCCGTGAGATTGACCGGCGGGCTTTCCCCTTCGATCAGCACGCCATCCACGCGGTAACGCACTTTCAGGCGATTCTCGAACGGTTCGATATGGATATCCGAGGCGCGCAGTTCCACCGCCCGCTGGATGACCAGGTTGACCAGCCGGATCACCGGCGCTTCGGAAGCCAGATCGCGCAGGTGTTCGATGTCGTCGACCGCAGCGCCCTCCCCGTCGGCGGTCTCGATGATCGCGCCCATCGCGCTGCGGCCCTGGCCAAACCAGCGCTCGATCAGATCGTCGATCTCCGAGCGCAGGCCCACGTGCAGGCGCACCGGCAGGCCCATCGCCAACTGCACCGCATCGGCCGCATACGGGTCCTGCGGATCGGACAGCCACAGGTCGAGCACGCCGTCCTGGAGGACCAGCGGACAGACATGGAATTGTTTGAGGAAACGCAGCGTCAGCGGCAAGCCATCGAGCAGCGCTTCGGGTGGCGCTTCCGGCACGGCCTTGGCGTCGAGCAACGGCAGGCCGAGCACCTCGGCACAGGTCTGTGCATGGTCCCGCTCGGAGACCAGCCCCAGCCGCACCAGCAGACCGAGCAGGCTGCCGCCGGACTCACGGTGCAGCGGACGCGCGCGGGCCAGGTCGCTGTCCTTGAGCCGACCTTTCTCCAGCAATACCCCGACGATGCGGGATTCGGCGGTGGCTTCTGCAGTGGGATCCTGGGCAACCGCGTTCAAGCACTTTCTCCTGGCAACCGCTGCGACTTTAGCAGTTCACCGCGATCGTACGCGGGATTGCACACGGTCCAGATGTAAAAACGGGAGCCCGTCACATGACGGACTCCCGTTGGGGTTTTACCGGTCTTACTGGTTGGCGAGGATGCTCACACCGCTGAACGCGGACTCACCGACCACCTTGATGTAATACGTGCCGGCCACCGGCGCGGTGAAGCGCACGGTTTCACTGTTGCCCGGACGCGTGGACTTGGCATCGAACGCGGTCGCGGTCGGCTCCTTGCCCTGGCTCACGTACACCGACACATTGCCGCTGCCACCGTAGGTGAGCAGGCTCAGCACCTTGCCGGCCTGCGCCTCGAAGCTGTACAGCACTTCGCTGCCACCGGCGCCGCTCAGGCCACCGACGGCGACCTTGTTGGTCAGCGGCGTGGCCACCGGGCCGCAGTTCTCGGTGCACTCTTCTTCCAGCGCCTTGTCCAGGGCGGCCTTGGCATCGACGATGCCGGTGCCGATCGGGGTGGCGGTCGGGATGGTGACCGGGAAGGCCCGTGCGGTCTGCTTGAGCAGGGCTTCCAGCGCAGCCGGAGTGAGTGGATCCTTGCCGGCCGCCGCGACCGCGCCCTGCACCAGCGCTGCCACCGCCGCGACATGCGGGGAGGCCATCGAGGTGCCGGCCATGCCCACGTAGCTGTAGGCACCGGAGGTCGGCGTGGTCAGGCCGTTGTAACCGGACTGCCACACGTAGCCGCCCGGATTGCCGTCCACGCTGCCACCGCCGCCCGGGCCGGACAGGTCCACCACGGTGCCGAAGTTGGAGTAGTAGGCGATCCCACCGGTGATGCGGGTGGCGCCGACCGCCACCACGTTGGCGCAGCTGGCCGGACGGAAATTGGACGCGTTGGAGGCCGAGTTGCCGGCGGCGACCACCACGGTGGTGCCGCGCGACACGGCGCCATTGATCGCATCCTGGTACAGCGCATCACACGCGCCGCCGCCGCCCAGGCTCATGTTGATGACCTCGGCCGGATTGGCGTTGGCCGGGATCCCGGCCACCGTACCACCGGAGGCCCAGGTGATCGCATCGGCGATGTCGGACAGGTAGCCACCGCACTTGCCGAGGACGCGGACCGGCAGGACGCGCGCCTTGTACGCAACGCCCGCCATGCCCACACCGTTGTTGGTGGACTCGGCGATGGTGCCCGCGACGTGGGTACCGTGCCAGGAGCTGTCATCGGCCAGCGAGCCGGCATAGCACTCGTTGTCGTTTTCTACCCAATCACCGTAATCCAGCGCACCCGGCACGCGCTCGTCGGTCGGTCGGCGCGAGGTTTCCGCATCGCTGATGAAGTCGTAACCGGCCAGCAGATTGCCGGAGAAATCCGGGTGCTGCGGCAGGATGCCGGTATCGAGCACCGCCACCACCACGCCTTCGCCCTGGGCGATGTCCCACGCTGCCGGCGCATTGATGCCGCCGGTAGCGCTGTTCAGATGCCACTGGTACTGCGCGTAGTACGGATCGTTCGGCACCAGCTGCGGGGTCGCGTGGCGCGGGCGCACATCGGTGCGCTGCAGCTTCACGTCCACTTCGGCGTACTGCACGGAGGGATCGGCCTTGATCTCGGCCAGCACCTTCTGCAGTTCGGCCGGGCTCAAGCGGCCCTGCAGGCGGATCAGATCGGCACCGACACCGAGCTTGCGCACGATCTGCGGGTTCACGGCACTGGCACGGCCGGCGGCGGAGCCACCGACACTGGCGCGGGCGACCGCCGACTGCACGGCCGTCAGCTTGGCCGAACGATCCGTGGCCGCAGCGGTGCCGGCGCGGTACTTGACGATGATGCGCTCTGCGCCCTGGGCGGCAGCCGGCTGGCGCACCGGCTCCTTGGCCGGCAGGCCCGCTGCATAGGCGCTGGCGCCTGCGGACAACGACAGCACGGCGGCTGCCAGCACATTGATGCGAAGGTTCTGCTTACTGGTCACGTTGACGTCCTCTTCAAGGTCATGGATCAAACGACTGTTCAGGCCAACACTCCATGCGAGCTCCCTGGCCGGCCCTGGCCAGGGTTCCCGTGACCCGCCCCCTCAGGCCTTGCATTGCGTTGCAACGGGGCCGCGCACGGCCCCGCATTGAAACCAACGGCTTACCAGCCAAAGCCGGCGCCCACGCCGACCGAGCTGTCATCACTGCTGAAGGCACCGCCCAGGGTCACCGTGGCGCGCTCGCTGAGCGCGCGCTGGTAGCCCAGCGACAGCGCCGATTCGCCGCCCTGGAAACCGACGCCGACACCGACGCGGTTCTGGGTACGCACGCCGGCGGCGCTGGTGGCCATGTTGAGCATGGCCGCGCTCATCGCCCCCTGGCGATCAATGCGACGGTCCTGGTGACGCAGGCGCTGGTCGATCTCGCCCTTGTAGATGTCGAAGCTGTCGGCCATCGAGGTGAAGCGCTGGTCGGTATAGCTGTTGGCGGTCGCGATGCCGCCGTCCAGCTGGCCCTTGTTGACCGCATCGGTGGCCTGCGTGCCAGCCGCCACGTTGGCGACCTGGCGTTCGTTGCCGACGCTGCCGACCGAGACCGTATCGGCCCGATCGGCGACCGAGCCCTGGCCCAGTGCCACCGAGTTGGCGGCCGAGGCGGTCGCGCCCTGGCCGATGGCCGTGGCCGAGGCCCCGCTGGCCACGGCACCGTCGCCCATCACCACCGCATTGACTGCCGCCGGTGCCGCGGCCGGTGCGCTGAGCGGCTGGCTGCCGCCCACGCTGGCGGCGGTGGGCGTGCCCTGCACCGACGCGATGGCGTCGTCGCTGGTGGCGCTCATCACACTGGCCTCCGGTGCGACGCTGGCCGTAGCGAGCGCGGCGGTACGTGCCCGTGCACCGCTACTGCTGCCACCGGCCACGCGCTGATCGAGATCGCTGACCTTGCGGTCGAGCGCGCCCAGTGCATCGCCCACGTTGCTGTACGTCGCGCCCTGGATCACATAGTTCGGCGCAACGAACACGCCCTGCATGCCCACGCTGGCACCGCCACCGAGGAAGGTGGCGACATCGGTGAGCGATTGGAACAACTGCCCACCGTTGATCGCCTGGCGGCTGCCGGACGCGATCGAACCGCTGCCGACGTTGTCCAGCGTGGTGCCCTGCAGACCCGACAGGGTCAGCGTGTCGCGGCTGCTGTCATCGTAGGTCAGCGCATTGGCGGTGACGTTCTCGACCGAGCCGATGCGGGTGTCGATATCACCCACCTGGGTTTCCACCGCGCCGACGCGCTGGTTGGTGGTGTTGAGCTGGCCGCCGGTCACGGCATCGGTGCTGCCCGCGGCAATGCGGCCAGCTCCGACGTTGACGATGCGGCGCGTGGCCGGGCCATCCGTGCCGTTGCCGCCACCGACCGACACCACATTGGCTTCGACCGCGCGCGAACCGGACCCCAGCGCCACCGCGTTGGCACCGGAGACACCTGCCGCTGAACCGATCGCGATGCTGTTGGCCCCGTTGCTGGCGAATGCACCGTTGCCGATCGCCACGCCATTGGTCGCATTGGTCGAGGCCTGCCGGCCCAGCACGGTGCTGTTGGCACCGCGTGCCGAGGCATCGGCACCGACCGCGGTGGCCCCGGTCGCCGAGGCGACGGCCGCGGTACCCAGCGCACTGCTGCGTGTCGCACTGGCGGTGGCACCGGAACCGGCGGCGAGTGCATCACTGCCGCTGGCCGTGGCCACCCCGCTGCCGCTGGCCTGGAAGTGCTTGCCGACCGCATCGGCGGTGGCTGCGACCGAATCGAGCTGCGACTTGGTCACCGCGTCACTCGCATTGATCGCGTCACCGACATTGGTGATGCGGCGCGTGGCCGGGCCGGTGGTGCCATTGCCGCCGCCGACCGAGACCACATTGGCCTCGCTGGTGCGGGCACCGGCGCCGAGCGCGACGCTGCCTGCGCCACTGGCCGACGAACTGGTACCGACCGCCGTGGCGTTCAGGCCGCTGTAGGCGTAGCTGTCCTGGCCGATGGCCGTCGCGCCCTGCGAGGTTGCCCATGCCAACTGCCCCACCGCGGTGGTGCGTGCGGCGGTGGCCCAGGCGTTGGAACCGGCCGCGACGCTGTTGTCGCCACTGGCCTGCGATGCGTAGCCGATCGCATTGGCGTAGCTGCCCGACGCGGCACTGCCCCAGCCCAGTGCGGAGGCGTAATCACCACTGGCCTCGGCCCCATAGCCCAGCGCCGTGGTGCGTACCCCACTGGCCGCGCTGAAGGTACCGACCGCCGTGCTGTAGTCACTGCCTGCTTCGGCGCTGTAGCCGAAGGCCGCGGACTGCAGCCCGGCCGCCGTGGCACCGGCACCGGTGGCGGTGCTGAAGCTTCCTTCGGCCTGCGCCCCCGCACCGAGTGCGGTGGCACCGACGGCGCTGGCGCTGGTGGCCTTGTCGAGCAGCACGTTGCCGTTCTCATCTTCGTAATACAGCGCACCACCGATGGCGGTCGCTGAGTCGGCCGTGGCCGAGGCGTTGAAGCCCGATGCCGAGGCATTGCGGCCGGAGGCCAGCGAACCGCTGCCATAGGCCGAGGCCCCGGTGCCGAACGCGTTGGCGGCCTCACCCGCGGCGGTGGCATACGCCCCGTCGACATAGCTGCCGACGTCGTCGCCATTGCCGCTGCCCGACGCCTGGAAGAAGCGGCTGGTGGTTTCGGCCACATCGGCGACCGCATTGAGCTGATCGACATTCACTGCGTCAGTGCCTTCGGTACCGGCGGCGACGTTGGTGATCTGGCGTTGTGCGGTGGCCGTGCCGACGGAGACGGCATTGTCGCGGTCAGCGACGGACCCGGCACCCAGCGCGACGCTGTTCACGCCCTCTGCGCTGGCACTGGCGCCCAGCGCGGTGGCATTGCCTGCATCGGCCCACGCGTTCCAGCCGATCGCGGTGGCGTAGTCATCGGTCGCCCAGGCACCTGCACCGAACGCCGAGGCACCGGTTCCCGAGGCACGCGACGGCAGCAGACCGAAGAAGGTCGTGCCACCGATCGCCACGCTCTCATCGCCGGTGGCTTCGGAGTATTCACCGACCGCCACCGCACCCGAGCCGGACGCGGTCGAGGCCGCACCGACCGCGACGGCGTAAGCGTTGGAGGCCACCGCGCCATAGCCCAGTGCGGAAGAGAGCTGGCCGGTCGCTTCGCTGTAGCTGCCGAAGGCCGAGGCGCCGGCTTCGGACGCATTGGCGCGGAAGCCATTGGCGGTCGCCTGCTGGCCGCTCGCCGTGGACTGGCTGCCGGTGGCCGTGGCGTAGGCCCCTGCGGCCTGCGCGCCTGCACCGGTGGCAGTGGCGCCGATCTCGCTGGCGCTGGCGCCATTGCCGATGGCGACGCTGTCTTCGCCGGTGGCCTGCGCGTCACTGCCCACTGCTGCGGCACCTGCGGCGCTTGCCAACGCGTTGAAGCCAATTGCGGTGGCGTTGTCGGCGATGGCGGTGGCGCCACTGCCCAGCGCGCTGGCGCCGTTGCCGATGGCATTGGAAGCCTCACCGGCAGCCAGCGCATTCTCGCCTTCCACGTAGGCACCAGCGTCGCTGTCATCGCTGCCGCTGGCCTGGAAGTACTTGCTGGTCGTCGCAGCCGCATCGGCTACTGCATTCAACTGATTCACGTTCACCGCATCGGTGCCATCGGTACCGGCCGCGACGTTGGTGATCTGGCGCTGCGCGTCGGCACTGCCGACCGAGACGCTGTCATCGCGATCGGCGATCGAGTCCGCACCGAGCGCCACGCTGTTCGCACCGCTGGACGTGGCCGCATTGCCGAGCGCGGTGCTGTTCACGCCCGGTGACCATGCACCGCCGCCGACAGCCGTGGAGTAATTGCCCGAGGCTTCCGTAGGCAGCAGGCCGAACAGCGCACCACCGACGGCCACGCTGTTGGTACCGCTGGCCAGGCTGCCCTGGCCGGTCGCGGTGCTGTAGGCACCGGAGGCTTCGGCATCGCCGCCGAGGGCCACGCTGTTGGAGCCGGTCGCCTGGGCGAAGCTGCCCAGCGCGGTCGCGTTGAAGGCCGAGGCCACGGCATAGCCGCCGATCGCGGTGGTGTAGCTGGCGGTCGCTTCGGAGGCGAACCCGTAACCGGCCGAGAGCGTCCCGCTGACCACGCTTTCCGCACCGACGGCGGTCGCACCATCACCGCTGGCGCTGCTGAAGTAACCCAACGCCACCGATTCCTCACCGGTTGCATCGGACAGCGCACCACCGGCCAGACTGCCGGCGCCGGAGGCGACGCTGGCCGCACCCGTCGCGGTGCTCTGCTCGCCGGAGGCCAGACTCTCTGCACCCGTCGCCGTCGCGTACTCGGCGGTCGACTGCGCGTTGGCACCGGTTGCGGTTGCATTGGCACCGCTGGCGACGGCATTGAAGCCCACTGCACTGGCGTTGTCGGCCAGAGCGAAGGCACCGCTACCGATCGCCGATGCGCCGCTGCCGGCCGCGAAGCTGCTCGAGCCGATGGCCGTCGCGTAGTCGCCATCGGTCGCCGCGTTCGCACCAGCGGCCACGCTCTCCTCGCCACCTGCGACGGCAACACCGTCACCGCTGGCCTGGAACTGGTCCGTCGCGGCGGTCAGCTGATCCAGATTGACGGCATCGCTGCCCTCGGTACCGGCGGCAACCTGGGTGATCTGGCGCTGCCGGCCATCGTTGCCAACCGAGACGGTGTAGGCACGGTCGGCGACGGAACCGGCGCCGAGCGCCACGGTATTGGACGCGCTGGCATTGCTGCCCGCACCGATACCGATCGCGCTTTCACCGCCGGCCACCACGTTGGTGCCGATGGCGATGCTGTTGATGCTGTTGCCGAGCGCCTGGAAGCCGACGGCGACGCTGTTGTCGCCGTAGCCGAAGGCACCGCGGCCAAGCGCGGTGGAACTGCTGCCGCGCGCCCAGCTGTTGTAGCCGATCGAGGTGGATCCGGTACCGCTGGCCCACGCCGACTGACCCACCGCCGTGGCGTTGGCTTCGGTGGCCCACGCACTGGAACCGAAGGCGGTGGCGCCATCCGCAGTGGCCCACGCATATGCGCCGGTTGCCGTGGTTTCTTCACCGCTGGCGAAGGCGTTGTCGCCCTGCGCCACACTGTAATCGCCGGTGGCGCGTGCCTTGTAGCCACTGGCCAGGCTGTTGCTGCCGGTGGCCTGTGCGCCACTGCCGAACGCGTTGCTGGTGGTGCCGGTGGCCTGTGCACCGGCACCGACCGCCACGCTGTCCGGCGCCGCGGTGGCACCGATCAGGATCGCATTGCCCTGGTCATCCACCAGCGGCTGGTTGTACTCGTCATACGCCTGGCCGAGGCCACCAATGGCCACGCTGCCGTTGCCGGTGGCGCTGCTGTTGCGGCCCAGCGCGACGGTGTCATCGCCGACCGCCGTCGCACCACCACCGACCGCCGTTGCCCCGGCGCCCAGCGCATTGCTGGCCTCACCGGCCGCCAGCGCATCCTCGCCATCGGCGAATGCACCGACCGCACCGCTGGCCGCACCGTTCGCCTTGAACTGCGCCGAGGTCGCCGAGGCCGACGTCGCAACCGCATCGAGCTGCGCCTTGTTGACCGCGTCTGTGGCTTCGGTACCGGCCGCGACGCTGGTGATCTGGCGCTCATTGCCGACGTCACCCACCGAGACCGTGTTGTCCCGGATGGCGGTGGAGTTGGCACCCAGCGCGACGCTGTTCGCGCCTCGCGCAGTGCTGTAGAAACCGACGGCGGTGCTCAGCTCACCGCTGGCCCAGGTCTCCGCGCCGAGTGCGGTGGCGCCCTCGCCCGGCGCGTAGGCAAAGTAGCCCACTGCCGTGGCTTCCGTGCCCGAGGCTTCGCTCAACGTGCCGTTGGCCACGGCGTAATCACCACTGGCGATCGCGCCGGCACCCACCGCCGTAGCGGCTTCGCCACTGGCCTGGGTCTGCACGAAGAAGCCCAACCCCGGCAGCAGATCCGCCGGACCGCCAATGGCGGTACTGCTGTTGCCGGTCGCCACGCTCTGCGTACCGACCGCCGTCGCGTAGTCGCCGGTGGCATTGGAGACCGCGCCGAACGCCGAGGCCTGTGCACCGGATGCGTAAGCACCCACGCCGTACGACGACGACGCGAAGCCTGCGGCTTCCGCACTCGCGCCCACTGCCGTGCCGCCCACGCCGGCGCTGGTTGCACCGGTATCGACCGGCACGCCCCCATTGGTGATCAGCGGGTTGCCATCGGCATCCACCGCTGCCCCGCCCACGGCCACGCTGCCCGGTCCGTTGGCCTGCGCGTTGGTGCCGAAGGCTGCGCTGTTCTGACCGGTAGCGCTGGCGTTGTAGCCGACGGCCGTCGCGTTCTGCGCGGTGACGGTGGCGCCGCTGCCGAGCGCGGTCGCGCCGTTGGCCAGCGCGTTGGACGCCTCGCCGATCGCGGTCGCGTTATCGCCTGCTGCAAACGCACCGGCATCGCTGTCGCTGCTGCCGGTGGCCTGGAAATACTTGTCTGTGTTGGCGGCAACCGCGCCAACGGCGTCGAGCTGCGCCTTGTTCACCGCATCGCTGTCTTCGGTGCCATCGGCCAGGTTGGTGATCTGGCGACGCAGGCCGTTGTCCGCATTGCCGACCGACACCGTGTCGACGCGATCGGCATACGAGCCGGCACCGAGTGCCACGCTACCCACTGCAACCGCGGCCGAATTCGCGCCGAGCGTCGCGCTGAAATCCGCGACCGCGACGCTGAACGCACCCACCGCCACCGAGGCTTCGCCCGCGCTGGCCGCACCGCGGCCCAGCGAGGTGCTGCCCGGCCCGATGGCCAGTGCACCACCACCGATCGCGGTCGCACCATCGGCGCTGGCTTCGGCCAGACCACCGATCGCCGTTGCCGCACCGTTTTCACTGGCCGCTACCGCTGATGCGCCCAGGGCGACATCGCCCAGACCAAACGCTGCGGCGCTCTGGCCGAGCGCGATGCTGGCATCACCGAAGGCCATGCTGCCCTGGCCGAACGAACTTGCGCCGAGGCCAACCGCGAGTGCCTGGCTGCCAACGGCAGTGGTGGCATTGCCGATGGCCTGACTGCTGTTGCCCAGGGCCGTTGCGCCGTCGCCATCGGCGTTGGCGCTGGCACCTGCGGCCAGTGCACCCTCGCCATCGATCTTCGCCGCATCGGCGTCGGTGCCGTCACCATCGGCCTTGAAATAGCGGGTCGCGCCTTCGGCGGCGACCGCAACCTTGTCCAGCTGCGCCTTGTTCACCGCATCCGTAGCGGCGGTGCCGGCGGCGACGTTGGTGACCTGGCGCTCCTTGCCGGCATCACCGACCGACACGGTGTTGGCGCGGTTGGTTTTCGAGCCGGCGCCGAGCGCCACGCTGTTGGCGCCGGAGGCGGTGCTGTTGCTGCCGATGGCGACCGCGTTGGTGCCCGAGGCCGTGGCGTTGCCATCGACCACGCAGCTGTCGATGACCTTGCTGTTCAAGACCACGCAGTTCGCATTCCCGCCCACTTCCACCGACTGCGCGTGCGCTGTCTGCGTGGCGCCTGCCACGCCCAATCCAAGCGTCAGCGCGATGGCGGCCGAGAGCAGTGCGGTGTTGCGTCCGCCAGCGGTTCGGCGTTGATCGATGACGACACCCGAGGACTGGCTGCTGGCCAATTCCGAGGCGACGACCATCTGCCCCAGTGCTTTGTTCCAGACCTTGCGATAAATCCGATTCATCGATGCGGCTCCTGATTAGGCTGGTTTTAGGCAAAGCGACGCCAACGCCGGACCGCGTGGTCCAACGTCCCCTGGGGGCGTTTTTTCGCTTGATTTACTGCGTTGTGCGCAATGGCTGGCAGATACCTACAGCGTGCTCGCCATCCATGCGGTTACTGTGGAACTGAACGCTGTCGAAATGAGGATGCAGTGTTAACGTACAGTTTCAATGACGTCAAGACTTTGACGTTGATTTTGATATGACCGTGTCGCGCGTCACAAAAACGCCGCGTTATTGCGCATTTTTGTTAGCTGCATGTGAGCAAACGATATAACGGATTTTCACGTTGTAACGCCGTGTAACTCATTGCTCCCGATGAGTTTGTGCACCGCATAAAAGAAAACCGCCGGACAGGCCGGCGGTTTCTTCACGCGATTTTCACTGCATCGATTTTGATGCGTTGCGCAGTATCAGCCGCACCATACTCTTGCGTTGCGGAACATCCGCAGCCACGGTGAATCACCGTTCCAGTCCTCCGGATGCCAGCTGTGGTTGATCGCACGCGGGGTGCGTTCCGGGTGCGGCATCATGATCGTGGTGCGGCCATCGGTGGTGGTCAGGCCGGTGATGCCGTCGGGCGAGCCATTCGGATTCAGCGGGTACTGGGTGGCCACGTTGCCATCGCCATCGATGTAACGCAGCGACACGCGCGCCGCGGCCTGGTCGATTGCGTTGGCGAACACCGCCTGGCCTTCGCCATGCGCCACCGCGACCGGCAGGCGTGAACCGGCCATGCCACGCAGCAGGATCGACGGCGATTCCACCACTTCCAGCAACGCGGTGCGCGCTTCGAACTGCTCGCTGCGGTTGCGACGGAACTGCGGCCAGTGCTCGGCACCGGGAATGATGTCCTTCAGCTGGCTCATCATCTGGCAGCCGTTGCACACGCCCAGCGCGAAGCTGTCCTCGCGGGCGAAGAAAGCCGCGAAGGCATCGCGCAGCGCGCCGCGCTCCAGCACCGAGGTGGCCCAGCCGCGGCCGGCACCGAGCACGTCGCCGTAGCTGAAGCCACCACAGGCCACCAGACCGGTGAAATCGGACAGTGCAACACGGCCTTCGATCAGATCGCTCATATGCACGTCGAACGAACTGAAGCCGGCACGTTCGAAGACGTTCGCCATTTCAATCTGGCCGTTGACGCCCTGCTCGCGCAGCACCGCCACGCGCGGACGTGCGCCGGTGTTGATGAAAGGCGACGCCACATCTTCGTTGATATCGAAGGTCAGCTTGGGCTTCAGGCCCGGCGCGTTGAAGTTGCGCGCGATCGCACGCTCCTGGTCGGCGTTGTCCGGGTTGTCGCGCAGCTTCTGCATGGCGTGGGTGACCGACCACCAGGCATCGAACAGCGCTTCCCAGCGCCACTCGACCAGGCTTTCGCCCTGCAGCGAGACACGCACCACCGGGGCGGTGGTCGGACGCGCGATGCGCTGCGCGCATTCGGTCAGTGCATGGCGTTCGACCAGATCAGCAAACGCGGCGCGGTCTTCCTTGGCGATCTGCACCACCGCACCCAGCTCTTCATTGAACAGGCTGCGGAACGGATCATCGCCCCAGGCATCCAGGGTGATGTCCAGGCCCAGGCGCGAGGCGAAGGCCATCTCGCACAGCGCGGCAAACGCACCGCCATCGCTGCGGTCGTGGTATGCCAACAGCAGGCCGGCCTGGCGCGCATCGCGGATCAGTTCGAAGAACGCGCGCAGGCGCTGTGCATCGTCCAGATCCGGCACGGCACCGGCGAAGGCCGGCAGCGCGGAATGGTCGGCGTGCACCTGGGCCAGGATCGAGCCGCCCAGACGCTGCTTGCCAGCGCCCAGGCCGATCAGCCACAGCTCGCTGTCGGCGTCACGGTCCAGCAGCGGGGTCAGCTGGCCGGTCGCATCGGCAACCGGCGCGAACGCCGAGATCACCAGCGACACCGGCGACACCGACTTGTGCGCCTGCCCGTTGTCCTGCCACTGCGCCTGCATGGAGAGCGAGTCCTTGCCGACCGGAATGCTCAGGTCCAGCTGCGGGCACAGCTCCATGCCGACCGCACGCACCGCGTCATACAGCAGCGCGTCTTCGCCGTGATGGCCCGCCGCGGCCATCCAGTTGGCCGACAGCTTCACCGTTTCCAGTGCATCCACCGGCGCCGCACACAGGTTGGTGATCGCTTCACCGACCGCCATGCGCGCCGACGCGGCCGCATCCAGCAGCGCCAGCGGAGTGCGCTCGCCGATCGACATCGCTTCACCGGCCACGGTGTCGAAACCGGCCAAGGTGATGGCGACGTTGGCCAGCGGCAGCTGCCACGGGCCGATCATCTGTTCGCGTGCGGTCAGGCCACCGACGCTGCGGTCACCGATGGTGACCAGGAAGTTCTTCGAGGCCACCGAGGGATGGGCCAGCACGCGCAGACCCGCTTCGTGCAGGTCCAGCCCCGCGGTCTTCAGCGCCGGCCAGCGCGGCGCCGACGGGTGCACGGTGTCGCGGTGCATCTTCGGCGCCTTGCCGAACAGCACGTCCATCGGCAGATCGATCGGGGCATCCACCGGGGTATTGCCCACGGTGGCGCCGTACGCCACGACGAGCCGCTCTTCAGCGGTTGCGACGCCAACGGCGGCGAACGGGCAACGTTCGCGCGCGCACAGCGCGGCGAACTCGGCCAGGCGCGCCTGCGGCACACCGAGCACGTAGCGTTCCTGCGATTCGTTGCACCACAACTGCATCGGCGACAGCGACGGGTCATCGGCGGGCACCTTGCCCAGATCGATCACACCGCCCACGCCGGAGTCATGCAGCAACTCGGGAATCGCGTTGGACAGGCCACCGGCGCCCACGTCATGGAACCAGCGGATCGGGTTGTCCAGGCCGAGCGCGACGCAGCGGTCGATCACTTCCTGGCAACGACGCTCCATTTCCGGGTTGTCGCGCTGCACGCTGGCGAAATCGAGGTCTTCGGCGCTTTCACCGGAGGCCACCGAGCTGGCGGCGCCGCCGCCCAGACCGATCAGCATCGCCGGGCCACCCAGCACGATGACGGCGTCGCCGGGCTGCAGGCGCAGCTTCTCGACCTGGTTCTGGTCGATCGCGCCGAGGCCACCGGCCAGCATGATCGGCTTGTCGTAGGCGCGGGTCAGGCCCTCGCCTTCGGGCAGTTCGAAGCTGCGGAAGTAGCCAAGCAGGTTCGGGCGGCCGAACTCGTTGTTGAACGCGGCGCCGCCGAGCGGGCCGTCCAGCATGATGTCCAGCGCCGGCGCCATGCGCGGGTTCAGCGCGCGCGGGGCCTCCCACGGCTGCGGCAGGGTCGGGATGCGCAGGTGCGAGACCGAGAAACCGGTCAGGCCGGCCTTGGGCTTGCCGCCGCGTCCGGTCGCACCTTCATCGCGGATTTCACCGCCGGCACCGGTGGCCGCACCCGGGAACGGGGCGATCGCGGTCGGGTGGTTATGTGTTTCCACCTTGATGCAGAACGCCGAATCGACCACGGCTTCGCTGCGGTACTGACCGGTGGCCGGGTCCGGGCGGTAGCGCGCGGCCGGGAAACCGGCGACCACCGCGGCGTTGTCGCTGTAGGCGCTCAACGTGTGCTGCGGGGTCTGCTGGTGGGTGTTCTTGATCATGCGGAACAGCGAGTGCGACTGGTCGGCACCGTCGATGGTCCAGCTGGCATTGAAGATCTTGTGGCGGCAGTGCTCGGAGTTGGCCTGCGCGAACATCATCAGTTCCACGTCCGACGGCTTGCGGCCCAGTTCGCCGAAGCGCTGGCGCAGGTAGTCGATCTCGTCCTGGGCCATGGCCAGGCCGAGGCGGCTGTTGGCTGCCTCCAGATCCTCCAGGGCGATCCGTTCCAGCTCACCGCGCGCCGGGGCGCTGAACAGCGCCTGCGCCTGGGCGGTCTCGGCCAGCACGGACTGGGTCATCGGGTCGTGCAGCGCGCGGATCACCGCTTCCTGCGCGGCCGCGTCGGCCGGCCAGCCGGCCAGATCGATGCGCAGGCCACGTTCGACCCGGCGGATCGGTTGCCCGGCACCGCGGACCAGCTCGGTGGCCTTGCTCGACCACGGCGACAGCGTGCCCAATCGCGGCACCACGAAGCGCGATACCGCCCCGTCCTCACGCCCGGCCAGGGTCGGCTGGGCCTCCAGGATCCGGCTCAGGATCACCGGGTCCGGGGCCGCATCGCCCTCGGTCTGGATGAAGTAGACATGCCAGGCACCGGTGATGCGCAGATCGGCTGCCAGGGACTGCAGGCGGGATTCAAGACGTTCGCGGCGGAACGGCGAAAGGGCGGATGCGCCCTCGAGGACCATCATGTCCGGGGAACCGTGGTTGGGAACGGGGCCCACTATTGTACCCAAGTCGGCCGCCGCGGCCCGGCCCTGGGGATCGGCCTGCCTGGGAGGCGGCAAGGTGCGTTCACACCCGAACCATGCGCTGGTTCACGGATTGCGCCGGGATTACATGACAACGTTATCACCACCTGGCCCCAGCGCCCGGTGCTGTCCGTCCCCCATGTCGTTGCCGGCCTCTCTCACCGGCGCCCGGACCTGCTGCACGCATGCCGCCATCCCGGCGGCATGCGCCCACCTGATCGGAGACCGACCATGCCAGACCCGATTGCGCGCCGTGCAGTGACATCGTTTTCCTCCCCCGCCCTGCGTCCGCGCCGACGGCGCTGGTTGCTGGCGCTGGCCTTGGCCGCTGCCGCCGGCACGCCCACGCTGGTGCAGGCCGCGAACTGTACCGGGGCGCCCGAATGGAATGGCGCGGCCATCTATCTGGCGGGCCAGACCCTGCAGAAAGGCGGCGTGCTGTACCGCGCCAACCAGGACATCTGGAACGCCCCACCCGACCACCCGGCCGGTGCGCCCTACTACACCAACCTCGGTGCCTGCGATGGCAGCGGCAGCAACCAGCCGCCCAGCGTCGCGCTGACCTCGCCCGCCGCCGGGGCCAGCTTCACCGCCGG
Source organism: Stenotrophomonas sp. TWI377 (assembly GCF_039674525.1). Lineage (NCBI taxonomy): Bacteria > Pseudomonadati > Pseudomonadota > Gammaproteobacteria > Lysobacterales > Lysobacteraceae > Stenotrophomonas > Stenotrophomonas sp. TWI377. Next base: position 170,516 of record NZ_JBDJNT010000003.1, read on the forward strand.
CAGCAGCATCACGGTGAGCGCCAATGCCAGCGATACCGATGGCAGCATCAGCAAGGTCGAGTTCTTCCGCGGCGGCACCTCGCTGGGCATCGACACCAGCGCCCCCTACAGCGTGGTCTGGAGCAATGCCTCGGCCGGCAGCCACACCTTCAAAGCCGTGGCGACCGACAACAACAACGCCGTGACCTCTTCGGCCACCGTCAATGTGACCGTCACCGCGGCCAGCAACGACACCACGCCACCCAGCGTTCCGGGCGGATTGGCGTCCCCGTCCAGAACCGCCACGACGGTGAACCTGGCCTGGAACGCGGCCACCGACAACAGCGGCGGCAGCGGCGTGGCCGGCTACGACGTGTACCGCAACGGCAGCCTGGTCGGCTCGCCCAGTGCCACCCAGTACACCGATGGCGGCCTGGCCGCGAGCACGGCCTATACCTACACGGTGCGGGCACGCGACAACGCCGGCAACGCCTCGGCGCAGAGCGGCTCGATCAGCGTAACCACGGCCGCCGGTGGCGGCGGGGGGGGCGCCAAGCGGGTGATCGGCTACTTCACCCAGTGGGGCATCTACGGCCGCAATTACCAGGTCAAGAACATCGACACCAGCGGCTCGGCGGCGAAGCTGACCCACATCAATTACGCCTTCGGCAACGTGCGCAACAACCGCTGCGAAGTCGGCGTGACCCAGGCCTCCGACCCGAACACCGGCGTGGGCGGCGATGCCTACGCCGATTACGGCAAATCCTTCGCGGCCGGCGACAGCGTGAGCGGCACGGGCGACACCTGGGACCAGCCACTGCGTGGCAACTGGAACCAGCTCAAGCAGCTCAAAGCCAAACACCCGAACGTGAAAGTGCTGATCTCGCTGGGCGGCTGGACCTGGTCGCGCGGCTTCTCCAGCGCGGCGCAGCCGGCCAACCGGCAGGCGTTCGTGGCCTCGTGCATCGACGCCTACATCAAAGGCAACCTGCCGGTGGCCGATGGTGCGGGTGGTGCGGGTGCGGCGCTCGGCGTGTTCGACGGCATCGACATCGACTGGGAGTACCCGGTGGCGTGCGGGCTGAGCTGCGGGACGCCGGCCGACAACGCCAACTTCACCGCGCTGCTGGCCGAATTCCGCCGCCAGCTTGATGCGGTGCGGCCCGGCCTGCTGCTGACGGTGGCCGTGGGCGCAGGCGTGGACAAGATCCGGGTGACCGATCCGGCCAGCTACCACCCGTATCTGGATTTCATCAACGTGATGACCTACGACTTCCACGGCGCATGGGATCCGCAGACCAACCATCACTCGGCCCTGTTCGATTCACCGGCTGATCCCTCCACCGGCGACCAGAAGCTCTACAACAGCAACGATGCGATGGAAGCCTTCCTCAGCCGCGGGGTACCGGCCAGCAAGTTGAACCTGGGCATCGGCTACTACGGGCGTGGCTGGACCGGCGTGGCCAGCGGCAACAATGGGCTCTACAAGAGCGCCAGCGGCGCGGCACCGGGCACGTACGAAGCCGGTATCGAAGATTGGAAGGTGCTGAAGACCCTCAACTGGCCGGTGTACACCGACAACGTCGCCAAGGCCACGTGGATCTCCAACGGCACCACGTTCTGGAGTCTGGATACGCCCGCGATGGTCACCGAGAAGATGGGCTATGTGAAAGCACAGGGCCTGGGCGGTGCATTCTTCTGGGAGTTCAGCGGCGATGATGCGCAGGGCACCCTGACCAAGGCGATCAGTGACGGCTTGAAGTAAGCCCGCCTGACACGGGGCGCTGCCTCGCGGATCCCGCAGGGACGCGTCGCGTTGATCGCAACAACGAAAACGCCCCGGCCTGGCCGGGGCGTTCTGTCTTCAGCGGCTGCCGCCTGCCGAGACGCGCTCCAGCGCGGCCTTGAGCTGCGCCGGCGGCAGGTAGCCACCGAGCTGGGTGCCATCGGCGGCGAAGATCGCCGGGGTGCCGTTGACGCCCATCTGCTGGCCGAGCTTGTACTGCATGGCCACCGGATTGGTGCAGTTCTTCGGGGTGACGGCCTTGCCGGTCTTGGCGGCGGTCAGGGCCTGCTTGCGGTCGGCAGCGCACCAGACCGAGATCATGTCGGTGTAGTCCTGGCTGCCCAGGCCCATGCGCGGGAAGGCCAGGTATTCCACGGTGATGCCGTTGCGGTTGAGCTCGGCGATGTCCTGGTGCAGCTTGCGGCAGTAGCCGCACTCGATGTCGGTGAAGACGCTGACGGTGTACTTGGCATTCGGCGCGGCAAACACGATGCGCTCGTTGTGCGGCACGCCATCGAGCAGCTTGCGGCGGTAGCTGAGCAGGCCCTGGCTGCTGACCGGCGCCTTGTTCTGGATGTCGTACGGCTGGGACTGCATCAGGTAGCGGCCGTCATCAGAGACGTACAGCACCTGGCCTCCGACCAGCACCTCGCGGAAACCGGCAAACGGCGCGGCCCCGATGAAATCAGGCTTGAAGGTGGGGTCCAGCTGCTGCAGCGCGGTGCGCACGCGCTGGTCGGCATCACCGGCAGCGGCCGGGGTGGCGGCAGTGGTCTTGGCCGCCGGAGCGGACGGTTGCTGCGCGCAGGCAGACAGGCTGAGCGCGCCGAAGAGCGCCGCAATGGCAACACGGAGCATCGAGCATTCCGGTGTAAGAGGTCAGGCTGGATTCTCGCACAGCTGCCTGCTCACGCAGCTGGACCGCAGTGGAACGGCGCGGCCGCGTTTGGCCCCGCCTCAGCCGCGCGGGTGGTGCTTGGCGTGCAGCTTCTGCAGGTGCTCGCGGGCCACCAGCGTGTAAATCTGGGTGGTGGACAGCGAACTGTGGCCGAGCAGCATCTGCAGGGCGCGCAGATCGGCGCCCCGGTTGAGCAGGTGGGTGGCGAAGCTGTGGCGCAGGCCATGGGGACTGATCCGGGCGGGGTCGATCCCGGCCAGCACCGCGTACTTCTTCACCAGCCCCCAGAACTGCTGGCGGCTCAAGGGATGCAGGGAGGGCTCCAAAAACATCGGCACAGCGCCGTCCTGTGGCGTCGGCACGTTGCGCTTGCCGGTGAGCTGCGGGCGCGATTCGGCCAGATAACGTTCGAGCCAGTGCTGGGATTCTTCCCCCAGCGGAACCAGCCGTTCCTTGCTGCCCTTGCCGGTCACGCGCAGCACACCTTGGCGCAGATTCACCGCATTGGCCGGCAGGTTGACCAGTTCGCTGACGCGCAGGCCGGCGGCATACATCAGCTCCAGCATGGCGCGGTCGCGCAGCCCAAGCGGCGTCTCGATGTCGGGACTGGCCAACAGCGCATCGATCTGGCTTTCGGCCAGCGCCTTGGGCAGCAGCCGCGGCAGCTTCGGCGGATCGAGCAACGCACTGGGGTCATCGCTGCGTTCGCCGCGGCGGACCGCATCGGCGAAGAAGGCCCGCAGCGCGGAAAGCAGGCGGGCATTGCTGCGCGGCGACCAGCCATGGCGGGAGCGCCAGGCCAGGTAGTCGAACAGCCCGGCGCGATCGAGACCGGCCAGCCCCCCGGCCGCGCCATCACGCCAGCGCGCGAGACCTTCCAGATCGCGCCGGTAGCTGTCCAGACTGGCACGCGCGAGGCCGTGTTCGGCCCAGGCCGTGTCGAGGAAGCGCTGGATGCGGACGTTGTCGTCGTTGCGCAGCTCGGGCAGGTGCTGGATGAGCTGGCGGCGCAGTGCGGGGGTGGTGGCATCGGACATGCGCACAGCATACGGAGCAGGCCGTGCGTGGGCCATCGAACGCGGGCAGCGGGCCGGGTATGCTCCGGGTCATGACCGATACCGCGCTGTCGTCCCCCGCTGCTGATCGCCCTGCATCGTTGCTGCTGTGGCGGCTGTTGTCACTGTTGTACGACTTCTTCCCCGCCCTGGCGCTGTGGATGCTGCTGGGGGCGGTGTTCGTGGCGGTCTACACGATCAGCGGTCACGCAGCGCGGGAGAACATCGCCCCGTTCAGCGCGTGGCAGTGGGCGTTGTGGGCATGCTGCTGGGTCGTGACAGGCCTGTACGCGACGATGAGTTGGCGCCGCGGCGGGCAGACGCTGGGGATGCGGCCGTGGCGGTTGCGGGTGGTGTCGCTGGACGGCACGGTGCCGACGCGCAGGCAGTTGTGGCTGCGGTATGCGGTGGGGTCCCTGTCGGTGCTGACGGCCGGCCTGGGGTTCTGGTGGGCGCTGGTGGATCGGCAGCGGTTGACCTGGCATGACCGGGCCAGCGGGACGCGGGTTGTTCGGCTGCCGAAGTACTGACGCGCTGACGCACTGACGCACTGACGCTCTAAAGCCTTCCAGAACAGCGCTGAAAGCAGCGCCTCTGTTTTCTGTGCGTTTGCGGAGAGGCGCAACCCATTTCTGGGCCCGCTGCAAGTCCCGCTCCGCGGCCCGGCCCAGCCGCTGGCGGCTGTGCGTTCGGTCGGATGCGAGGCAGTGCCTCGCAAGCGATCCGCCCTCACCCATGTAAGCTCGTAGTGCGCCATCCATGGCGCACTACGGCCCTGAAATGGGCTGCGCCTCTCCGCATTGACAGATTGCGAAGTGCGGTTGATCAAGGCGGATTTGTTGCGTGACCGACGTTTCGCACTCAGTACCGGCTCTCGCGATCAAGACGCGTAAGGAGCGCAATCTTCATAGCGAAGTCGTACCTTCGCTGAATCGATCAAGCCTTCGTCGATCAATTGCTCAGTCGCTCAGTCGCTCAGTCGCTCAGTCGCTCAGTCGCTCAGTCGCCAAGATTCAATACGAACAGCGTCACTTCGCCAACCCGTCAGAACGGTAGAGCCGGGCCATGCCCGGCTGCTCCTGCTCTCCCTACCCCCACCAGAACACTGTCGGAGGCGCGACGGGATTGCCAAGCCGGGACCGTGTGCTGCCATGGATGGCAGCACACGAGCCAACATGGATGTTCATGCGGCGGGTCCCGGACAGGCGAGCCCGGCGCGCCTAGCTCGACAGCCCATGGTGGCCGCTTCGGCTTCGGCTTCGGCCTCGGTTCTGGCGTTTGGCGTTTGGCGTTTGGCGTGTGAGCAGATGAATCAGCCCGACTTACGTCGGAACAACAACCCGGACACCACCATCATTACAATCGGCGGCAACGCATACGCAATCCGGTAATCGAACTTCAACGCACCGGCCATGCGCCCGAAGAACAACTGCAACAACCAGAAGCCCAGCGCGAACAGAATGCCCAGGAACAACCGCTTGCCCATACCGCCACTGCGCAGCGAACCGAACGCGAACGGCACCGCCGCCAGGCACAACGCCAACACATTGATCGGATAGAACCAACGGCTCCAGTACACATCCTCGTAATCGCGCGCATCCAACCCATTGCGCTTGCGGTACTCGATGCTGGTACGCAGATCCATCGCCGTCAGATTGCGTGGCTTGGAGATACCACTGGCCAGCGCCGCCGCATCCAGGCGTGAATTCCACGGCTCGGATTCGGCCGTCTCCCGCGTTGCCGACCGCTCACCGAACGTGTCGCGGCGGACCTTGTTCAATACCCAGCCATCGGCGCCATGTTCGGCGGTGGTGGCGTAGGTCAGCGAGGCCAGGCGGCCGTCGTCGGCGATCTTGTACAGGCGCACGTCGTGCAGGATCAGCCGCGTGCCCCCGCCGGCCTGCAACTGCTCGTCGCCGCTCTGGGCGTTGAGGAAGGTGTCGCCTTCGCGCGCCCACACGCCCGAATAGCGGGCCGCGCTCAGGCTGCTGCCCCACTTGGCGCTGATCTTGATGTCGTCGGCCTTGCTCTGGCCCCACGGGCCCAGCGTTTCGCCGCTGAACACCATCACCGCGGTCATCAGCGACAGCGCGATCGCCACCGAGACGCTCAGCCGCTTGCGCGACAGGCCCAGCGCGCGCAGTGCAGTGAGTTCGGAGGTGGCAGCCAGCTGGCCCAGGCCCATCAGCGCGCCGATCACGGCGGCGGTCGGGAAGAAGGTATAGGCGCGGCGGGGCACGGTGTAGAGCACCCAGGCGGCCGCGTGACCGAGGGTGTAGCTGCCCTTGCCGACGTCCTTGAACTCGCCGGAGAAGGCCATCACCACGTCCAGGCCGACCAGCACCGCCCAGGTCAGCAGGACAGTGCCGAACACGGCACGGCCCAGGTACAGATCAAACCGCATCGGGCGCAACACGTTCATGCGGTCCTCCGGGGACGCGACAGTTTGCCGTCGCGGAAATACATCCACAGGGCGAGGGCCAGCAACGGCAGCGTCAGCCACCACAGGCCCGCCACGGCGGGAATCTTGCCATCGGCGATCCAGCGGGTGCCGATGAACATCAGGTTCATGCCCACCATATAGGCCAGGAAGGCCAGCATCATCCGGCCGTAGCGCTGCTGGCGCGGCGAGCTGCGGGCCAGCGGCAGGGTCATCAGGGCGAAGGCCAGCGCGATCAGCGGCGGGGCGATGCGCGAGTGCAGCTGCGCCTGAGCCTCGGGGCGCTCATCGCCGAACAGCTGGGTGGTGCGCAGCAGTTCGGGGTCGTCGTCCTTGCGGGTCTCGGCGCCGTCAGGCATGGCCACGTCGTTGCGGGCGAAGGTCATCAGCTTGTAGTCCAGCGCACCGTTGGCCGGGCCTTCCACCTGGTGGCCGTCATCCAGCTCCAGATAGCGTTGCTTGGCGCCCTCGAAGTACATCCGGCCGTGATCGGCGGAGATCACTTCGATGCGGTCCTCCTTCTGGCGCTGCAGGAAGACCTTGCCCAGCTGGGTGCCGTCCGGGGAGACCGAAGACAGGTAAACCACGCCGCCATTGGGCAGGGAGGTGAACTTGCCCGCCTCCAGGCCCGCCATGACCACGCTGCGGTTGGCCTCGTCGATCATTGTCTCGCCGGTGCGGTCGGCCCAGGGGCCCAGCCACAGCGAGCACAGCCCGATCAGGCCGACCACCGGCACCACCAGCATCAGCAGGGGGCGCAGCAGGCGCTTGGGGCCGACGCCGATGGCGGTGATGACCGCCATTTCCGAGTCCCGGTAGAGCCGGGCCGTGGCCAGCAGCAGGCCCAGCATCAGCGCCAGCGGCAGGATCAGCGGCATATAGACGATGAACTGCAGGCCCAGCTGTGAGAACAGCAGGCGGGCAGGCAGGCGGCCGTCGGCGATGTTGCCGAGGATGTCCACCAGGACACCACCGACGCTCACCACCAGCAACACGATCAGGGTGGCCAGGAAACTCTGGACGAAATCACGCAGGAGATAGCGATCGAGCTTCGACATGGGGCGGTGGTTTAAACTCTCGGATTCGTTCGCGGTGCTGCCCAGTCTACTGACGGGACGTAAACAGCTCGCGATTGTACGGATTTGCCAACGGAATCTGATCAATGGCCCTGGAATTCACCCTGAACCACGCAGCACCGGCCTCGGCCGAGTGCGATTGCGTCATCGTCGGCGCCTATGCCGACCAGACCCTGAGCCCGGCGGCACAGGCCCTGGACACCGCGTCCGGTGGCCGCCTGTCGGCCCTGATCGCCCGCGGCGACGTGGGCGGCAAGACCGGTAACACGACGCTGCTGCACGATCTGCCCGGCGTCACCGCCGCACGCGTGCTGGTGGTCGGGCTGGGCGAACCGGCCAAATTCGGCGTGCCGCAGTACCTCAAGGCGGTCGGCGATGCCAGCCGCGCCCTGAAGAGCGGGGTCAACCACCACGCGCTGTTCACCCTGACCGAGATCGAGGTCAAGGGCCGCGATGCCGCCTGGAACATCCGCCAGGCCATCATCACCGCCGACCACGCCGCCTACCGCTACAGCGCCACGCTGGGCAAGAAGAAGGCCGACGAGCCGGGCCTGACCACGCTGGCCATCGCCGGCACCGACACCCAGGCGCTGGCCCAGGGCCAGGCCATCGCCGCCGGCGTGCAGTACGCCCGCGAGCTGGGCAACCTGCCGCCGAACGTCTGCACCCCGGCCTACCTGGCCGAGTCCTCGGTCGCGTTCGCGCAGGCGCATGAAGGCGCCGAAGCGGAGGTACTGGACGAACAGCAGATGGAAGCGCTGGGCATGGGCTCGCTGCTGGCCGTGGCCCGTGGCTCGGCCAACCGCCCGCACCTGGTGGTGCTGAAGTGGAACAACGGCGGCGACGCCAAGCCCTACGTGCTGGTCGGCAAGGGCATCACCTTCGATACCGGTGGCGTCAACCTGAAGACCCAGGGCGGCATCGAAGAGATGAAGTACGACATGTGCGGTGGCGCCAACGTCATCGGCACCTTCGTCGCGGCCGTCACGGCCAAGCTGCCGCTGAACCTGGTGGTGGTGGTGCCGGCGGTGGAAAACGCCATCGACGGCAATGCCTACCGCCCCTCGGACGTGATCACCTCGATGTCGGGCAAGACCATCGAAGTGGGCAACACCGACGCCGAAGGCCGCCTGATCCTGTGCGACGCCCTGACCTACGCGCAGCGCTTCGAGCCGGCCGCGCTGATCGACGTGGCCACCCTGACCGGTGCCTGCCTGGTCGCGCTGGGCCACCAGACCGCCGGCCTGATGACCAAGCACGACGACCTGGCCAACGAGCTGCTGGCCGCCGGTGAGCATGTGTTCGACCGCGCCTGGCGCCTGCCGCTGTGGGACGAGTACCAGCCGATGCTGGATTCCAGCTTCGCCGATATCTACAACATCGGCGGCCGCTGGGCCGGTGCGATCACCGCGGGCTGTTTCCTGTCGCGCTTCGCCGAAGGCCAGCGCTGGGCCCATCTGGACATCGCCGGCGTGGCCAGCGACGAAGGCAAGCGCGGCATGGCCACCGGCCGCCCGGTCGGCCTGCTGAGCCAGTGGCTGCTGGACCAGGTCGCCCGCGCCTGATGCCCTGCCCGATCGCGGCCGCCTGCGGGTGGCCGCGGTCCCGCCCGGCCTGGCGCCGGGTTCTCCCTCCGCTCCAGGCCCTGCCATGTCCCGTGCTGATTTCTACCTGATCGCCAAGCCCCGCTTCCTGACCGAGCCATTGCGCCTGGTCTGCGAACTGGCCCGCAAGGCCAATGACGCCGGGCTGTTCACCCTGGTGCTGGCACGCGACCAGGCCCAGGCCGAAGAGCTGGACGAGCTGCTGTGGGCGTTCGACAACGATGCCTACATCCCGCACCAGATCGCCGGCGAAGACATGGACGAGGAAGAGGCGCTGGTGCTGATCGCCGTGCCCGGCACCGAGGCCCCGGCCCGGCCGCTGGTGATCAACCTGCGCGACGATCCCTATCTGGCAGCCTGCGACCGCGTGCTGGAAGTGGTGCCGGCTGACCCGGAGGCGCGCGAACCGCTGCGCGAACGCTGGCGCCAGTACAAGGCACTGGGCTTTGACCTGAACAAGTACGACATGTAACCCGCGCGGCGCCCGTCCGGTCGCCGCCGCCCCCGGAGACCCTTGATGCGCCTGTTGATCGCCCTGATCTTTCCCTGGTTCGCCTTCTTCACCATCGGCCGCCCGATCACAGGCATCCTCAACGTCTCGAAGGTAGAGCCGACTGTCAGTCGGCTGTCCTTGTCTGGCTGGCTGCCCGCCGCGATCTGGGCCGCCTACGCGGTCTCACAGTTCCATACCGACCAGAAGATCCGCCGCGCCTTCGGGCGCTGAGCTTCCGGCACCCCCACCTTCCGTATTCGATCCTGGTTCCCGCATGACCCAACTCGCCTCCAGCTACGACCCGAAAACCTTTGAAACCGCGCTGTACGACGCGTGGGAGAAGGCCGGCCATTTCAAGCCGTCCGGCAAGGGCGAGCCGTACACCATCCTGCTGCCGCCGCCGAACGTGACCGGCACGCTGCACATGGGCCATGCCTTCCAGCAGACCCTGATGGATGCGCTGGTGCGCTACCACCGGATGCGCGGCTACGACACGTTGTGGCAGGTGGGTACCGACCACGCCGGCATCGCCACCGAGATGGTGGTGTCGCGCAACCTGGCGCTGGCCAACACCGGCGAGACCCGCGATTCGCTGGGCCGCGACGGCTTCATCGAGAAGGTGTGGGAGTGGAAGGCGCAGTCCGGTGACACCATCGAGCGCCAGATGCGCCGTCTGGGCACCTCCAGCGACTGGTCGCGCAGCACCTTCACCATGGACCCGCAGCCGTCCGAAGCGGTGGTCGAGGCGTTTGTGCGCTGGCACGAGCAGGGCCTGATCTACCGTGGCCAGCGCCTGGTCAACTGGGATCCGGTGCTGAAGACCGCCATCTCCGATCTGGAAGTGGAAAGCGTTGAGGAAGACGGCTTCCTGTGGTCGATCAGCTACCCGCTGGCCGATGGCAGCGGCACCCTGACCGTGGCCACCACCCGCCCGGAAACCATGCTCGGCGATACCGCCGTGATGGTGCACCCGGAAGACGAGCGCTATGCGCACCTGATCGGCAAAATGGTGAAGCTGCCGCTGACCGACCGCGAGATCCCGGTGATCGCCGATGATTACGTCGACCGCGAGTTCGGTACCGGTGTGGTCAAGGTCACCCCCGCGCACGATTTCAACGATTACCAGGTCGGCCTGCGCCACAACCTGCCGATGATCAACCTGTTCACCCCGGTGGCGGCGATCAACGACAACGCCCCGGAGAAGTACCGCGGGCTGGACCGTTACGAAGCGCGCAAGGTGATCCTGGCCGAGCTGGAAGACCTCGGCATCCTGGTCGAGACCCGTGCACACAAGCTGCAGGTGCCGCGCGGTGATCGTACCCAGCAGGTGATCGAGCCGTACCTCACCGACCAGTGGTTCGTGAAGATGGACGTGCTGGCCAAGCGTGGCCTGGAGCTGGTCGAGAACGGCAGCATCCAGTTCGTGCCGGCCAACTGGATCAACACCTACCGCCACTGGATGGAGAACATCCAGGATTGGTGCATCAGCCGCCAGCTGTGGTGGGGCCACCGCATTCCGGCGTGGTTCGACGACGCGGGCAACTGCTATGTCGGCCGTGATGAAGCCGAGGCCCGCGCGAAGAACAATCTTGCCGCCGATGTCGCCCTGCACCAGGACAGCGACGTGCTGGAGACCTGGTTCTCCTCGCAGCTGTGGCCGTTCTCCACGCTGGGCTGGCCGAACGAGCAGGCGATGGACGCGCGCGGTTTCGAGCGCTACCTGCCGTCGTCGGTGCTGATCACCGGGTTCGACATCATCTTCTTCTGGGTGGCCCGCATGATCATGGCCACCGACAGCTTCACCGGGAAGATTCCGTTCAAGGACGTCTACATCACCGGCCTGATCCGCGATGCGCAGGGCCAGAAGATGTCCAAGTCCAAGGGCAACGTGCTCGACCCGCTGGACATCATCGATGGCATCTCCATCGAGGACCTGGTCGCCAAGCGCACCACCGGCCTGATGAAGCCCAAGGACGCGCCGAAGATCGAGAAGGCGACCCGCCGCGAATTCCCCGAGGGCATCATCGCCCACGGTGCCGATGCGCTGCGCTTCACCATCGCCGCGCTGGCCACCCACGGCCGCGATATCAAGTTCGACATGAACCGCGCCGAGGGCTACAAGAACTTCTGCAACAAGCTGTGGAACGCCAGCCGCTTCACCCTGATGAACACCGAGGGCAGCAGCTTCACCGGCGTGCCGCAGCCGCGTACCGATGCCGAGCGCTGGATTCTGGCGCGCCTGGCCGCGGTCTCGGCCGAAGCGCAGACGCATTACGCCAACTACCGCTTCGATCTGCTGGCGCAGTGCCTGTACGAATTCGCCTGGAACGAGTTCTGCGATTGGTTCCTGGAACTGACCAAGCCGGCCCTCAACGGTGCCGACGCCGATGACGCCAACAGCACCCGCCACACCCTGCTGTACGTGCTCGAAGCGCTGCTGCGCCTGCTGCACCCGCTGACCCCGTTCGTCACCGAGCAGTTGTGGCGCCAGGTCGCCCCGCGCCTGGGCATCACCGACGACACCATCTCGCTGCGTCCGTACCCGACCGCCGAGGAGTTCGCGGGTGATTTCGCCCGTGCCGAAGCCGACGTGGAATGGCTGAAGTCGATGGTCAACGCGCTGCGCCGCGTGCGCAGCGAGTTGAACGTGCCGCCGTCCAAGCTGGTGCCGCTGCTGCTGCAGGGTGGCAACGACGACGACCGCGCGCGCATGACCCGTTTCACCTCGTCGCTGTCGTTCCTGCTCAAGCTGGAGCGCATCGAATGGCTGGCCAACGGCAGCGACACGCCGCCGGCCGCCGCTGCGATCGTGGGCGATCTCACCCTGCTGGTGCCGCTGGAGGGCCTGGTCGACCTGGGCACCGAACGCGCGCGCCTGGACAAGGAAATCGCCCGGGTGGAATCGGAGAAGGAAAAGAGCGAGACCAAGCTGGCCAAGTTCACCGACAAGGTGCCCGCGGCCGTGGTCGAGCAGGAGCGCGTGCGCCTGGTCGAATGGACCGCCCAGCTGGATGGCCTGCGCTCGCAGCGCGCGAAGCTGTAAGCGCACGGGTAGAGCCACGCCATGCGTGGCTGCTTCTGCGGGGCCAGGGTAGAGCCACGCCATGCGTGGCTGCCTTCCGGGGCGGGATGGCGTGCAGCCACCCATGGGGTGGCTCTACCCTGGGCCGATAACGTAGGTAGGGCCCGGCCCGCGCGCTTTCGAGCGCGATGGCTGCCCATCTGCGGCATGATGCGGGTTCGTCCACGGATTGAATGACCGCCGACACGATGTCGCTGTCCCTCTTCTGCATCGTGCTGTTCGCCGCCCTGCTGCATGCCAGCTGGAACGCGATCGTCAAACGCGGCACCGACACGCTGCTGACCACGATCCTGGTCACCGGCTCGGCGGCGGTGATCGCCGCGATCGCGCTGCCGTTCATGCCCACACCCGCCGCGCAGAGCTGGCCATGGCTGGCGACCTCGACCCTGCTCCAGGTCGGGTATTACGTCCTCGTCGCACGTACCTACCAATTGACCGACATGAGCGCGTCCTACCCGCTGATGCGCGGCTGCGCGCCGATCCTGGTGGCGCTGATCAGCACGCTGTTTCTGGGCGAGCGCCTGGCGTGGATCGCGTGGAGCGGAATCGCGCTGATCTGCCTGGGCATCCTGTGCATGACCCGCGGCACCTCGCGCCAGCATCTGTGGCTGCCGTTGCTCAATGCCGGCGTCATCGCCACCTACACCTTGGTCGATGCCTGGGGCGCGCGCCACTCGGGCGCCGCGGTGAGTTACACCCTGTGGCTGTTCCTGCTCTCCGGCCTGCCCCTGCCCCTGTGGGCGCTGTGCACCCGCGCCGGCGCGCTGCGTGACTATGCGCGCCGCAACTGGGCCTACGGCATCGTGGGCGGGTTCGGGACACTGATCTCCTACGGCCTGGCGCTGTGGGCCATGACCGTCGCGCCGGTTGCGATGATCGCCGCGCTGCGCGAAACCTCGATCCTGTTCGGCATCCTGATCTCGGCCTGGATCCTGCACGAACGGGTCACCCGCCAGCGCTGGATCGCCGCCGGCCTGATCGTGCTCGGGGCAGTGGTGCTGCGGATCACGTAGAGCCACCCCATGGGTGGCTGCGCCTGTCTCCGACAGCCACACCCCGTACGGGCCGGATCGAACAGCAGCCACCCATGGGGTGGCTCTACATCGGGACGTCAGAGCGGCGGCATCACCTGGATGTCGTCGTCGACCAGCTCGATCGCCATCACCAGCGCATCCTCGCGCCCGTCGCGGGCGGGGTAATAGCGCGGCCGGCGGCCGATCTCATTGAACCCTTCGCTGTGGTACAGGGCCACGGCCGAGGTATTGGACGGGCGCACTTCCAGGAACACGCGGTGCGCGCCATGGTCGCGTGCCAGCTTCACCAGCGCGCGCAGCAGGTAGCGGCCGTGGCCACGGGACTGGCACAGCGGGTCCACACAGATGTTGAGGATATGGGCTTCATCGGCAGCGATGCTGAGCAGGCCATAGCCCATCAGCAGGCCGTCCTCTTCCATCGCCAGGCCGGGATAACCGGCACGCAGGCAGTCCTGGAAGATGCCACGGGTCCACGGATACGGGTAACCGCGCACCTCGATGGCCATCACCGCATTGAGGTCGCTTTCGCGCAGCGCGCGCAGCGACAACGGCCGCGGCGAGCTCACCGCACTCACGACCGGCCCCGTTTGCGCAGGGCGCGCAGCTGCGGCCACAACGCGCGCTTGGCGGCGGCGCTGCTGCGCAGTTCATCCAGGTTCCAGCTGGCCATCAAGGCCTGGGTGTCCGGCTCGGCCGGGTTGCAGCCGGAGGCGCGTAGCAGGGCGATCTGCAGGCGATCGGGCATCCGCACCGCGGCGCGGCGGCCTCCGCCTGCGCGTGCCGGCGTGGCCGCCGGAACGGGCGGCGGCGCGCCTTCTTCGACCGTGCGCGGCGCGCTTCGGCGCACCGGTGCGGGCGCATCCACCGCCGGTGCCGGCCGCGACTGGCGCACGGGCACGGACGACTCTGCGAGCGGCGCCGCGCTGAGCTGCACATCAGGTACGGCAGCGGCCTCCGGCTCGACACTGCCGTCGACGAACACCGTATAGCCCATCGCCTGCAGCCAGGACTGCTGCGCCGGCGACCACAATGGCGGCAGCGCCTGTCCGCTCACGCGTTCGGCTCGACCGTCTTGCGGGTGCGCTGCCACGCCCAGTAGCACGGGCCGGACAAGGCATACACCACGCCTACCGCGAACAGCACGCGCGGCAGATCGATGACCATGATCGCGATGGCGATCGGCACCAGGGCCAGCGCCAGGAACGGCACGCGATCGGCGCGCGGTCCTTTCTCGCCACTGCCCTTGAAGCTCCAGAACCGGATCCGGCTCACCATCAGCAGCGCCGCCACCAGGGTCACGCCCAGCGCGACATAGCGCAGCTGGTTGCCGTCCCAGCCGAGGTTGCCATCGGCGAAGGCCCAGACGAAGGACATCATCAGGCCCGCGGCGGCCGGGCTGGCCAGGCCGATGAACCAGCGTTTATCGACCACGCTGACCTGGGTATTGAAACGGGCCAGGCGCAGCGCGGCGCAGGCGGCATACAGGAAGGCGACCGCCCAGCCGACGCGGCCCATCACCGGGTCGTCGAACTTCAGCCAGGACAGCGACCAGTGGTACATCACCAGGGCCGGGGCCATGCCGAAGCTGACCAGATCGGCCAGCGAGTCGTACTGCACGCCGAATTCGCTGCTGGTGCCGGTCAGGCGGGCCACGCGGCCGTCCAGGCCGTCCATGACCGCCGCGACAAACACCGCGACCGCGGCATTCACGAAGTCGCCGTTGGCCGCGGCGATGATCGCGTAGAAGCCGGCGAACAGGCCTGCGGTGGTGAACAGGTTGGGCAGCAGGTAAATGCTGCGCGAGCGCGGCGGGGGTTTCATCTGATCCATGCGGCCAGTTTAGCTTGCCAGCACCGGCCCGGGGTGCTGCAATCGCGGTTCTGCCCCGTTGCCGGAGTTGCCATGCGTGCCCTGTCCCGTCTGAGCGGCCTGCTGCTGCTCGCCAGCGCCACGGCCAGCGCCGGCACTGTCTACAAGTGGAAAGATGCCAACGGCGTCACCCAGTATTCGGAGAAGCCACCGGCCGGGCAGAAGTACGAGGCCCGCCAGGTCGAGAACCGGGACCCGCTCCCGCGCGAGACCGCCGCCGCCCCGGCCGAGAACAAGGCCTGCACCGACGCCCGCGGCAATCTCACCCTGCTCAACGGGCCGGGCAAGGTCATGCAGGACGCCGATGGCGACGGCACGGCCGATACCGCCCTGACCGACGAGCAGCGCAGCGCCCAGAAGACCCTGGCCGAGGCCGCCATCCAGGCCTACTGCACCCCCAAGGCCTGAGCCACCGGCCCCGTCGAGGCGGCCAAAACCAACGGCAACACCCATCGCGGCGGCCGGACTGGCAGAATATCGGCTTCTGCCGTTCAGCGAAGCCGACGATGCGCCTCTCCCAGTTCCACCTGCACACCACCAAGGAAACCCCCAGCGACGCGGAGCTGACCAGCCACCGCTTGATGCTGCGCGCGGGCATGATCCGCAAGCTGGCCTCGGGGCTGTACACCTGGTCGCCGCTGGGCCTGCGCGTGCTGCGCAAGGTCGAGCGCATCGTGCGTGAGGAAATGGAGCGGGCCGGCGCGGTGGAATTCCAGATTCCGACCATCCAGCCCAAGGAACTGTGGGAAGCCACCGGCCGCTGGGAAAAGTTCGGCCCGCAGCTGCTGAAGCTCAAGGATCGCAAGGAGCAGGTGTTCTGCTATAGCCCGACCGCGGAAGAGGCTGCCGCTGACTTCGCGCGCCAGGAGCTGTCCAGCTACAAGCAGCTGCCGGTCAATTTCTTCCAGATCCAGACCAAGTTCCGCGATGAGATCCGCCCGCGCTTCGGCGTGATGCGCTCGCGCGAATTCCTGATGAAGGATGCCTATTCCTTCCACCTGCACGATGCGTGCCTGGTGCGCGAATACGAAAACATGAAGTCGGCCTACAGCCGCATCTTCACCCGCCTGGGCCTGGATTTCCGCATGGTGCAGGCCGACTCCGGCGCGATCGGTGGCGACGCCTCGCAGGAATTCCACGTGATCGCCGAGTCGGGCGAAGACGCGCTGGTGTTTTCCACCGGCTCGGATTTCGCGGCCAACATGGAAGCGGCCATCGCCGCGGCCCCGGGCGAGCGCCCGGCCGCCAGCGAAGCGCTGCGCAGGATCGATACGCCCACGCAGAAGACCTGCGAAGCCGTCGCCGCCCTGCTCGGCCTGGGCCTGGAGCGCACCGTCAAGTCGGTCGCGATCATGAGCGAGGCCGGCTTCGTGCTGGCGCTGGTGCGCGGCGATCACGACGTCAATGAAATCAAGCTGGGCAAGGTCGAGGGTCTGCAGGGCTACCGCATGGCCAGCGAGGCGGAGATCGCCACGCATCTGGGCAGCGAGCCGGGCTTCCTCGGCCCGCTCAATCCGGCCCAGCCGATCCGCATCGTGGCCGACCGCGACGTCGCCGCGCTGGCCGATTTCGTCATCGGTGCCAACGAAGCCGGTGCCCATATCGCCGGCGTCAACTGGGGCCGCGACCTGCCCGAACCGGAAGTGGCGGACATCCGCAACGCCAAGGCCGGTGATCGTGCCGCCGATGGCGGTGAACTCAAGATCGCGCGCGGCATCGAAGTCGGCCATGTGTTCCAGCTCGGCCGCCAGTATGCGCAGGCGTTGAATGCGACCGTGCTTGACGAAAACGGCAAGGCTGCGGTGTTGGCGATGGGCTGCTACGGCATCGGCATTTCGCGCATCGTGGCGGCGGCGATCGAACAGAATCACGACGATGCCGGAATTATCTGGCCGGACGCGATGGCGCCGTGGCAGGTCGTGGTCTGCATGATCAATCCGAAGCAGGACGAGACCGTGTCGTCCACCGCCGCCGAGCTGCTTGCGCAGTTGCAGGCCGCCGGCCTGGATGTGGCGCTGGATGACCGCGGCCTGCGCCCGGGCGCGATGTTCGCCGACATGGAACTGATCGGCGTCCCGCACCGGATCGTGGTGTCCGAACGCGGCGTCGCCGCCGGCACGTTCGAGTACCGCGCGCGCAATGCCGCCGAAGCGGAGGTCCTCGACAAGGACGCGCTGCTGGCAAAATTGACGAAGTAATGACAAAGGCCGGGTGAATAACCCGGCCTTTTCAATGGCGGACCCGGTTTCAATAACTCCGGTTTGTTTGTGTATTTCGCAAAAGAGAATGTATGCTGTTTCCGACGCCAAGGACCGGCTCACCCTGTCCTTAATATATTGCGGAGTAGTAGATGAGTATCGACCTGAGCGGCCTGTCCGCCAAAGAGCTGGGCGCGCTGATCAAGAACGCCAAGAAGCAGCAGACCATCGTGGCCAAGCGTCCGGCGATCACCAAGGTCCGCGCACAGCTGACCAAGCTGGCCAAGGCCCAGGGCTATTCGGTGGAAGAACTGTTCGGCGGTGCCGCCCCGGCCGCACGTGGCCGTGCCGCGAGCAAGGCCACCAAGGCCCCGGCCAAGGCCGTGCGCAAGCTCGGCAAGGTCGCTCCGAAGTATCGCAACCCGGCCAACCCGAAGGAAACCTGGACCGGCCGTGGCAAGCAGCCGCGCTGGCTGGCTGCGCATACTGCCAAGGGCAAGAAGGTTGAAGAGTTCCTGATCAAGAAGTAAGCCGGTCAGTCAGTGCTGCACATGAAAACGCCGGCCTCGCGCCGGCGTTTTCGTACCCGTTGATGGCGCGCGCGATGACCGGGAGGGTCAAAGATTCTTGCGCGCCGGGATCAGCAGATTGCCGAACAGCAGGCCGGCCACCAGCGCCATCACCACGTTGAGCACGGTCATCAGCACGGTCTGGCCGGCGCTCATGTCCTGCTGCTGGACCAGCGTCAGCACGCCGCGCAGGCTGGTACTGCCGGGCACGAGCATGATGATGCCGGGCAAGCGGATGATCGCGCCCGGGCGCTGCGCCAGCCGGCCAAACAGATTGCCGGCGGCGGTCAGCAGCATCGCCGACATGAAAATACCGGCCGGGATGCCCCAGGCCTGGCCCGCGAACTTGGAGATCGCATAGCCGGCGACGGCCGCCGCCATCACCCAGGGGAAATCGCGACGGTTGGCCTTGAACAACATCGCGAACGCGAACGCGGCCAGCAGCAGCGCGCCCCACTCGACCCAATCGGCCTGCGGTCGCGAGGCGCGCACCAGCGGTTCCAGCCCGACGATGCCGGACAGGGTCACCGCGATCACCGCGCCCACGGTCAGTTTCAGGATCGTGGTCACCGCACCGGCAAACCGCGCCGTGCCGGAGACCCAGTGCTGGCTGGCCAGCTCATTGACCGCATTGGTCAGCGACATCCCGGGCAGCAGCACCACCAGCGAGGCGATGATCACCGTGTTGAGGTTGAGCGCCCCGATGAAGGAGGCCACCAGCGTCGCCACCGAGCCGGCCAGCAGGGCCGCCAACGCTTCGTTGGCCTCGCGCGTGGCCGGGCGGCGGTCGGTATACATGCCCATGACGCCGATCAGCAGACCGATCACGCCGGCGGTGGCGATATCCAGCCACGGCAGTTTCCACAGGCCGGCCACGCCCGCTGCGCCCAGGCTGTAGGAAAGAATGGTGCGGATCTTGCCCCAGCGGCCGGGATCCTTGTCCAGCTGGCGCAGCGCGGTGTGCCCCTGCGCGATGCTCATGGTGCCGTTGGCCACCGCATCGGTGATCTGGTCGGCGATGCTGAGTTTATGCAGGTCGTTCTCGCCCGGCGCCAGCCGGATCACGCGGGTGATGTCCGACGAACCGATCGCCTTGGTCGGGTCGCTGAAACTCAGGATCAGGCCGGTCGGGTTCGACCACGGCTCGCAATCCAGGTCCAGCCGCTGCGCCAGCGCGACCACGGCGGCTTCTAGCCGCTGCGCGGTAGTGCCATAGCTGTGCAGGCGCCCGGCCATTTCCGAAACGAAGGCCACGCGCTGTGCGTAGGTGGCCGGTGGTGCAACGATGGTGGGGGCGTCGGCAGACATGCGCCGTAGTATTACCCGAACACGCCCCGGCCTGAAGAATCCCGGTGGCATCGCATCGCGGCATGACGCCCCCGGTGTTGCCGAGCAACGCGTTCAGCCCGGTCCGGCGCATACGCGAGCCATGCACCCGGACAGGTTATGCTGCGCGCAGGACGCCTACATGACCTCAGACCAAGCCCCCCATCTCGAGCAGGATGCCCAAGACCCCGGTCTGATCCGGTTGTCTGGTCATTGGACTTTACGCACCGCGCTGGACGCGGCCGAGGTGCTGCGCGGCCTTCCGGAGAAGGTGACCGGTCTGGACGCCAGCGGGATCACCCTGCTCGACTCGGCCGGCGTGCTGCAGTTGCTGCGCGTGGCCCACCGCGCCGATCTCGGCGAGGACGCGGTGACGTTCCGCGAGGAGCATCGTGCGCTGGTCTCCACCATCGAGGAAGTCGCCGACGACCGGCCCAAGGCCAAGCGCGACTTCGGCGTGCTGGCCGCACTGGAACGGCTGGGTGTCAGCGTGCACGGCATGGGCCACAACATCGTGGCGCTGGCCAGCTTCCTCGGCGAGAACCTGGTCAAGGGCGCGCGCCTGATCAAGGAACCGCGCCGTTTCCGTCTCACCGCCACCGTCGCCCAGATGGAACAGGTCGGCCTGGATGCGGTGCCGCTGGTGGCACTGCTGTCGTATCTGGTGGGTGCGGTGATCGCCTTCCTCGGCTCCACGATCCTGCGCGACTTCGGCGCCGAGATCTACGTGGTCGAACTGGTCAGCATCGCCTTCCTGCGCGAGTTCGCCGTGCTGTTGACCGCGATCGTGCTGGCCGGCCGCACCGCCAGTGCGTTCACCGCGCAGATCGGTGCGATGAAGGCGCGCGAAGAAATCGACGCGATGAAGACGCTGGGCCTGGACCCGGTCGATCTGCTGGTGCTGCCGCGGCTGATCGCCCTGCTGATCACCCTGCCGCTGCTGACCTTCATCGCGATGGTCGCCGGCCTGGCCGGTGGCATCACCGTGGGTGCGTTCGATCTGGATATCCCGCCGCAGATGTATATCGCGCGGATGCACGACACCATGGAAGTGCGCAACATGCTGGTGGGCCTGTCGAAGGCGCCGGTGTTCGCGCTGGTGATCGGCCTGATCGGCTGCCTGGAAGGCCTGAAGGTGGAAGGCACCGCGCAGTCGGTCGGCGAGCGCACCACCTCCAGCGTGGTGCAGGCCATTTCGCTGGTGATCATCCTCGACGCGTTCGCCGCGCTGTGGTTCATGAAGATGGGCTGGTAACCGATGATCACCGACACCGCCCCGGCCCCTGACCGCGACGCTGCCGCCAGCGATGACGGCGAATTGCTGATCCGCGTGCGCGGGCTGACCAACCGTTTCGGTGCGCAGGTGGTACACGACGGGCTGGACCTGGATGTGCGTCGCGGCGAGATCCTCGGCGTGGTCGGCGGCTCGGGCACCGGCAAATCGGTGTTGATGCGCAGCATCCTCGGCCTGCGCACGCCGGACGATGGTCAGATCGAGGTGCTCGGCGTCGATGCCCGCTCCAGCGACCCGGCCAACCGCCTGCATATCGAACGCAATACCGGCGTGCTGTTCCAGGATGGTGCGCTGTTCTCCTCGCTGACCGTGGGCGAGAACGTGCAGGTGCCGTTGAAGGAACATCACGGCGAGCTGCCCGAGCGCTGGCATTACGAACTGGCCCTGCTCAAGGTGAAGCTGGCCGGCCTGCCCGCCGATGCGATCAACAAGCTGCCCTCGCAGCTGTCCGGTGGCATGCGCAAGCGCGCCGGCCTGGCCCGGGCGCTGGCGCTGGATCCACCGCTGCTGTTCCTGGACGAACCCACCGCCGGGCTGGACCCGATCGGCGCGGCCGCGTTCGACCGCCTCATCAAGACCCTGCAGGAAGCGCTGGGCCTCACTGTCTTCCTGATCACACACGATCTGGACACCCTGTATGCGATCTGTGACCGGGTGGCGGTGCTGGCCGACAAGAAGGTCATCGCCAACGCCCCGCTGCACGAGATCGAACAACTGGACCACCCGTGGATCCAGGAGTACTTCCACGGACCGCGCGCGCGTGCTGCGCGCGATGCAAAGCACGAGAGCGAGTAAGCCATGGAAACCAAAGCCAATTACGTCCTGATCGGCGCCTTCACCCTGGTGGTGGGACTGGCGCTGCTGGCCTTCGGCCTGTGGGCCGCCAAGTACTCCTCCGACCGCACCTGGACGGAATACCGCGTGGTGTTCCGCGAGGCGGTCACCGGCCTGTCGGTCGGCAGCCCGGTGCAGTACAACGGCATCGCGGTCGGCTCGATCACCGAGTTGAACCTGGTCCCGGATGATCCGCGCCAGGTGGTCGCGCGGATCCGGCTGAACTCCAATACGCCGGTCAAGACCGACACCCGCGCCAAGCTGGCGATCACCAGCCTGACCGGTCCGTCGATCATCCAGCTCAGTGGCGGCACGCCGCAGTCCGCCGCGCTGACCGCGGTCAACAAGGACCCGGCCCCGATCATCCCGACCACGCCGTCGGCGCTGCAGAACATCACCGACGTGGCCAACCGCATCGTCGAGCGCATGGACCAGGTGCTGAGCGACCGCAACGTGGCCAGCATCAACGCGACCCTGGCCAACCTGGAAACCATCAGCGGCGGCCTGGCCGACCGTGACCAGGGCACCCAGGCGCTGCTGCTCAGCGCGCGCGATGCCGCACGCAGCCTGGACGTCACCCTCAAGAGCACCAACGGCACCATCCAGCGCCTGGACAAGAATCTGGTGCAGCAGCTGCCACCGATCCTGGACAAACTGGAAACCACGCTGAGCAAGCTGGATTCGGCCGCCGGCAATGCCGACTCGATCCTTGGCGAGAACCGCGCCGCGATCAACAGCTTCGCCAACGATGGCCTGGCCCAGCTCGGCCCGACGCTGACCGAGCTGCGCGGCCTGATCCGCGACCTGCGCCGGGTCAGCGACCGCCTGGACAACAACCCGGCACGTTATCTGCTCGGCCGCGACGCACCCAAGGAGTTCGAACCCAAATGAGCCGCCCGACCTTGTTCCGGCCCCTGCTGCCGATCGCCCTGATCGCCGCGCTTGGCGGCTGCTCGCTGCTGGGCAGCAACGAGCGCAGCGCGGTGACCATCTATTCGCCCGTGGTCCGCATCCAGGCCGACCCGAGCTGGCCGACCGTCGATTGGCAGCTGGTGCTGGTCAAGCCCAGCGCCGCGCGCGTGGTCGACAGCCCGCGCATCAACGTGCGCCCGACCCCCTCCGAACTGGAGGTCTACAAGGGCGTGAGCTGGGCCCAGCCGGCCACCGACATGCTCGATGACGCGCTGGTGCGCGGTTTCGAGGATTCCGGTCGCATCAACGGGGTGGCCCGGGTCACCACCGGCATCCGGGCCGACTACAAACTGGCCATGGACGTGCGCCGCTTCGAAGCCGACTACCGCGGCCAGGCTACGCCGACCGCGCTGATCGAAGTCAACGCCAAGCTGATCCACGTGATCGACCAGCGCGTGGTCGCCGACCGCACCTTCCGCCAGGAAAACCCGGTCGGCAGCACCGACGTCGCCCAGGTCACCGCCGCGCTGGAACAGGGGCTGCAGACACTGACCACGAACGTGGTGGGCTGGACGCTGGTGACCGGCGAGCAGGATCACGCCCGCAGCGCGGTCACCCCTGCCCGGGTGCGCTGATCCAGCGGAACGTGAGATTCAGGCGCTCGGCCAGCGGCCGGGCGCTCTTCGGCAGCGAATGCTGGTAATGGCGCTGGGTCTGCCCGCCCATCACCAGCAGATCGCCATGGTCCAGCAGGACCTCGGCCTTCTTCGCATGGTCGTCCCGGCGCCGCAGCAGGAACCGCCGCGCCGCGCCCAGACTCAATGACGCGATCACCGGTGCCGGCCCCAGTTCGGGCTCGTTGTCGCTGTGCCAGCCCATCCCATCATCGCCATCGCGGTAGCGGTTGAGCAGCACGCTGTTGAACGCATGGCCACAGCAGGCCGCCAGCTGATCGCGCACCGGCAGCAGCGCCGGATGCCAGGGCTGCGGCACGAACTCGGTACCGGAATAGCGGTAGCGCGCGGCCGGGTCGCCCATCCAGCAGCTCAGGCGCGGGGAATCGACCTGGCGGCCGAACATCCGGATCGTGTGCACCTCCCATGGGACGTCGTCGCGGAGCGTGCGCTGGAGGGTGTCGGCGGTGTCGCGGGAGAGCCAGTGACGGTGCCAACTCACTTCAGCGTCGCGCAGATGCAGGTCCATGGCCTTCCTCAGGAGCCAGCGTGGTGCCCGTTGAACGGACACCACGGCGGCAATGGCAATCAGGCTTGGACGAAGGCCACGCCGGTCTTTTCCTTCAACTCATCCATACCCACGCCCGGAGCCGCCTCGACCAGCACCAGGCCCGTGTCAGTGACATCGAACACGGCAAGGTCGGTGATGATGCGGTCCACCACGCCGACACCGGTCAGCGGCAGATTGCACTCGGGCAGAATCTTGTGCTCGCCGCTTTTGGCGGTGTGCTCCATCAGCACCACCACGCGCTGCACGCCGGCGACCAGATCCATCGCCCCGCCCATGCCCTTGACCATCTTGCCCGGCACCATCCAGTTCGCGAGGTCGCCCTTGTCGGTCACCTGCATCGCGCCGAGGATGGCCAGGTTGATGTGGCCGCCGCGGATCATCGCGAAGCTGTCGTGGCTGCCGAAGTAGCTGGCGCCCGCGCGTGCGGTCACCGTCTGCTTGCCGGCATTGATCAGGTCGGCGTCGACCTCGGCCTCGGTCGGGAACGGGCCGATGCCGAGCAGGCCATTTTCGGACTGCAACCAGACATCCACACCGTCGGGAATGTGGTTGGCGACCAGGGTCGGCAGGCCAATACCCAGGTTCACGTAGGCGCCGTCGGTCAGTTCGCGCGCGGCGCGCTGTGCCATTTCATCGCGGGTCCAGGCCATCTCAGTTCGCCTCCTGGCGCACGGTACGCTGTTCGATACGCTTCTCGGGGTGCGGGTTGTGCACGATGCGGTGCACGTAGATGCCCGGCAGGTGCACCTGGTCCGGGTCGATGCTGCCCACCGGCACCACCTCTTCCACTTCCACGATGCACAGCTTGCCGGCCATCGCGCAGGCCGGGTTGAAGTTGCGCGCGGTCTTGCGGAACACCAGGTTGCCGGCCTCGTCGGCCTTCCACGCCTTGACCAGCGCGACGTCGGCGCGCAGCGCGGTCTCCATCACGTAGTGCTTGCCATCGAATTCGCGGGTTTCCTTGCCCTCGGCCACCACCGTGCCGTAGCCGGTTGCGGTGAAGAAGGCCGGGATGCCGGCACCGCCGGCACGCAGGCGCTCGGCCAGGGTGCCCTGCGGGTTGAACTCCAGCTCCAGCTCACCGGCCAGGTACTGGCGCTCGAATTCCTTGTTCTCGCCCACGTAGGACGAGATCATTTTCCGGATCTGGCGGGTCGCCAGCAGCTGGCCGAGGCCAAAGCCATCCACGCCCGCATTGTTGGAGATCACGGTCAGATCCTTGGCACCGGAATCGCGCAGCGCGGCGATCAGGGCCTCGGGAATACCGCACAGGCCGAACCCGCCGACCGCCAGGGTCTGGCCATCGGCGATGGCGCCTTGCAGCGCTTCAGCCGCACTGGCGTACTGCTTTCCACGTCGCCCGGCGTTGTCTGGGGACTTGCTCATCTACGCCCTCACCTCGTTGATGTAAGCGGCCATTGTAGCCATTGCCCGGGGCTTTCCCTGCCCCCGGGCTCCGGCATTGACCCGGCCCGCCCCGGTGAAAACGATTCCCATACACGGCAGCGGCTAAACTAGTGCGCTGACTGTCAGAAGGACTGAATAGATGACGCTCCCCGCATTCAAGGCGTACGACATCCGCGGCCGGGTTCCGGATGAACTGAACGAAGATCTGGCCCGTCGCATCGGCGTGGCCCTGGCGGCGCAGCTGTCGCCCGGCACGGTGGTGGTTGGCCACGATGTCCGCCTCACCAGCGGGGCCCTGCAGGATGCGCTGGCAGCCGGCCTGCGCGGCGCCGGCCGCGAGGTGCTCGACATCGGGCTGTGCGGAACCGAAGAAGTCTATTTCCAGGTGGACCACCTGAAGGCGGCCGGCGGGGTCATGGTCACCGCCAGCCATAATCCGATGGATTACAACGGCATGAAGCTGGTCAAGGAGCAGGCCCGCCCGATCAGCTCCGATACCGGCCTGTTCGCGATCTCCGATGCGGTCGAGGCCGACCAGGCCCCCGCCGCCGAGCCGAGCGCCGGCCTGCAGTCGCATCCGGACAAGAGCGCCTACATCGCGCACCTGCTGAGCTACATCGAGCCCAAGGCCCTCAAGCCCTTGAAGCTGGTCGTCAATGCCGGCAACGGCGGCGCCGGCACGATCGTGGATCTGCTCGCCCCGCACCTGCCGCTGGAGTTCATCCGCATCTGCCACGAGCCCGATGGCAGCTTCCCGAATGGCATCCCCAATCCGCTGCTGCCGGAAAACCGCGAGCTCACCGCGCAGGCCGTGCGCGAGCATGGCGCGGACTTCGGCATCGCCTGGGATGGCGACTTCGACCGCTGCTTCTTCTTCGACCATAACGGCCGCTTCATCGAAGGCTATTACCTGGTCGGTCTGCTTGCCCAGGCGATCCTCGCGCGCCAGCCCGGCGGCAAGATCGTGCACGACCCGCGCCTGACCTGGAACACAGTGGAAATGGTCGAGGAAGCCGGTGGCCAGCCGGTGCTGTGCAAGAGCGGCCACGCGTTCATCAAGGAAAAGATGCGCTCGGAAAATGCCGTCTACGGCGGCGAGATGAGTGCGCACCATTATTTCCGCGAGTTCGCCTACGCCGATTCCGGCATGATCCCGTGGCTGCTGATCGCCGCGCTGGTGTCCGAGTCCGGCCGTTCGCTGGCCGATCTGGTCGAAGCGCGCATGCAGAAGTTCCCGTGCAGCGGCGAGATCAATTTCAAGGTCGCCGATGCCAAGCGCTCCGTCGCCCGCGTGATGGAGCATTACGCCGCGCAGGCGCCGGCACTGGACCACACCGATGGCATCAGCGCCGATTTCGGCGAGTGGCGCTTCAACCTGCGCAGTTCCAACACCGAGCCGCTGCTGCGGCTGAATGTTGAAACCCGCGGCGACGCAGCGCTGCTGCGCGCACGCACCGATGAAATTTCCCAATTGCTCAAGGACGCCTGAGGCGAGTACCCCCACCATGCAGAACCTTCTTCCCGTCATCCTTTCCGGCGGCTCCGGCACCCGCCTGTGGCCACTGTCGCGCGAGTCCTACCCCAAGCAGTTCCTGGCATTGGCCGGCGAACAGACCATGCTGCAGGCCACCTGGCAGCGTGTGGCAGCGATCGCCGGCCGCGCGCCGCTGATCGTCGCCAACGAGGAGCACCGCTTCGTCGCCGCCGAGCAGCTGCAGCAGCTGGGCGTGCAGCCGCAGGCAATCCTGCTGGAGCCGATTGGCCGCAACACCGCCCCGGCGATCGCGGTGGCCGCGCTGGAAGCGACCCGCGACGGTGATGATGCGCTGCTGCTGGTGCTGCCGTCGGACCATGTAATCGCCGACGAACAGGCGTTCCGCGCTGCCGTACTGCGTGCGGTACCGGCCGCGGAGTCCGGCAAGCTGGTGACGTTCGGCATCGTGCCGACCGGCCCGGAAACGGGCTACGGCTATATCAAGGCCGCTTCCGGTGGTGATGTACGCGCCGTGGATCGGTTTGTCGAGAAGCCGGATGCGGAAACCGCCAGCGCGTACGTGCAGTCGGGCGAGTATTTCTGGAACAGCGGCATGTTCCTGTTCAAGGCCTCGCGCTTCCTGGCCGAGCTGGAGACGTTCAATCCCGCCATGCTGGCCGGCAGCCGCACCGCCTGGCAGCAGGCGCGCCGCGACAGCGATTTCACCCGCCTGGACAAAGACGCCTTCGCCGCCGTGCCGTCGGATTCCATCGATTACGCGGTGATGGAAAAGACCGCCGACGCCGTGGTCGTGCCGCTGGATGCCGGCTGGAACGACGTCGGTTCGTGGACCGCCCTGCGTGACGTGTCCGAACAGGATGGCGAGGGCAACGCGCACCACGGCGACGTGATCGCGATCGACTGCCGCAACACCTTCGCCTACGGCGAGCGCCTGATCGCGCTGGTCGGCCTGGATGACGTGATCGTGGTCGAGACCGATGATGCGGTCATGGTCGGCAAGAGCGACCGCATGCAGGAGATCAAGCAGGTGGTCGCCCGGATCAAGGCCGATGGCCGTCCCGAAGCGACCTGGCACCGCAAGGTGTACCGCCCGTGGGGCGCCTACGACTCGATCGACAATGGCGCCCGCTTCCAGGTCAAGCGCATCACGGTCAAGCCGGGCGCGACGCTGAGCCTGCAGATGCACCACCACCGCGCCGAACACTGGATCGTGGTCAGCGGCACCGCCGAAGTCACGCGTGGGGAAGAAGTGCTGCTGCTCACCGAGAACCAGAGCACGTACATCCCGCTGGGCGTGACCCATCGCCTGAAGAACCCGGGCAAGTTGCCGCTGGAGCTGATCGAAGTGCAGTCCGGCAGCTATCTGGGCGAGGACGATATCGTGCGGTTTGAGGATACGTACGGGCGTACCTGAACGACGGCAAGCAGATAAACAAAAAACCCGGCCAAGGCCGGGTTTTTTTTATTGCGGGTAGAGCCACGCCATGCGTGGCTGCCCTGCCTGGAATCCTGACACCGCGTCAGCCACGCATGGCGTGGCTCTACGCCTGGGTCAGCAGTCCGCGATGACCCGCTTCAGTCCTTCCTGCCAGCTTGGCAAGCTGACACCGAAGTCCTGCTCCAGCTTCGCCACATCCAGGTGCGAATAGGCGGGGCGCTTGGCCGGCGTCGGGTACTCGGCCGTGGAGATCGCCTCGACGATCGGTGCCCGCGGCAGCACGCCTGTTGCGACCGCGTCCGCAAAGATCGCTTCGGCAAAGCCGTGCCAGCTGGTCTCGCCTTTGGCGGTCAGATGCCACGTGCCCGACAGTGCGCCGTCGTGCTGCAGCGCCTGCGCGGTCACATCGGCAATCAACGCTGCCGGCGTCGGCGTACCAACCTGATCCGCCACCACGCGCAGTACGTCGCGCTCCGCCCCCACCCGCAGCATCGTGCGCAGGAAGTTGGCGCTGTGGGAAGCGTATACCCACGCGGTGCGGAAGATCAGGTGGCGTCCACCGGCCGCACGGATGGCTTGCTCACCGGCCAGCTTGCTGGCGCCATACACGCCCAGCGGGGCGGTCGCATCGTCTTCCCGGTACGGGCGCGTGCCCTGCCCGTCGAACACGTAATCGGTGGAGTAATGCACCAACGGGACGCCGGCCTGCGCGCACCAGTGCGCCAGTACACCGGGGGCTTCGGCGTTCGCACGGAAAGCCGCCTCCCGGTCGTCCTCGGCCCGGTCCACCGCGGTGTAGGCGGCGGCATTGACCACCAGCGCCGGCCGGACGCGGTCCAGCAGTGCGGTTAGCGAGGCGGGCTGGTCGAAGTCGGCCACCTCGCACGCGCTGCCATCGGGCAGCGCGCCACTGCGGGTGGTCGCCACGATCGTACCCAGCGGGGCCAGCGCGCGTCGCAGTTCCTGGCCAAGCTGGCCATTGGCCCCCAGCAGCAGGATCGTCACGGCTGGTAGACCGGCAGGCGGTCCTCGGCGATGTCCTTCAGGAACGGCGCAGACTCGTCCTTGGCCGACAGCGTGGGTGCGCTGATCGGCCAGTCGACGGCGATGTCGGCATCGTTCCAGCGGACGCCGGCGTCGAAGTCCTTCAGGTACACCTCGGTGCAGAGGTAGCTGAAAATCGCCCGTTCGGACAGCACGGCGAAACCATGCGCGAAGCCTTCCGGAATCCAGAACTGCTTCTTGTTCTCCGCGCTCAGCACCACGGCAGCCCACTGGCCGAAGGTCGGCGAGCCACGACGGATATCCACCGCCACGTCGTAGACTTCACCTTCAAGCACGCTGACCAGCTTGCCCTGCGGCCGCGGCCACTGATAGTGCAGGCCGCGCAGCACGCCCTTGGACGAGCTGGAGACGTTGCTCTGTACGAATTTCGTCGGCAGTCCATGCTCACCGAAGCGGGCCGCGTTCCAGGTCTCGAAGAAGAAGCCGCGCTCGTCGCCGAACACGGCCGGCTCGATCACCACGCAACCCGGCAGCTTGGTTTCGACAATCTTCACGGCACCACTCCTCGCACAGCCAGCGTGTGCAGGTACTGGCCGTAGCCGTTCTTGATCAGCGGCGCTGCCAGCCTCTCCAGCTGCTCGGCGTTGATCCAGCCCTGGCCGAAGGCGATTTCTTCCGGGCAGCAGACCTGCAGGCCCTGGCGGGTCTGGATGGTCTCGATGAAGTTGGAGGCTTCCAGCAGCGACTGGTGGGTGCCGGTATCCAGCCACGCATAGCCACGACCCAGCGCTTCCAGATGCAGGTTGCCCTCGCGCAGGTAACGCTGGTTGAGATCGGTGATCTCCAGCTCGCCGCGCGGCGACGGCTTCAGCTCCGCGGCGTAATCGCTGGCGTTGCCGTCGTAGAAGTACAGGCCGGTGACGGCATAGTTCGAACGCGGCTTTTCGGGCTTCTCGACCAGATCGATGACCTTGCCGGCTTTGTCGAATTCGGCCACGCCGTAGCGCTCCGGATCATTGACCCAGTAACCGAACACCGTGGCACCGGTATCGCGCTGGTCGGCATTGCGCAGCACTTCACGCAGGCCATGACCGTGGAAGATGTTGTCGCCCAGCACCAGGCAGCTCGGCTTGCCGCCGATGAAGTCCTTGCCGATCAGGTAGGCCTGCGCCAGCCCGTCCGGACTCGGCTGCACGGCGTACTCGATGTTCATGCCCCACTGCGAGCCATCGCCGAGCAGGCTCTGGAACAGCGCCTGCTCGTGCGGCGTGTTGATGATCAGCACGTCGCGGATCCCGGCCAGCATCAGCACGCTGAGCGGGTAGTAGATCATCGGCTTGTCGTACACGGGCAGCAGCTGCTTGCTGACGCCCTTGGTGATCGGATACAGGCGCGTGCCCGAACCACCTGCGAGGATGATGCCCTTGCGTTGAGTCATGCGGTTGTCCTCTGTCTGGTGATCACCGCGCTCAGGCGGTGGTGCCGATGCGCTGCAGGCGGTAGCTGCCGTCGAGCACGCCGTTGACCCAGTCCTGGTTGTCCAGGTACCAGTCCACGGTGAAGCCGATGCCCTGCTCGAAGGTGTACTTCGGCTCCCAGCCCAGCTGGTCCTTGAGCTTGGAGGCATCGATCGCGTAGCGGCGGTCATGGCCGGGGCGGTCGGTCACGTAGGTGATCTGGCTGGCGCGCGGCTGGCCATCCTCACGCGGGCGGCGTGCATCGAGCAGTGCGCAGATCGCCTGCACCACTTCGATGTTCTGCTTCTCGGAGTTGCCGCCGACGTTGTAGGTCTCACCGATCTGGCCCTTGGCCAGCACGGTGCGGATCGCTTCGCAGTGGTCGCTGACGAACAGCCAGTCGCGCACCTGCTTGCCATCGCCATAGACCGGCAGCGGTTCGCCGGCCAGGGCCTTGGCGATCACCAGCGGGATCAGCTTCTCGGGGAAGTGGTACGGGCCGTAGTTGTTGGAGCAGTTGGTGGTCAGCACCGGCAGCCCGTAGGTGTGGTGGAACGCGCGCACCAGATGGTCCGAGGCCGCCTTGGACGCCGAGTACGGCGAGTTGGGCGCATACGGGGTGGTCTCGCTGAACTTGCCGGTCTCGCCGAGGGTGCCGTAGACCTCATCGGTGGAGACGTGCAGGAAGCGGAACGCCTGGCCCTTGTCGTCCGGCAGCGCCTTCCAGTAATCGCGTACGGCTTCCAGCAGCGCCAGGGTGCCCACCACGTTGGTCTGGATGAACGCGCCCGGGCCGTCGATGGAACGGTCCACGTGGCTTTCGGCGGCGAAGTTCAGCACCGCGTCGGGCTGGTGCTCGGCCAGCAGGCGCGACACCAGCGCCTGGTCGCCGATGTCGCCCTCGACAAACACGTGGTCCGGGTTGCCGTCCAGCGAGGCCAGCGTCTTGAGGTTGCCCGCGTAGGTCAGCGCATCGAGATTGATGACGCGCACGCCTTTGGCGACCGCTTCGAGGACAAAGTTACCGCCAATGAATCCGGCTCCGCCGGTGACAAGCCATGTGGGCACTACCCGTTCTCCTGTTCGATGTGCGTGCAGGGGGCCTGGTGGCGCCCCGACTCAGCGCCACAGGATACATGGCGGCCGTCTTCACGACTGCCCGTGCAGCGTGAACAGTCGGCGTTTTCCGTCGATTTCATGACGCGCTGCAGCATAACCATACGCATTCGCATGGTGCCCTTGCGCCAGTTAGAATCGCTGTCCCACCCCCGAACCGGTTGCTAGTCAAAGAACCGGACGTTCTCCCGTTATTGAAGGATCCAGCACCAGATGAAAATCCTCGTCGCGTACAAGCGCGTGGTGGACTACAACGTCCGCATTCAGGTCAAGCCGGACGGTTCCGGCGTGGTCACCGACGGCGTCAAGCTGTCCCCCAACCCGTTCGATGAAATCGCGCTGGAAGAAGCGCTGCGCCTGCGCGACAAGGGCATCGCCACCGAGGTCGTGGTCGCCACGATCGCACCGGCCGATGCCCAGGCGCACCTGCGCAACGGCCTGGCCATGGGCGCCAACCGCGCCATCCATGTCGTGACCGACCAGGCGATCCAGCCGCTGACCGCCGCCCGCACCCTGCTCAAGCTGGTCGAGAAGGAACAGCCGGACCTGGTGATCCTGGGCAAGCAGGCCATCGACGACGACGCCAACCAGACCGGCCAGATGCTGGCCACGCTGTGGGGCCGCCCGCAGGCGACCTTCGCCAGCAAGCTGGACATTGCCGACGGCAAGGCCACGGTCACCCGTGAAGTCGACGCCGGCCTGGAAACGCTGGAAGTCGACCTGCCGGCCGTGGTCACCACGGACCTGCGCCTGAACGAGCCGCGCTTCATCAAGCTGCCCGACATCATGAAGGCCAAGGCCAAGCCGCTGGAGACCCTGCAGCTGGCCGACCTCGGCGTTGAAGCCGCCGATACCTTCAAGACCACCCAGTACGCCGCGCCGGTCAAGCGCAGCAAGGGTGTGATGGTCAAGGATGCGGCCGAACTGGTCGCTGCACTCAAGCAGAAGGGGTTGCTGTAATGACCAAGATCCTCGTTGTCGCTGAACACCACGACGGCAAGCTCAACGCCGCCACCGCCAAGACCGTCAGCGCGGCCGCCGCGATCAGCGGCGCCAGCATCGACGTGCTGGTGCTGGCCGCCGATCCGGCCGCCGTGGCCGCCGAGGCTGCGCAGCTGGCGGGCGTGGCCAGGGTGCTGACCGTGGCCAACGCCGCCAACGCGCAGGCGCTCGCCCAGGTGCTGGCCCCGCAGATCGCGCAGCTGGCCACCGGCTACACCCACGTGTTCGGCCCCTCGACCACCTTCGGCAAGGACCTGATGCCGTGCGTGGCCGCCCTGCTGGGCGTCAACCAGGTCTCGGACCTGATGACCGTCGAAGGCAGCCACAGCTTCAAGCGCCCGATCTATGCGGGCAACGCCATCATCACCGTCGAAGTGCCGGCCGACCAGATCGTGGTCGCCACCGTGCGTGCCGCCTCGTGGCCGGAAGCAGCCAAGGGCGGCAGCGCCAGCGTGGAAGCGGCCAGCGTCGATGCGACCCTGCCGAGCCACACCCGCTTCATCGGCCTCGCCGCCGGTGCCACCGACCGCCCGGACCTGCAGAGCGCCAAGCGCGTAGTGTCCGGCGGCCGTGGCGTGGGTTCGGAAGAGAACTTCAAGGTGATCTTCCAGCTGGCCGACAAGCTCGGTGCCGCGGTCGGTGCCTCCCGCGCCGCCGTGGACGCCGGCTATGTGCCGAGCGACCTGCAGGTCGGCCAGACCGGCAAGATCATCTCGCCGGAGCTGTACGTGGCCGTCGGCATCAGCGGTGCCATCCAGCACCTGACCGGCATCAAGGACGCGGGCACCATCGTGGCGATCAACAAGGATCCGGATTCGCCGATCTTCGAGATCGCCGATATCGGCCTGGTGGGGGATCTGTTCACCCTGCTGCCGGAGCTGGAAGCGGCGCTGGGCTGAGCCCGACCCGCAGGGCGTGATGGCCTCGGCCCTCACGCCCTGCCTCTTTCCGCGGGCCGTCCAGGCCGCGTAAGGTAAGCCCCCCGGGTGGCCGCAGCGCTGCCACCGGCCGCCCAGCATGGACGTGATTCGATATGCCCGTACCTTTCCGCCACTGCCTACCGAACGGGGACCTGCGATGATCGTCGGTTCGGGACTGGTGGCGCGTGCATTCGCGCCCCTGTTCGCAGACGACGCCAGAACCGTCATTTTCGCCTCCGGGGTGTCCAACTCCAGCGAAACAGACCCGGCCGCCTTCGCACGCGAGCGTGCAATGCTGGCGCAGTACCTGGCCGGCGACATCACCCGGCTGGTCTATTTCGGCAGCTGCAATGTGGTCAACCCGCTGCAGGACTCGCCCTATTTCCGGCACAAACGTGCCATGGAAGCACTGGTCGCCGCGCATCCGGCCGGTATCGTGCTGCGGCTTCCACAGGTGGTCGGGCATACCCGCAATCCGAACACGCTCACCAACTTCCTGCGAGACCGCATCCTGGCTGGCGATCCGCTGACCGTCTGGACACGCGCCTGCCGCAATCTGATCGATATCGACGACGTCGTCCGCATCGCCGCGCAACTGCTCTCCGGCGCTGGGCCGGTGCCCAAGGTGGCCTCGATCGCTTCCCCATGGTCGCTGCCGATGACGGAGATCGTCGACCTGTTCGAATCCGTGCTTGGACGCCGCGCGCAGATCATCGCGGTGGACCGGGGCGAGGAGATGCTGATTGATACCGCGCTGGCCGAGCGCACGGCGCGCGACATCGGGCTGGATTTTGGTCCAGACTACCCTCTCCGCGTGATCCACAAGTACTACGGCCAGCCCCATGAATCCTGAAATCTCCGTCGTCATACCTGTCTATGGCAGCGCCGGCATCCTGCCCGCCCTAGCGGACCGGCTCCAGGCAGCGCTGTCGGCAACAACGCGCGCGGGTGGTTTCGAGGTGGTGCTGGTGCATGACCATGGCCCGGACGATGCCTGGCAGGTGATCCAGGAGCTGGCACGTACGCGCCCATGGCTGAAGGGCGTGAACCTTCGCCGCAACGCCGGCCAGCACAACGCAGTGATGGCAGGGTTCGCGCACGCCAAGGGTGAATTCGTGATCACGATGGACGATGACCTCCAGCATGATCCGGATGATATTCCACGCATCATCGAGACCCTGCGCAACGGCGCGGACCTGTGCTACGTGCAGTTCGAGTCGCGCCGACATGCGCTGTGGAAGCGTGCCGGCAGTGCGTTCAACGACATGGTCGCCAGCATCCTGTTGAACAAGCCCCGCGACCTTTACCTCTCCCCCTTCCGCGGAATGCGGCGGGAAATCTGCGAAGCCGCGCTGACTTACCAGGGGCCCTTCGTCTACGTTGATGGCCTGCTGCTGCAGAGTACCTCGAACTACACGATGATCACCGCGCGTCATCATGACCGCCAGGATGGTCAGTCCGGCTACAGCCTGCGCAAGTCCATCTCGCTGTGGCTGCAGATGGCCACCAGCTTCTCGATCGTTCCGCTTCGCCTGGTGTCGCTGGCGGGACTGATCGCCTCGGCCTTCGCCTTCCTGTTCGCGCTCGGCGTGATCATCCGGAAATTCGCCGTGCCGGACATGGCGGTGGGCTGGCCCTCATTGATCGTGGCGATCCTGTTCATGGGTGGCCTTCAGCTGCTGGCCCTCGGCGCCATTGGTGAATACGTCGGTCGGATCCTGCTCAACGTCAACAACCGCCCGCAGTATGTGGTCGGCGCCACCGTCAATTTGAAGGCCGACGCGCCCACGGACGGTTGACAGGTTTACATCCGGCGTCGCAGCCACATGTACGCCAGGCGCCGGGCGTAGGCCATCCATTTCGCACGGCGGTTGCCACGGCGCAACTCGGCTGCCGAGAGCAGGCCCGGATGCGCGGCGAAGAAATCTTCGTGGAACGCGATCGCCTGGCTGGACTGCTGCTGGACCAGGCGCACACTCCACTGCGTGGCGCTGATGCGGAAGCTCGCCTGTACGGCGTCGATCGCAACCATCCCGCCCTGCATCATCACCCGGCTGTAACTGGCCTGATCGATCAGGTACGGGAAACGCTCATCCCACCCACCGACCTGCTCGAACACATCACGGCGCATCATCACGCAGCCGGGCTCACCAAAAATGTTGGTGCCCGACAGGATCGAAGCGCGCACCGCCTGCGGACCGGGTACATAGCCGCGCAGTCCGGCCAGGCCACGGGCCGCCATGAGCTGCTTGCCTGCGGCATCCACAAGATTGCGCCGACACGCCACCAGCACTGCCTGCGGATGGGCATCGAACGCCGCCACCTGCAGCCGCAGGGCATCGGGTGTGATCAGATCGTCGCCACAGAGAAGCTTGAGAAACTCGCCACGCGCATTCTCTGACACCCGCGTCCAGTTCGCTTTGGCACCACCGCCTACCGGCGTCGGGGTCAGGATCCGGACACGCGGATCCTGCGAGAACCGGGCGATGACGTCAGCGGTACCGTCGGTGGAGGAATGGTCGGCGATGACAACCTCGAAATCGTCGTAGTCCTGCCGGAGCACCGAGTGCAGCGTAGCCTCGATGTCACGCGCATTGTTGTAGGCAGGTATGACAACGGAAACGCGTGGCGAGGCCGGAAGAGGCGTGCTCATCACTCTTTTTTCCTTCGAAACGAAAAGTACTTGTGGCCGAAGTAGTTGAAGACAACCACCGCGAACGTGATCGCGATCTGCGTCGGGATCGCGGGGAAACCAGCAACCTCCACCAGCAGCGTCAGCGCCCCCGCGTTGAGCAGGAAAGAGAGCAGGTTGACGCCGGTGAAGCGGGCGAAGTCCCTGAGTGCGTGTCCCGTCACCCTGAAGACCAGATGGCGGTAAACGTTGAACACGAGGACCAACGAAACCAGCCATGCGATGGACAGGCTGACCGCCGAGGGCACCGAGGGGCCCAGCTTCCAGCTCAGCAACGCGAACAGCGCGGTACTGAATGCGGTATTGGCGCCACCCACGAGCAGAAAAAGAACGCGCTGATCACGGATCAGTCGCTGGAGTGGACCCGGTTTTCCTTCAAAAAGAGGCGTCCCGCCCTGCATTTCGCTGCCCATCCTCAATGCGCTCCGCAACTGACCGAGAAGCCGGTAACCAGCACGCCGAGCTCACGGCTGTCGGTCGCACCCGGCAGGTCCCTGCTGGGCACCGTGATCGGATCGGCGGTCAGCTTCACCCTGCCCTGGCCAAGAAGCGCGCGCACCGACTCTCCCGGGCTCACCGACAGCTGCTGCATCACCCCATCAGTGCCGCCTACCGTGACCTGTCGTGGGGCCATGCCTGCGGGCAGATACAGGTCAGCGCTGTAATCACACCCACACGGCGGCAACTCCAGTACAGCATCGTCCGTCGACCAACGTACTGCGCCTTCTGCCTGGTTCCAACCAGGACCATAGGCTATCGCCGTCGTGGAACACGCATCCGCCGGGGAGGCGTTGAACACCGCCAGGCTGCGCGTCCGCATTACCTCCGAGCCTTGCCTGGCGTGGATCAGTGGGGACTGCAGCATCGCCGCGGCCGAGTCATCCGGCACCGCCCGCAGCGTGACACGGTTCATCTCGGCGAACAGCAGGGCGCGATAGGGACTGATCATCCATTCGTGTCGATAGGTCTGCGCATGGGTGGCCATGACGCCCAGCACCAGCAACCAGACGGCCAACGCCGCGATCGACACCGGTGCCCGCAGACGAACCTCACGCGCGGCAAGCCAAAGCACCCCGATCAAGCCAAGCACGATATCCATGTAATAGCGCGACGCCATCACCGCCAGCGGACCATCGGCACCACGCGCCAGCGTCACCGAGACGGCGACCAGCGCGCCGTACAGCACAAGGTAGAGAGGAACGCGGGAGCCTGGTGCGCCTCGACGCAACCAGCTTGCCGTGGCCGCAAGGCCCACCAGCAGCATCACCAGCCCGGCCCCGGCGATGAGGAGCAACGGGAAGCGACCGACAAGCACGGCCTCTGGATATCCGACGGTCGAGCCCAGCGCATACAGCGCCAACAGCGGCGCGTCCGCATCGATGTTGAGACCTCCGCCCTTCACCGCACCATCGGTGAGGCTGCCCGCGTTGACATAGACGATCATCGAGACGACGAGCAGCAGGGAGGGAAGAACACCGCGGCGCACGCCGCTCGCTCGCCAGGGCGGCAGGAACGCGAGCGCCTGCATGGCCAGCACAGCGGCGACGAACGCGTAGTTCCAGCCCATGCCCACCAGCAGCACGATCACCGGCCCAGCCAGCGACAACCCGATGGTCAAGGCCAGCGGGTGCCGTGAACGACCTCCCAGGAGACCGGCATGGGCACAGATGTAGAGCACGAAGCTGAGGTTCTTCGTCCACAGGGGCAGCCCAAGGTCCAGCGTCAAAAGCTCGAAACCTGCCCAGCTGAAGCACAGGACCGCGAAGGCGATGGAGACCGTCAGCTGCAGCAGGACGTTGGTCCTGCCTTCCTGCCGGGCTGCGTCCCGGCACCACGCGACCACCAGGACCGCTGCCACGAGCCCGATGACGATGCCGGTCAGCCTGTTGGCAAGCAGAACATCCAGATCGAACAGAGTGACATTGGCCAGAAGGAACAGCTGGTTGACGAAACCGCGATGCGATGACCCCTGACCCCAGAAGTCGAGGGTGGACATGTGTCCCGCCTGCCACTGGTCCAGCTGGAACAGCAGTCGCAGCGAGTCCATGTACAACGCGTCAGGGTGGGCGCGCGTGACGAATACCTGATGCACCACGCCGAGCAGCAGAACGGCGCAGAGGCCCAGCGAAACCTGGACCGGCAGGCGCTGCAACTGCAGTGAGACACGTTGGCGAAGAGAAGGCTGCAAGCAATGAACTCCAAAGGTGACGGAACGCAGCAAGGCCACCGGTCCGTAATGGGTGGCCCGCCGTTTCAAACGCCGGCGCGTGCCCACCGGAACGCACACCCGGCAGCACGAACGCCGCAATGGCATGCCCAACCCGTGGCCCATGCGCACCCGCTACACGCGACGATGCTCAGGATGAGAGCGGGCGCGTGCCGATGGCTGCGGAAAGTACACCCCACAACGCATCGTGCGAATAGTACCGCCGGATGAATGCCCTCTCGGCGGAAGACACCTGCGACCAATGAGCGTCGTCGCGCAGCAACGCCAGGATCCGTGCTGCCATCGGCTCCGGCGCATCGGCCACCTGCATGAACGAGGACGCGTCGGCAAGTCCCTGCATTCCGACGGAAGTGGTCACGCACGGCAGGCCATACTGCAGGCTTTCCAGCACCTTCCCCTTCACACCGCCACCGAATCGCAGGGGTGCCACGGCGACCCGCGCGCGTCGGTACCGTTCCTCCAGGGCCGCATCGTTGACGTAGCCGGTGACCTCGATGTCCTCCGACGCCATTGCCAGCACTTCCGGACGTGGATTGGAACCGACCAGACTCAGCCGCACGCCCGGCGCTTCACTGCGAACGAGCGGAAACACCTCGCGGACGAACCAGAGGGCAGCATCGACATTCGGAGCATGCGCGAAACCTGCCACGAAAATGATGTCCTACCGCTGCTCAGGCCCGAGCATGGCGGCGTCGGGGACGGGTTCGTAGGCATACAGCGGGATGGTCTCCGCGCGGATGTCGACGCCACGCACGTGCGTGTCCAGCCAATGGCGTACATGAGCGGTTTCATCCGCCGAGGGATAGAGGATCACGTCGGCCTGCTTCCACAGCGAATGCTCGAAATCCTGATAGCGCTGGGTTTCCTTCTCGAGCTCATCGTCCGGGTGCAGCGCGAGCTGCTGCTGCATGCGCAGGTGGTGGATGTCATGTCCGTAATAGACCAGCGTGGCACGGCTGTGCCGGCGTACGCTGCCCACCAGGTCGGCCGAGATATGCGGCCGGTTCAGCACCACCGCATCAAGGTAGTTGCCGTGTTCGGTCAGCCATGCGTCGAAGCGACCGACGTACTCCGAGCCGCACAGCACCTCAACGCCGAGCTGTTGCAGCGGCGGGGTATAGATCGGGTCCTGGTACGCATTGGCGGGCCAGAACGACACCTGGCACCCCTGGCGGACGAGGGTCTCGATCACCTGCCAGGTCGCCCGTGATCCCGCATCGCGGTCCGGCTGCGGTACGTAATGGTCCACGACCAGCACGTGTCGGCGGTTGCGGGAGCGGTCGCGC
Source organism: Stenotrophomonas sp. TWI377 (assembly GCF_039674525.1). NCBI lineage: Bacteria > Pseudomonadati > Pseudomonadota > Gammaproteobacteria > Lysobacterales > Lysobacteraceae > Stenotrophomonas > Stenotrophomonas sp. TWI377. The sequence continues at coordinate 210,255 of NZ_JBDJNT010000003.1, forward strand.
GCCAGGAACACATCCTGGGCGTTCGGGAACTGTTCGTCGCGCAGCGTGTTTTCCCAGCGTGCCAGGAACTTCTCGCGGTTGATCGCCTGGAACGCCTTCACGCCGGTCGTTTCATCGGTGCCGCTGGACAGACCTTCGTAATGGACGACAACCGATGCCGGCTGGAGATAGACCTTCAACCCCTGTTCGCGGATCCGGAAGGCAAGATCGGTATCTTCATAGTAGGCCGGTACATAGCGCTCATCGAAGCCACCCAGCGTCCGGAACAAGGTCGCCGGCAGCATGATCGACGCACCCGAGACGTAGTCGACTTCCTTCAGATAGCAATAAGCCGATCTGCCGGGAACATCCAGACGGCCGAAATTCCAGGCACTGCCGTCGGCCCAGACAATGCCACCGGCCTCCTGCAGCCGCCCGTCCGGATAGACGAGTTTGGAGCCGACCATGCCGGCGTCCGGATGGGTCCGGAAGACCTGCACCAGTGCGTCCAGCCAGCCAGGCGTCACTTCGGTGTCGTTGTTGAGAAGGTAAATGAACTCGCCCTTGGCCAAGGTCAAGGACTGATTGCATGACAGCAGGAAGCCGAGGTTCGTCGGGTTATCGTGGAACCGCAGGCCCGGAATCCGGGCGAGCTTCTTGATGTCCTGATCGCCGGAAGCATCCTCCAGGACCAGCACCTCGAAGGAAACATCCGCACCGGCACGGGCGATCGATGCGATGCAGGCCAGGCTCTGTTCGTAGTTGCCGTAGGTGGGGATGACGATGCTGACCACCGGCGCCTCGACTGACTCGAAGCGGAGCTGCGAAAGAATCGTATCGGGGTCGTTGCGCACCTGCTCAAGCGCCAGACCTTCCACCGGCACGACCACCGCATCACGGCGGCGCATCAGGAACCGCTTGACCGTCGGGACCAGGGGCGCGAGCAGGCTATGCCTGGCAAGGCCGCTGGCACGCAGCGAACTGAAAACGGCAGCGGTGTCCCCCCGGACCACCCGCGAGAAGAAACGCAGTGGCCGGGTCACCTTCCAGGACTTGGACTGCAGCAGGCTGTTGGTGAAGGCCTGCAGCGACGAGAGTTCGCCGCGATAGCGTTGAACGACATCGGCCAGTTCCTGCTCACGCCGCTTCGGTGTGCCGTCGGACACATGGGCGGCAAGCGCGCTCCCCCCGGCCCTCGCCATCAGTTGTTCGATGTCTAGATGGCGCTGCTGCAGATCATTCTGGGCGTGGCCCAGCAGCTCGGACAGCTCCGCCTCGAGCTGCAGCTTCGTCTCCCAGAGCATTGCAATCGCGGCCTCGAGACGACGGGCGCGCGCATGCTCTGTAGTCAAATCAGCTCGGGCCTTTGAGACCTCCTCGTCAAGCTCTCGAGTGCGCTGCAGATGCTGCTGCAGATGCCGGTATTCTCGTTCCGTCGCCAGCGCAGTCGAATCTGCCGCGCTGCGAACGATCTCATCCAGTTCGAGAGCCCAGCGCGTCCGCTCTTTGAACTCACTCTCCAATCTCGCGTAATCGGCCCTGGCACGCGCCAGGTCTTCCTCCAGCGACAACGCCCAACGATACATATCCTGCTTTGCGGCAGTCAGCTCACGTGCTGCTGCCAGAGCTTCGTCGGCCACGACCGTTGCCGTGCAAGACGCCCCCAGCCGTGAGAAAGCTCCTTGCACCCGCTCTTCAGCGTCGGAGGTATGGGCGCAAGCGAACAACGCCGACATTGAGTCACCGATGTCCTCACCAACAGCGATCACGCCCAGTCCGTTGCCGTGGAGGAACTCGAAGCTCGGGTAGCGCTCGCGCAGTGGTGCGAAGAACGCCTGCACACCGAAACCTTCCGTGTGTACATTGGTATCGTGGAAGATCACCACGCCTCGGCGCGACATCTTCGGGAGCCAAGTGGTGAAATCGTGCTTCACCGCATCGAACGTATGCAGACCATCGATGTGAAGCAGGTCGACCGACCCGTCGGGAACTTCATCCAACGCCTGGTCGAAGGTCATTCGCAGCAACGTGGAGAAGTCTCCATAACTGCGTTCGTTGCGTTCCACCACACTCTGATAGATGGAATCGTCATAGAAACCGGCTTGGGAATCCCCCTCCCACGTGTCTACGGCATAGCAACGCGTCTGTCGCTTGAGCGCTTTGACTGCCTGGCAGAAGGCGAAGTAAGAGATACCGCGGTGCGAGCCCAGCTCGACGACCGAACGCGGCTGGTGAGCCTCGATCAGCCAGAAGGCGAACGGTACATGTTCCAGCCAGCCGGAAGTCTCCAGGAACTCCGGCACCATGAACATAGCCCCATGCCGGAATACCGAGATGGTGGGATCGATCCCCACGGCCGTATTTTCGTCGCTCACCGAAACCATCAATTCATTCCCTCTAGTATTTTCACGCCGCGCACTGATTGATTTGATCATCCAACCCGGGGTCTCAAGGAGGACTTCAATCGCGTCTGTAGCAGATATATCGAATCGTGCGCTGAAGCGCGCCGTGCAATAGCAGTAGCAGTAGCATTAACGCTAGGCGACGCCCTCACTTTCCAAAGTAATGGAGAGCATCGGCAGGCCAACCAGGCCGAACCGCATGGTCTCATCTGTCGCGCGGAACTCGAGCGCATCGTGAATCCAATGCTGCTGGGTGTGATCATGCTGATCGCCCGACGCCACCGCTGCATCGATCATGTATGACCCGGACGGCATGATCGGCATGCGGAACAGGAAGGTTCCCACCACCGTTTCACCGGCCACGCCTGACACCGGCTGATCCTTGCAGGCGAAGTGGCTGTTGTCACCAAACAGGCGCTGGCCCAACCGATCCTTGACGTAGAAGCCGACGATCAGGTTTTCCAGCGGCTCCTGCAGTGCCACGCGCAGTTCCAGCCGGACCAACTCTCCGCCTTCAAGCATCGACAGCCGGTTGCCTTCAGTGTCGGTAAGCCGGACGTCGACGATACGCGCGCCCTGTGCGCCGAACTCCTGCCCAACATTCTCCGGATCGAACTCGAACAACGCGATGCGATTCTGCACGCCCGCTTCATTGAAGGCGTCCTGGCGGAAATCGGCATGATCGGTCGACAACCGGCGGGGCTTCTTCTTCGCCGCCACGACGATGTCTTCGGACCCTGCCTCGCGCCGGCCGACGACGTGCTGTTCGGTCATGTAGGCCTCGACCACCTCCTGCGAGGTCCCGGCCAGGCGCATCTTGCCGTTCTCCAGCCATACCGCGTTCTCGCAGAGGTTGGTGACGGCCGCGGCATCGTGGCTCACGAACAGCAGGGTGCCGTGTTTCTGGAACTCGCGCAGGAAGCGCATGCACTTCTGCGAGAAGAACGCATCACCGACCGCAAGCGCCTCATCGATGATCAGGATGTCCGCATCCACGTGGGCGATCACCGCGAACGCCAGGCGCACGGACATGCCACTGGAGTAACTGCGCACAGGCTGATCGATGAACTCGCCGATGTCGGCGAACGCCAGGATGCTCTGCATCCGCTGCTCGATCTGATCGCGTCGCAGCCCAAGGATGGTCGCGTTCAGCAGCACGTTCTCACGCCCGGTGAATTCCGGGTTGAAGCCGCTGCCCAGTTCCAGCAGGGCGGCGACCCGTCCCTTCACCGAAATATGGCCTTCGGTGGGGTTCAAGGTGCCGGCGATCATCTGCAGCAGGGTCGACTTGCCCGACCCGTTGCGGCCAACGATACCCACGGTCTGGCCGCGGCGGATCGAGAAGCTGACGCCGCGCAGCGCCCAGAAATCCTTGTAGAACGACTTGCGCTTGCCGGCCAGCGCCTGCCACAGGCGATGCGAGGGCCGCTCGTACATGTGGTACGCCTTGCCGACGCCCTGGACCTCGATGACGGTTTCTGCCGCAGTGACTTCAGAGGACATCGGCAAACCCCACGCGCAGCTTGGTGAAAATGCGATGGCCGATGAATGCGACCACGCAGGCGATCACCGTGTAGATCGCCAGTCCTGTCCAATCCGGCAGGCGGCCCCAGATCACCACTTCACGCACCTGGTTGATGATGAAGGTCAGTGGATTCAGTTCAAACACGATGCGATAACTCTCCGGCACCGATTCCACCGGAATGATCGCCGAGGAAAGGAACAACATGGCGGTTGCGACGACGCCGGCAATCTGCCCGATGTCGCGCAGGTACACGCCCAGCGCTGATACCGCCCAGCCGACGCCAACGGTCAGGATCACCAAGGGCGCCAGCACCAGCGGCAACAGCAGCGCAGTGGCGTGGATATTGCCTTTCAGGCACAGATACAGAATCAGCAATACCACCATGTTCATGGCGAGGTGAAACAGCGCGGAGAACGTCATGCTCCACACCAGGATATCCAGCGGGAACACCACGCGTTTCACATAACCGGTATTGCCGACGATCAACTGCGGCGCGCGGATGAAGCACTCGGCAAAAAACCCATGGACGGTCAAGCCGGCAAACAGGATCAGCGCGAAATCAGTCGTCGAACCACTCGAGCCTGGCCAGCGCCCCTTCATCACGAAGCCGAACGCCAGCGTGTAGACCAGCAACATCAGGAACGGACTGATCAACGACCACAACAGGCCGAAGCTCGCGCCACGATACCGGCCCAGCACTTCACGCTGGGTCAGTTCGTAGGCAAGCGAGCGGTTCTTTCCGAATACCGACAGGATGCCCATCTCAAGCGGCCTCGGTACCCAGCGCCCGCTCCAGATCCACCTGCAGATCCCCCAACTCCTCAACCCCCACGCTCAGCCGCACCAGCGCATCGCTGATGCCCAGCTTCTCGCGGCGTTCCACCGGGATCGAGGCATGCGTCATCACCGCAGGATGGTTGACCAGGCTTTCCACCCCCCCCAGCGACTCAGCCAGGGTGAACAGTTCGGTCTTCTCGCAGAAACGCTTGGCCGCCTCGAAACCGCCCTTGAGCACGATCGAAACAATGCCGCCGTAGCCATTCATCTGGCGGGTCGCCAGTTCATGCTGCGGGTGCGAGGTCAGGCCGGGGTAGATGACCTTCTCGACGGCCGGGTGCTTTTCCAGCCACTGGGCCAGGGCCAGCGCGTTGGCGCAGTGTGCCTTCATGCGCAGCGGCAGGGTCTTCAGGCCGCGCAGGGCCAGGAAGCTGTCGAACGGCCCCTGCACGGCGCCGATGGAGTTCTGCAGGAAGGCCATCTGCTCGGCCAGTTCGGCGTTGTCACCGACCACCACCATGCCGCCGACCATGTCCGAGTGCCCGTTGAGGTACTTGGTGGCCGAGTGCAGGACCAGGTCCGCGCCCTGCTCCAGCGGGCGCTGCAGCATCGGCGAGGCGAAGGTGTTGTCGACCACCACCAGCAGGTTGTGGCGCTTGGCGATCGCAGCGACTGCGGCGATGTCCACGATCTTCAGCATCGGGTTGGTCGGGGTCTCGATCCAGACCATCTTCGTCTGCGGGGTGATCGAGGCCTCGAACGCGGCCAGGTCGGTCAGGTCGACGAAGCTGAACTGCAGGCCGGCGGTGCGCTTACGCACGCGCTCGAACAGGCGGAAGGTGCCGCCATAGATGTCGTCCATCGCCACCACGTGGCTGCCGGCATCCAGCAGCTCCATCACCGTGGAGCTGGCGGCCATGCCCGAGGCGAACGCGTAACCGCGGCTACCGCCTTCCAGGGAGGCCACGCAACGCTCGTAGGCGAAGCGGGTGGGATTGTGGGTACGCGAGTACTCGAAGCCCTGGTGCTCGCCGGGGCTGGACTGGGCGTAGGTGGAGGTCGCATAGATCGGCGGCATCACCGCGCCGGTGCTCGGATCCGGCGATTGGCCGCCGTGGATGGCCAGGGTAGCCAGGGCGAGCGAGCGGTCGCCGTGCCCGGAAGAAGCGTGATCGGACATGTTGTTTCCCAGCAAGAGGAGCCCCCATGGGGGGCCCCGCAAAAGGAGCGGAAGTCTATCAGCGGTGGCTTAATCGGCCGTTGACGCGGATAAACATGGGTTCATTGCGACACAGACGCTTACTGTACGCGCCGGCGCAGGTAGTTCAGCAGGTCGATGCGGGTGATCAGGCCGAGGAAGTTGGCGCCATCCATGACGATGGCGACCTGGCCACGGTCGAACACCGGCAGCAGGGCCTCGATCGGGGATTTCACGTCCAGGCGGTCCAGCTTGCTGACCATCGCGGTGGCGACCGGGTCGCGGAAGCGGGCTTCGTCGCCGTACACATGCAGCAGGACGTCGCTTTCATCCACGATGCCGACCAGCTGGTCGCCGTCCATCACCGGCAGCTGCGACACGTCATACAGCTTCATGCGCTGGTAGGCGGTGGTCAGCAGGTCGTTCGGGCCGATCACCACGGTGTCACGCTGGCCGTACGGGCGCAGGATCAGGTCGCGCAGGTCGCCGGACTGCGGGCGCTCCAGGAAGCCGTTGTCCAGCATCCAGTAGTCGTTGTACATCTTGGACAGGTACTTGTTGCCGGTGTCGCAGACCAGCACCAGCACCTTCTTCGGGGTGGTCTGCTCTTTGCAGTACTTCAGCGCCGCGGCCAGCAGGGTGCCGGTGGACGAGCCGCCGAGGATGCCTTCCTTGCCCAGCAGCTCGCGCGCGGTATGGAAGCTCTCGGCATCGCTGATCGCGTAGGCCTTGGTGACGCGGCTGAAATCGGCGATCGAGGGCAGGAAGTCCTCGCCGATGCCTTCCACCAGCCAGCTGCCCGACTTGTCGTTGAGCACGCCGTCATTGATGTACTCGGCGAGGATCGAGCCGACCGGGTCGGCCAGGACCAGTTCGGTCTTCGGCGAGAGGGTGGAGAAGGCGCGCGACAGGCCGGTCATGGTGCCGGAGCTGCCACAGCCGAACACGATCGCGTCCAGGTCGCCGTCCATCTGCGCCAGGATTTCCGGGCCGGTGCCGAACTCATGCGCGGCCGGGTTGTCCGGATTGCCGAACTGGTTGATGAAGTACGCGCCGGGGGTTTCCTCGGCCACGCGCTTGGCCATGTCCTGGTAGTACTCGGGGTGCCCCTTGGCCACATCCGAACGGGTCAGGCGCACTTCGGCGCCCATCGCCTTGAGGTTGAAGATCTTCTCGCGGCTCATCTTGTCCGGCACGACCAGGATCAGCTTGTAGCCCTTCTGCTGGGCGACCAGCGCCAGGCCCAGGCCGGTGTTGCCGGCGGTGCCCTCGACCAGGGTCGCGCCCGGCTTGAGGTCGCCACGCTGCTCGGCGGCTTCGATCATCGACAGGCCGATGCGGTCCTTGATCGATCCTCCGGGATTGGCACTCTCGAGCTTCAGGTAAAGCTCGCAGACACCGGTATCCAGGCGCTGGGCCTTGACGATCGGGGTCTGGCCAATGAGTTCGAGTACGGAGGAGTGGATTGCCATCGGATCACATCGATTCGCGCCGCAATGCGGCCGGACCGGTGATTATCCGACGGTTGGCGGCGAAAGTCAGGTTGCCGCGTTCATCAAGCGGCGCGGACGGCACCGGTCGACGAGGAGACCGGAACCGCCCGCGACGTAGGGCAGCAAGGGGGGTCAGTGCACGGGGGAGGCGTACATCCGTTCCAGTTTCTGCTTGGCCAGCAGCTTTTCACGCTTCATCTGTCCCAGGGTGAGGCTGTCTATCGGAAGCACACCCAGCTCGGCATCCATGCACTTCTTGTTCAACTTCTGGTGCCGTTCGTAGAGCGCCTTGAATTCAGGATCCTGCTTGCGCCGTGCGTCGATATCGCTCTGGGGCTGACCTTCAAACATGATGAACCTCCTATCGCTTCTGCAGAAACAAGAACGCCCCGGCCTGACGGCACGGGGCGCTGCTTGGGGCGGAGTGCCGGACAACCCTGACCTGCGAACCCGCAGCGGCGGCCAGTAGAGACTGGACCTCGGACTGCTGTGATTCGTGGCGCTGGTGCATTGCCGGCCCTCCTATCGTCCGGGACGCGGAAGGCGACCCGGACAACTGACCCTACGCTTGCTTCGGGGCCGGTTCAACCCTTTCAAACGATATCGTCGACCCCGCCTAAGCGGGGTTCAGGCTGAACGCGCAGAACAACGAAAATTAAACAAAAACAACCAGTTGCGTCATGACCCCCGCGCATGACGCAGCACCGGTCCGGCATCAGGGCGTGATGATGACCTCGGCCGAGCGGGCCTTGGTCGCGGCGGCCTTCTTGCCGCTGACCTGCAGCCGGCTGGCACTGACACCAGCCGCCACGAGCGCATCGCGCAGGGCCTCGGCGCGCTGCTGGCCGACACCGGCCGCGGCGTCGTACGCCTCGATCCGGACCCTGCCCTTCTTGCCGATGTTCAGATACTCGGCCAAAGCCTTGGCCTGGCCCTTGGCACCGCCGGACAGGCTGCCCTTGCCCGCCGCGAAAGCATCGCCGTTGAAGGTGAACACTTCGCCGCGGCTGTCGAACTTGGAGCCCGGCAGCTTGCTGCCCGCCACCAGCTCGGCTTCCTCACGGGCCAGCTTGGCCGCGTTCTGCTGGGCGGCGCTCAGTCGCGCGGTCTGCTTGCCAGCCACGCTGGTCAGCGCGGTTTCGGCATCCTGGCGGGCCAGCGCTTCCTGCTCGGCCGCCTGGCGCAGCCGCTCGCTTTCCTCGGCCTGGATCTGGGCCTGCACGCGCAGGCGCTCGGCTTCCTGGCGGGCACGCTGGGCATCGCGGCGGCTGGCTTCGATCAGCAGCTCGCTGCGGGTACGTTCAAGCTGATCCACCTCACGCTGGGCCAGCGCGGCACGGACACTGGTCTCGGCGATCTCGACCCGGCGCTCGGCCAGGTAACGGGCCTGGTCCTGGTCGCGGCGCTTGGCCTTGGCCAGATCGGCCACGGCCTGCTGGGCCTGCAAGCGCTCGAAGGCGGCCAGCTGGGCCGCATCCGGGTTGGACTGGATCGCCATCAGACGCTGGGTCAGCTGGGCCACGGCCGGGTCATCGGCGGCCTGGACCATCAGCGGCAGGCTGAGGCTGGCGGCCAGCAGCAGGCAGGGCATGCGCATCTTGGTGGACATCATCAGCGGTCTTCCCCGGTGGCCAACTGGCGCTGCAGCTGGCTGACTTCATTGCGGCGCAGCTGCAGCTGCGCGGTGGCGGTGGCTTCTTCGCTGCGGGCGCGGGCCAGGTCGGCATCGACCGTGGCGCGAACGGCCAGTATCGGCGCGTTCTTGCGCTCGCGGCGGTCGCCAGCGGCACGCTGGGCCTGCTCCAGACCCTGGCGGGCCACGGCGATCAGGTCCGGGGCGTACTGGTCGGCATCGGCCTGGGTGGCCTTGTCGACCGCCTGCTGGGCCTGCATCAGCTCCAGGGCGCCATCCTGCGCTTGTGCGGCACCAGAGAGCGCGAATGCGCACACCGTCACATACAGGGCCCGTCGTATTTGTGCGAAGCTAGGTTTCATTGGGGGTGCCGTCGCCAGAAGTTGTGTGCACGGCCATTGTCGGAAGCCTGCGGTGCGCTTGCAATGGCAAGCCGCTGATTGTTGGGGAAACATTTCGCATGGATATCGGCTATTTCCTGAAGCTGATGACCGAAAAGAACGCGTCGGACATGTTCTTGACGACCGGAGCACCGGTATACATCAAGATCGAGGGGAAACTCTATCCGCTGGGCAATACCGGGCTGCCGCCCGGGATGGTCAAGAAGATCGCCTACTCGTTGATGGATGAAGGCCAGGCCCCGCAGTTCGAGCGCGAGCTCGAGCTCAACATGGCCATTGCCCTGCCCGATGCCGGGCGCTTCCGCGTCAACGTGTTCAAGCAGCGCGGTGAGGTCGGCATGGTGATCCGTGCGATCCGCAGCAAGATCCCCAGCATCGAAGAGCTCAACCTGCCGCAGGTGCTCAAGGACGTCATCATGACGCCACGCGGGCTGGTGCTGGTGGTCGGCTCGACCGGCTCGGGCAAGTCCACCTCGCTGGCCTCGATGATCGACCACCGCAACAGCACCACGACCGGGCACATCCTCACCATCGAGGACCCGATCGAGTACCTGCACAAGCACAAGATGTCGATCGTGAACCAGCGCGAGGTCGGGCTGGACACGCACACCTTCCACGACGCGTTGAAGAACGCGATGCGCGAAGCGCCCGATGTCATCCTGATCGGCGAAATCCTGGATGCGGAAACGATGGAAGCGGCCATCGCCTTCGCCGAAACCGGGCACCTGTGCCTGGCCACCCTGCACTCCAACAACGCCGACCAGACCATCGAGCGCATCCTCAACTTCTTCCCTGAGAGCGCACATCGCAACGTGCTGATGAACCTCTCGCTGAACCTGCGCGCGGTGGTCTCCCAGCGCCTGGTCAAGGGCAAGGACGGGCGCCGCCTGCCGGCCACCGAAGTGCTGATCAATACGCCGATGATCCGCGACCTGCTGCGCCGCGGCCAGGTGCACGAGATCAAGGCGGCGATGGAAGCCTCGCTGGAAGAAGGCATGGAGAGCTTCGACCAGTGCCTGTTCCGGATGGCCAAGAACGGCATCATCGAGCAGGAGGAAGCGCTGCGCGCGGCCGATTCGCGCGATGGCCTGGCGTTGAAGTTCCGGCTGTCCGAAGGCGGCAGCGGCGAGCACGATCCGTACGCGGATTTCTCGGCCAACAGCGCACCGGCGTCGATCACCCACGGGTTCTGACGGCTAAGCCCCCACCGTTGGGCGGGGGCAATGGGCCAGGCGCATCGACCAACGGTCGATGCCTACCCGTCACCCTGCGTCGATCTGATGCTCGGGCCGGGCCGCGTCGAAGGCCGGCAGCGCCAGGCACGCCGCCTCGATCCGCTGCAGGGTCGGGTACGGCGCCAGCGCCAGGCCGAACCGGTGCGCGTTGTACAGCTGCGGCACCAGGCAGGCATCGGCCAGCCCGGGCTGGTCGCCATGGCAGAACGTACCCGTCGCCAGATGATCGGCCAGCAGCGTTTCCATCGCCGCCAAGCCCTCCGCCATCCAGTGCAGCGTCCACGCCGTGCGCGCCTCGGCGCTTGCCTGCAGCGTGCGCTCCAGATACTGCATCACCCGCAGGTTGTTGAGCGGGTGGAGGTCGCAGGCCACCAGTTGGGCCAGCGCACGCACGCGCGCCCTGCCCTCGGCGTCGCTGGGCAGCAACGGCGTGGCCGGGAACACCTCGTCGAGGTACTCCAGGATCGCCATCGACTGCTGCAGGACCCGATCGCCATGGCGCAGGGTCGGCACCAGTTCCTGCGGGTTGAGCGCGGCATAGGCCGCGCTGTGCTGCTCACCGCCCTCGCGGACCAGGTGCACCGGGGTGATCCGGTGCGGAAGGCCCTTGAGGTTCAGCCCGATACGCACGCGGTAGGCCGCGCTGGACCGCCAGTAACTGAAGAGTTCGATCGGTTCCATGACGGTCCCCGCCGCGGCGCTCAGGGCTTGGCCGCCTGCTCGATGCGCTGCTCGATCGCACCGAAGATGCTGTCGCCGGCCGCATCGAACATCTCGATCCGCACCACGTCGCCGAAGGACATGAAGGGCGTGCTCGGCTTGCCGTCGCGCAGGGTTTCCACGGTGCGCTGTTCGGCGAAGCAGGAGGCGCCCTTGCTGGTGTCTTCGTTGGCGATGGTGCCCGAGCCGACGATCGCACCGGCGCCCAGCGGGCGGGTCTTGGCCGCGTGCGCGACCAGCTGGGCGAAGTTGAACTGCATGTCCACGCCCGCTTCCGGCGCGCCAAACCAGGTGCCATTGATGTGGGTGACCAGCGGCAGGTGGACCTTGCTGTCCTGCCACGCCTCGCCGAGTTCATCGGGGGTGACGAACACCGGCGACAACGCCGAGCGCGGCTTGGACTGCAGGAAGCCGAAGCCCTTGGCCAGCTCGCCCGGGATCAGGTTGCGCAGCGAGACATCGTTGACCAGGCCGATCAGCTGGATATGGCCGGCGGCCTGCTCGGGCGTCACCGCCATCGGCACGTCGTCGGTGATCACCACCAGCTCGGCTTCCAGGTCGATCCCGTATTCCTCGCTGACCACCTTGACCGCATCGCGCGGGCCATAAAAGCCGGCACTGGTGGCCTGGTACATCAGTGGATCGGTGTAGAAGCTTTCCGGCACCTCGGCGCCACGGGCGCGGCGCACGCGGGCCACGTGCGGCAGGTAGGCGCTGCCGTCGACGAACTCGTAGGAACGCGGCAGCGGGGCGGCCAGCGCCTGCAGGTCGATATCGAACACGCCGTCGGCGTCGCCGTCGTTCAGCGATTCGTACAGGGCGTTCAGTCGCGGCGCCAGGTGGCTCCAGTCTTCCAGGGCCTGCTGCAGGGTCGTGGCGATGCCGGTGGCGCGCACGCCCTGGCGCAGATCGCGCGAGACCACGATCAGGGTGCCGTCGCGGCCGCCTTCCTTCAAAGAACCAAGCTTCATGGGTGGGTATCCGGGATCGCGAAAATAGGTTTCAAGTGTAATCAAATGGTTGACGGGCCTACCAGCTGCACCGCCGCATCGCCTTACCGTAATGCATTGCCTACGCGCAGGAGCAGCCACGCATGGCGTGGCTCTACCGTTCCGCCCCCCTCCTCCCAAGCTGAACAGGGGGGTTTGGTATGGGTCTCAAACATCCGTTAGACTATCCGGGTCTGCAGCGGCCGTCCGTTTCCCTTCGGGATCGCCGGCGATATGGATCAAACGATCCGTCGCCCGCCCCCACTCCGACGCCATTCGTCATGCATTCCAGTCTGCGCACCGCGTCGACTGCACCCAATTCTCGCAGCGCGGTTTACGGGAACGCTCCGAGTCAGCCGATCACATTGATCTGCCTCGCGTCCGGCCATTCGGCCTGGCGTTACTTTGTCTTTGGAGCTTCCACCCGATGTCTTTTGAATCCTTGGGCCTTGCCCCGTTCCTGCTGCGCGCGTTGGCCGAGCAGGGCTACGAAACCCCCACCCCGATCCAGGAGCAGGCCATCCCGCTCGCCCTGGAAGGCCGCGACCTGCTGGCCGGCGCACAGACCGGTACCGGCAAGACCGCCGCGTTCGGCCTGCCGCTGCTGCAGCACCTGGGCACCAACCCGCAGGCCGTCGATGGCCCGCGCCGCCCGCGTGCGCTGGTGCTGACCCCGACCCGCGAGCTGGCCACCCAGGTGCATGACAGCCTGCGCGGCTACAGCAAGTACCTGCGCATCCCGAGCGCCTGCATCTACGGCGGCGTCGGCATGGGCAACCAGTTCGACGTGCTGCGCCGTGGCGTGGACCTGCTGGTCGCCTGCCCGGGCCGCCTGATCGATCACATCGAGCGCCGCAGCGTCGACCTTTCCGGCATCGAAATCCTGGTGCTGGACGAAGCCGACCGCATGCTCGACATGGGCTTCCTGCCGTCGATCAAGAAGATCCTCGCCAAGCTGCCGCGCCAGAACCGCCAGACCCTGCTGTTCTCGGCGACCTTCGAAGAGAGCATCAAGCAGCTGGCGCTGGAGTTCATGCGCAACCCGGAGCAGATCCAGGTCACGCCGAAGAACACCGTTGCCGAGAACATCAGCCACCGCGTGCACCCGGTCGATGGCCCGCGCAAGCGCGAGCTGCTGCTGCACCTGCTGGCCCAGGACAGCCGTGAGCAGACCCTGGTGTTCGGCCGAACCAAGCACGGCTGCGACAAGCTGGCCATGTTCCTGGACAAGTCCGGCATCAAGACCGCGGCGATCCACGGCAACAAGAGCCAGGGCCAGCGCCTGCGTGCGCTGGGTGATTTCAAGGCCGGCCGCGTGACCGTGCTGGTGGCCACCGATATCGCCGCGCGCGGCATCGACATCAACGAGCTGCCGAAGGTCATCAACTATGACCTGCCGATGGTGGCCGAGGATTACGTGCACCGCATCGGCCGTACCGGTCGTAACGGCTCGACCGGCCAGGCGATCTCGCTGGTGGCGCAGGACGAAGCCAAGCTGCTGCGCCAGATCGTGCGCCTGCTCGACAAGGACATGGACATCCGCGACGTGCCGGGCTTCGAGCCGCAGACCCCGATCCGCTGGGGCAACAGCGCGCCGGGCAAGGCCGAACTGCCGGGTGGCGATCGCTCGCCGCGCAAGCATGCACGTCGCCCGCACGCCGAGGCCCCGCGCCACGCCCATGCCGGCCCGAAGAAGGCCGGTGGCGGTCAGCGTGATGGCGCCGGCCGCGGTGCACCGCGCGGTGGCCAGCCGCAGGGCCAGCGCCGTGGCGGTGGCAATGCCGGCGGTGGCCGCAGCCAGGGTGGCGGTGGCGGTCGCGCCAGCTGATTCCTTCGGGCATCGCTGAAACGTAGAAAGGGCGACGCATCTGCGTCGCCCTTTTTTTGTTTGTCTGGCGCCGGCCAGCGGCCGGCACTACCGGCCCGGCCGTTGGCGCCTGTACGGCTGTGGCTCGGCGCCCCGACTCAGAAGCTGTAGGCCACCGTGATCCGTGCATTGCGGCCCGGCTCGCTGTAGCGGCCGATGCCCTCATCGTTGACGTAGCCGTACAGCGTGTTGCTGCCCTTGTTGACGTTGCGCACGCGCTGCCAGAGGTAGTACGTCTCGTTGGTCAGGTTGTAGAGGCCAGCGCTGAGCTTCCACTGCGGGGTGACGTTCCAGGTGCCATACAGATCCAGCACGGTGTAGCCATCGGCCTTGTCGACGAAGGCCGGCGTGGTGACCTTGCCGGTGGCGTCGGTGGTGTAGGCGTCCTTGGTCTTCTTGGCCACGGCATGGGTCACGCTGGCGGTGAGGTTCCACACCGGCGAGGGGGCATAGCGCACGCCGAGCAGGGCGCTGGCCGGCACGATGCTCTCCAGCGGATCGCCATTGCGCTTCTCGCCTTTGGCGTAGGACGCGGCCAGTCGCGAGGACCACGCATCACTGATCTGCCAGCGGCCCTCGAGCTCCGCGCCCTTGACCGTCACTTCGCCCGCGTTGGTCGGCATCGTGTAGTTGCGCGAGTACAGCACCGGACCGGTCGCAGTCGTGCGGAAACCACCTGGTAGCGACTGGACCAGGTTGGTGTACTCGATGAAGTTCTCGTAGCGGTCGCGGAACACCGACAGGCCCAGCTGCGCGCGGTCCGTGCTCCAGCGGTAGCCGAACTCGAGGTTCAGGCTCTTTTCCGCCTCCAGGTCCGGATTGGACACGGTGTCGTTGAGCAGCAGCGGCTGGCCGTTCTGCGCGTTGATCACCTGGGTGGCGCTGGTCGGCGAGTACATGTCCGCCACAGTGGGCGCACGGAAGCCACGACCCACCTGGGCCCACAGCGCGTGATCGGGCAGGAAGCGGTATTCCGCGCCCAGCTGCCAGCTCGGCGAGGCGAAGCTCACATCACGCACGGTGCCGGTGCGGTCCACGAAGGTGGCATCCACCTGCGGCGCGTAATCGTAACGGTCGTAGCGCGCTCCCGCGCTGAGGGTCAGGCGTTCGTCGAGCAGCTGCACGCTGTCGCGCAGGTACAGGTTCCAGGCGGTGACGTCGGTCTTGGGCACCTGGCGCGGGTCGATCTCCACCGAGGCCACGGCACCAGCGGCATTCCAGCGCGTGTCGACGGCAGTGAAATCAATGTCGCGCTGCTGCCAGGCCAGGCCGTAGACCACGTCGTGGCGTGCGCCTGCGGTGGCAAACACCTTGCTGAAATCGGCCGCGGCACGGTCCAGGGTCTGCTTGGTGGAGCGGTTCTCGCTGCGCAGGCACGGCGTGGCGCCGCCCGGGCAGCCGCTGCCGGCCACGATGGTGGTGATGCCACGGCTGTCGGTGACCTGCCGGTCCACCTGCGCATCCAGGGTATCGAACAGCGCGTTGTCGGCCCGCCACTGGTAGTTCACCCCGTAGCGGTCACGGTCGTTGGTGTCATGGCCTTTGCGCGACAGGTAACCCGGTGCATAGACACGCGACAGGTTGTCCACGTCGTTGGTGGCGCGGCCACGCTCGTACAGAAAGCCCAGAGTATTGGCGTCGTCGAGCTGCAGGTCGAGCTTGCCGAGCAGGTTGTCGCGGGTGCTGTCGACCGGATCGGGGGTACGGCGACCGACCCCGATGCGATCGTTCGTGGTGTCGTACCACGACTCGGATTCATGGCCTTCGCGACGGGTGTAGACCAGCATCGATTCGACGAAGCCGGTGCGGTTGGCGACGGTCAGCGTGCCCATGGTTTCGTCGTTGGCGCCGGAGTACCCCGCCTTGAATCCAAGGTGGGTATCGTTGCCGCTCGCCTTGAGATAGTCGGCCGGGTCCTTGGTGGTGAACACCACCGCGCCGCCCAGTGCGCCGCTGCCGGCGCTGATCGAATCGGCGCCCTTGATCACGGCCAGGCTCTTGAGCGTATCGATGTCCACATCGCCGCGGCCACCGCGGAAGAACTCATAGGAACGCGCGGTTTCCACCGATTCGCCCAGGCTCAGGCCATCGACGGTGATCGCCACGCGGTCGCTTTCCAGACCACGGATGTTGAAGCCGTTATCGCCGAAACGGCCCATGTCCACGATGCTGACACCGGGGATGTAGCGGATCGCCTCTTCCATCGTATTGGCCATCTCGCTGTCGAGATCGGCCGAAGTGAGCACGGTGACGTTCTGGTTGGCCGAGCGCGTTTTCTTGGCGCGCTCAGCCTGCACACGCACGGTATCGAGCGTGCTGGCATCGTTGACGGTTTCAGCGTGCACGGTGACGGACAGGCCGGCGGCAACCGCCATGGCCAGCAGGGTGAGGGACGACTTCATGATCAAGCTCCGCAGGAGAGGTAGGGAATGGCGTGAACGCCGCGGTTGGCGGCGGGCCGTTCCTGGCTGCGGCGATCAGTGGATCGAGCGGGGCTGGGAGGCACAAGGACGCGCGGGGAATCGCGCGCCGGAATCATCGTTGGCTGATACGTGGGACGTGCACGGCACGTCCGGGCCGCTAGCGGTTGCCGTTGGCCGAGTGCGCGCCGGCGACCGGCTCCGGATCGCGCGCATCGACGACGCCATCACCGTTGCTGTCGGCACGGTCGAACATGCGCTTGCCCGAGAGCTGGTACTCGGCGAACATCATGCGGCCATCGGCGTCCTTGTCCAGCGAGGCGAAGCGCACGCGGGCCTGGCGCTCGGCATCGGCACGGACACGCTGGCGCTGGTGGTCCAGGCGGCCGTCAAACTCGGCGGTGTACTCGGCCAGCGACAGCGTGCCGTCGCCGTCGGTATCGGTGGCGGCGAAGCTCGCTGCACGCACTGCATCGAACTCTGCGCGATCGACCGCGCCGTCCTTGTTGCGGTCGTACAGCTCCAGCATGCCGTTGGCGGTATGCGAGGTCGGCATCTTCAAGGGATCGCGCGAAGACGCCGCGGCCGTCTCCTGCGTGGCGTTCTGGGATGTTTCGTAGCTGGCCCAGGTACGTTCGCCGGCGGCATCGTACTCGGCACGGCTGATCGCGCCGTTGTTGTCGCGGTCCAACGCTTTGAAGCGGGTGTCGGTCTGGCGCAGGTGGCCGGCGCGTGCGTCGGCCAGACGCACGTCGAAGCGCTGCAGGTACTCGTCGACGTATTCCTGTTCGTCGACATGACCGTCGCGGTTGCGGTCGGTCTGGGCATAACGCTGTTTGCGGAAGGCCTCGAACTGGGCCCAGCTGACGCTGTCGGTGCCGTTGGTGGCGAACTGTGCGAGGAAGGCGGCGGCGGTCGGCGAGGCGGTGGCGGTCTTGCTGGCCGGCTGCGCGAGGACGGCCGGGGCCAGCACCAGGGCCATCAGGGCAGCGGTGAGCGGGACGATCTTCATGGTGGTTCCCCTGGAGAAAGGACGGTGACGGTTCGAGGACGCGGATGCGCAACCCGGGAGGGGTTGGCGTGGATCGGCGCGACGGTACCGGTGACGCTCATGTCCAGCGTGAGCGGGCGCCATCCTATTCTTATTGCGAATGATTCGCAATACGGAATTTTCACAGGGGCTGTGATGGGGCGGAATGAACACAGCCGACGGGGAGTCGGCTGTGTGCGTGGGGGGGTCGGGAGCCGGCCGGCGGCCGGCACTACCCGTGGGCGTGTCAGCCGCGCGGCTTGGTCGGGTTGAGCTGGTTGCCGAAGAAGATCGCGTTCAACAGCAGGCGCTCGGTGCCATGCCAGTACTTGCGGTGCGCCGGATCATCGGCGAACAGCACCACATTGCCCTGCCCCTGCGGCGAGACCACCAGCCACGCGGCACCGGCGAAGCGGCTGCGGTTTCGCTCGGAAAGGTACCCGTTGACCTTCGGCGCCTCGTCGATGCGCACCACGGTAGAGAACGGGTTGCGGCTGGGCTGGAAGCTCAGGCCGTTTTCCTTGTTCACCGCCAGCTGCCGACGCGGTACGCCGAAGCCCAGCGGATGGGTGTTGTCCACGTCCGCGCTGAGGATGTTGCCGCTCACCCGCTCGATCGCCGCGATGTCGCGCTGGTCACCGAACGCGCGCCGCGCTGCGTCCGGCGCCTTCTCCTCCGGCCCCAGCACTTCGTCGCTGAGCTTCTGCTCGATCGCCCAGCGCGCGGCCGTGCCGTAGGTGATCAGCGAGCCACCGGCATTGATCCAGCGCTTGAGCGCCGCCACGGCGGTGGCGTCCACGCCGGCATAGGTACCGCCGGCCAGGACAATGGTGGTGTAGCGGTCCAAGGTGATCTTGCCCAACTGGGCCGGGTCGATCTTGCTGGCCGGCAACTGCAGGTGCTGATCCAGCAGGAACCACGCCGAGCCGATCTCGGTGGCGCTGACGCCCTCGCCCATCACCAGCGCCACCGCCGGCTTGCGCAGTGCCTTGACGCTGTCACTGCCCAGATCGATGCCACCGCGGCTCTGCCCGCTGGACAGCGCCAGGATGTGCACGCCACTGCTGCGTGCGACCGCATCGACCGCGGCAAGCAGCTCGGCACCGGCCAGCGGCTGGCCCGCGACCGGCACCACCACGCTGCCATAGCCGAATGACTGCTCGCCCTGCGCGGTGGCCGCGGTGAACGGCTGGAAGGCTGCGCGGGTCACCACGCCCTTGGCCTGCAGCGCATACAGCGCGCGGCTGGCGTTGTAATCGCGCCAATCGAATACGTAGGCGTAGCCCGCCTGGCCGCCAACCACGCCACCGTTGGCGGCCGGTACGCTGGCCACGCGCTCGCCACCGGCAATCCGGCTGCGGCTTGCGGCGAAGGCGATACCGTAGGCCGGCGCGATCGCATAGGAGGTGCTGCCGTAGAACACATCGCCCTTGATCGGCGGGGTGTCGGCGAAGATCGAATGCACGAGGCGGAACTGCGGCTGCGCGGCCTGGACGACGTACGCGCTGCCCGGCTCGAAGCGCAGCCCATCCACGGTGATCGGGGCGCTCAACGCCTGCACCGTGATCTGGTGTTGCAGCAGCAGATCCAGCAGCCGCTGGGTCAGGCCCGGGTCGGCCGCGTCGCCGAACACGAAGGACTTCACCGGCTGCTGGTTGGCCTGCTTCAGCGCGGACTGGAAGAAGTCCTTCTGCAGCTTCAGCAGCCCGTCGCGTTCGGTCACTGCGCCGCGCACCGTGCCCAGTCCGGTCGCCACCTGGTTGCGGATGGTGAAGCCGAAGGTCAGCAGGCCGTTGACCGATTCCTGCACGCGGCCGCGCGAGCTGGCCTGCTCCACGGTCACGCCGACCGCACCGTGGAAGTCCGGGTAGGTCGAGCCATACACCGGCGAGAAGTTGTCGAAGTTCTCCCCGGTGTAATACAGCGAGCCCAGTGCATCCAGCGATTGGGCGTGGTACTTGGCCAGGGTCTTGTTGAAGTCATACGACGCCGCCGGAATCAGCGGGCTGTGCATGCTCGCCGGTGACGGTTCGAAGTAATAGGTGCTGTCCTTGCCCATCTCGTGGAAATCGATCTGGACGTTGGGATACCACTGGTGGAAATAGGCGATCTTCGGCCGCGTGTCCTGCTGGGTCAGCGCCAGCCAGTCGCGGTTGAGATCGGTGAAGTAGTGATTGGTGCGGCCCTGCGGGAACGGTTCGACATGTTCCTTGTCGGCCGGATCGGCCGAGGCAGGCGAGGAGGCATAGGCGTTGTGCCAGCTTGCCGCGCGGTCGCGCCCATCCGGGTTCTGCGCCGGATCGAACAGCACCACCGCCTGCTGCAGCCACTGCGCCGTCTCCGCGCTGCGGTTGGCGACCAGGTAGTAGGCGGTCAGCATCGCCGCTTCACCGCTGGAGGTTTCATTGCCGTGCACGCTGTAACCCAGCCACACCACCACCGGGCTGTTGCCGGCGGCCGAGAGCGGCTGCGCCGGATCGGCCAGGGTGACGTGCTGGCGGCGCAGCGTATCCAGGTTCTGCAGGTTCTGCGCCGAGGTCACCGTGGCGATCAGCAGCGGGCGGCCCTCGTAGCTGCGGCCGATCTCTTCCACCTTGATCTTGTCCGAGTGCCTGGCCAGTTCGTTGAAGTAGGCCACCAGCTGATCGTGCCGCGTGTAACGGCTGCCGATCTCATAGCCGAGAAACTGCTGGGGCGTGGGCACGGCCGGATCAAAATCACCACTGCCCGGGAAGAAGTACGCGCTCTGCGCGGACGCAGGCGCAGCGAACACAGACAGCACCAGCGCCAACCAGGCGATGGGAGACAGCAGACGACGTTGCAAAGACACAGCGATTCCCCGAAAGACGGGCCGGTTCCTTCCGGCCCTGTGGATACGCACGCTCCGGTGCGCTGGATGAGGTCAGAAGCGGTAGTCGAAGCCGACCGTGAAGTAGCGACCGCGCAGGTCGTACTGACTGAAGTCGTACGGCGCGCGGATGCCCGGGAAGGAGGCGTCGTACGGCGGCTCCTCATCGGCCAGATTCTGGATCTTCGCGTACAGGGTCAGCTTGTCGATACCGGTGTAGCCCAGGTACAGATCGAACTGGTTGTACGCATCCACCCGATCCTGCACGGCAGTGGCCGCGGCGCTGGCCTTCTGGTCGTAACCACTGGTGTAGTACCAGGTCAGCGCGGTGCGGAAGTCGCCGTAGCTCCAATCGAAGGTGGTGGTGGCCTTGTTCTTGGGCAGGGTGGCGCCGAGGTTGCTGCCGGCGTAATCCACCAGCGGACCACCGACCACGGTCGGGCGGCTGTAGTCGCGCACGTGGGTGAAGGCGGTGCTCAGGCCGAAGTCGCCGGCACGCGCGGTCGGGAAGCGCTGACGCAGCTCGACATCGAAACCGGAGGTCTTCAGCTCGCTCAGGTTCTGGTAGCGGTTGAACACCGCCAGCAGCTTGCCGCGCTCATCGCGGCTGACCGCACCCGGCACGTTGTCGGTGACCAGGGTCTGGGTGTTGTTGGTGCCCACCAGGTTTTCCAGCTCGATGCGGTAGTAATCCACGCTCAGGCTGGTGTTGGACCACGGCGAGAGCACGATGCCGGCATTGAAGCTCTTGGTACGCTCCGGCTTGAGATCGTTGTTGCCGACGGTGAAGAAGGTCGGGTTCTGGCGCGAGCCCGGCACGTCCGGGTCGCGCGGATCGATCACGCTGCCGTACGCGATGCTGGTGCTGTTGGAGTTCTCCGACAGCGACGGCGCGCGGAAGCCCTTGGAGGCGGCGGCGCGTACCAGCAGGATGTCCCACGGCTGCCAGCGCAGGCTCAGCTTGGGCGAGAACGCATCGCCGAAATCGCTGTAGTGATCGGCGCGCGCAGCCGCCTGCAGTTCCAGACGCTCGGCCAGCGGCACGTTCACTTCGGCATAGGCCGCGGTGACCTTGCGCTCACCATGCACCTCGGCAATCGCCGGGCGGATCTGCAGGCCCGCATCGATCTGCCACGGGTTGTTGGAGTCGAGCTTCTCGCGGCGCCATTCGGCACCGGCGGCGAACCCGATCTCACCGGCCCAGGTGTGGCCGATCGCCCCGGAGATCTTGGCATCCACGCCCTGCAGCACCGACTCGGCCGGGCGCAGCGTGCTGATGTTGATCGCGTTGAGCACGTCCTGAGAGGTCGCCGATGGATTGAGCAGGTTGTAGCTGCCGGAGGCCAGCGCATCGGCCAGTGCATAACGGTTGGCGAAGCCGCCGGAGACGGTCTCGCGCTCGCTGCTGCGTGCGCCGAACGCGCCCACTTCCCAATCCCAGTTCTGCAGGCTGCCGCGCAGCCCGACCAGGCCGCGGTAAGCCTGCGAGCGGTTGGTCTTGATGGTCGCGCCGAGGTTGAAGAAGGTGTACTCGATCGGCACCGCGCGACCATACGGGTTGTACGGGCTGCTGGCGGGCAGATTGGACGACACCGGTTCGGCCAGGCCGGTATCGGCGTTGAGCGCGAAGCGGCCGCTTTCCAGGGTGAAGAACGGGCTGCTGCCGAACCAGGAGACACCCTTGATGTCGCTGTAGAGCACTTCGCCGAATGCTTCGACGTTGTCGTTCACCCGGAAGGTGCCGTTGACGTAGGCCTGGTAGCGCTTGGTCGAGGGGATCAGCGTGGTGTACGGCGCCTGGTTGAAGCCGCAGGTGTTGCCGGCCAGGCCGTCGATCGGTGCGCTGGCGACCAGCGTGGTGCCGTCCGGGCAGTTGCCGCTGGCATCGAGCATCGGCACCGAGGTGCCATTGACCAGATAGCGCGCGCCCTTGGCCGACCAGCCGTTCCAGCGGCCGCCGGGCTTGTCGGTGTAGATGCCGGACTTGGTCAGGTCGCGCTGGTCCTGGTCCAGGCGCTCGCGGTTGTAGCCTTCCAGGCTGACCAGGATGTTGTAGCCGTCCGTGTCCAGATCACCGATGCCGCCGATGAACTTCAGGTTCTGCTCGTCCAGTCCGCCCTGGTCGGCGGTGCCGAGGCTGCCACCGAGTTCGGCACCTTCGAAATTCTGCCGGGTGATGATGTTGACCACACCGGCCACGGCATCCGAACCGTACACGGCCGAGGCGCCATCCTTGAGCACTTCGATGCGCTCCACCGCAACCAGCGGCAGCGCGTTGAGATTGACGAAGGTGTCCGACAGGCCGCCGGCCGGGAAGCCATAGTTGGCCAGGCGCCGGCCGTTGAGCAGCACCAGCGTGTTCTTCTGCGACAGGCCGCGCAGGCCGATGCCTGCCGAACCGGAGGCCCAGCCGTTGTTGGTGGTTTCGTTGGCGGCGTTGCCGGTGTTGGCCGAGATCGAGCGCAGCAGGTCGGCGACGGTGGCCTTGCCGGTCTCCTCCAGCTGCTGGCGCTCGATCACCTGCACCGGGTTGGCCGACTCGGTATCGGTGCGCTTGATGTTGGACCCGGTGACCCGCACGGCGGCAAGGGTCTTGCTGTCGCCGGCGGCGGCGGCATCGGGGGCGGCGTCGGCAAACGCGGTCAAAGGCGTTGCCAGAGCGACGGACAGCGCCGCTACAAGAAGAGTGTGCTTGGGCATGAACTTCAGTGGGGTGGTGGACGACAAGTTCCGCAGTAGTCCATGCCTGGCTGAACCGCGGCCAATAACATCTCTTCATACGGATATAAGAGAAACTAACATCTCTTCATCCGGATGGAAATGTTTTCGTTAGCAACAATTGACGCCCGACCCCTGCTGGAGCCCCAGCCCACCGCTACAATGCGGCCATGGAAATCTTCAAAGTCTTTACCCTCGAGGCCGCTCACCACCTCCCCAACGTGCCGCCGGGCCACAAGTGCGCGCGCCTGCACGGCCACTCCTTCCGGGTGGAACTCAAAGTGGAAGGCGAGCCCGGCGAGCAGACCGGCTGGATCATGGATTTCGGCGACGTCAAAGCCGCTTTCCAGCCGATCTACGACCGTCTGGACCACCACTACCTCAACGACATCCCCGGCCTGGAGAACCCGACCAGCGAGCGCCTGGCGATGTGGATCTGGGGGGAACTCAAGCCGGCCCTGCCCGAGCTGAGCGAAGTCACCGTGCACGAAACCTGCACCTCCGGCTGCCGCTACCGCGGCTGACCCGGCAGCGCGCGGTAGAGCCGACCGTTGGTCGGCTCCCACCCCATCATCATCGCCCGCAAGCCTTCGCAACCCATTGATTGGAAACCGGTTCAACTAAAACCGGGCCACCACTGGCGATGGAATGTTGCAATGCAATATTTTCGGCGTATGCTGCATTGCATCAACGTTCTCGAGCCGTCCTGACCATGGCGTCCGCGTTCACCGATTCCTTCAGCGACTACACCCGCCAGCTGGCCGCCACGGCCACGCGTGCCAACCGGCTCGCGCTGGAAAATGCCGAAAGCATGTTCGGGGTGCAGTTGAAGACGCTGGAGAAGAACATCACCGCCACCAGCGGGTTCTTCGGTGAAATCGTGCAGTCACAGGATGCGGGCACGCTGCAGTCGCTGCTGCCCAAAGGCGCGCAACTGGCACGTGACAACCTCGCCCGTTGGACCAGCGCCAGCCAGGAAGTGGCCGGCCTGGGGCTGAAGGCCTCCGAAGCCTTCGGCGAACTCGCCCGGCAGCCGTTCGCGGCCGCCACGCCCAGCGCAGGCAAGACGCGCGGCTGAGCCGGACAACATCGAATTTGCGTGGGTCCCTCCCCCCACGCAATCCCAGACCCGACAGAACCCTCCCTCTGTCGGGTCTTTTTTTGGGCGGCGATCAGGCCTAGGCAATGGCGCACCGATGGCGCTCCAGCCATGCCTGGAACATCAGGATCGGCCACAGGTGGGTGTGCCACTTGCGCCGGCCCTCACAGAACTCCGTCCATATCCGCCCGACCAGCGCTGCATCGAAGTGGCCCTCGCGGCACAGCCGTTGTTCGTCCAGCAGCGCATTGGCCCATGGGAAGAGCGGGCCGGCCAGCCAGGCGGCGACCGGCGGGCCGAACCCCATCTTGGGCCGGTACACCAGCCGTTCGGGCAGATGCCGCGACAGCAGCTGCTTGAGAATCCACTTGTGTTCGCCATCGGCGAACGTGAGGCCACCGGGCAACGACCAGGCAAAGCGCGCCACCGCCGGATCCAGTAGCGGCGATCGGGTTTCCAGCCCCTGGGCTGCCCCGGCCCGATCGATCTTGGTCAGGATGCCGTTGCCGAGATCCATCAGGAAGTCCAGATACTGCACCCGATCGGCCGGTTCGCCTGCGTCCAGCCAGCGCGCGCGATCGGTGAACACCGTCGCCGGCTCGGTTGTCTGCAGTACCACCCGCGCCGGATCGCGCCAACGCGATACCCGCAACAGGTAGTGCGCCTCCACGCTATCGGCGCTCAGTTCCGAACGCAGCGCGGGCCAGCCGCCCAATCGCGCCCGTTCGGGGTCGGCCGCAGGCCATCGCCGCAACAGGCACCGCAACGGCGCAGGCACACGTTCGTTCCACGCTGCATTGCGGATGGCACGTTGATAAGCGGTATGTCCATGGAACAACTCATCCCCGCCATCGCCTGTCATCACCACACGATGGCGGCCGGCGACCAGCATGCTGGCCAGCAGTGTCGGCACCTGCGATGCATCGGCAAAGGGCTCGCACCAGATGTCCGGTAGCGCCGCCACGAGGGTTTCTGCCTCGCTACGCCGGAGGATGTGACGGGTGTGCCGGGTCCCGAGCCGGGCGGCGACCTGATCTGCCCAGTCGGCTTCGTCGTGGCGCGGATCGTCGAAGCCGACCGTGAAGGTGTCGACCGGCAGCATGGACTGCGACTGCAGGACGGCGGTGACCAACGAGGAATCGGTCCCCCCGGACAGGAATGCCGCCGCTGTGCCCTCCTGTGGCGACCGCCGCGATACCGCTTGGTGCAGCACCAGTTCCAGCCGCTCCACCGCATCGTCACGGGTGGACAACGGCAGGTGCGCACGCGCTTCAATCGCCGTGCGCATTTCCTCGCGGGCGTCCCAATAGCGGCGACCACCCGCGTGGTCCTTGTGTGCCAGCGCCCCCGCCTCGCGCACGGCCAAGGTAAGCCGGACCACGCACCCGGCGGCCACTTTGAAGATGCCCTGCTGGATGCTGTGCGGCGCGGGAATGTAGCCAAAACGCAGCAGCAGCGTCAGCGCATCGCGATTGATCGGCGCCTGAAAGCCGGGATAGCCGTGCAGCGAGGCCAGCCCCATGCCGAACAGCAGATCGCCGCGGCACCAGCCGTAGTACAGCGGCCGCGCGCCGACCCGATCGCGTGCCAGCCACAGTACGTGCTCCTGGCGATCCCATACGGCCAGCGCGAAGTCCCCGTCGCACTCATTCAACGTGCGCTGCAGTCCACGGGCAGCAATCGAGAGCAGCAGCAGCGTCGCATCCTCCTCGGCGGCCCCTGCCGACGTCGCAAACTCGCGCTGCAGGGTCGTACGGGTATGCAGCGTACCGTCCAGACACAGCACATAGCGCCCACATGCGGACCGCTGCGGTGACCGTTGGGTCCCGCCCACGCTGTGCAATCGCGCCAGCGCCACGCCGTGGCGCTCGTCGTACCAGGTCGACGGAGCGCGGCCGCCGTGGCGCAACGTCGCACTCATGGCGTCCAAGCGTTGCGGCAAGCCAGCGGAACATTTTCCAGGGCGCACGACGACGCCACAGATACCACTCATGCAGAGGTTTCTCCTGTCAGGATCGCGGAAACGCCACCCCCGACCGCAGCGGCTCCGGGGTGGCGATGGCATTGCCGATCAGAAGGCGTAGGACATACCCACGTACCAATTATTGAGGCGCATCTTTTCCACGCCGGCCGCCTGTTGGACCTTCTTGTTGGCCGACATCGGGATCGTGTACTCGGCGCGCAACGCGAGCGCGTCGGTCAGATACACGTTGGCGCCGACGCTGGGCGTGGTGGCAAATTTGCGCTGCCGAGTCGTCTTGATCTCCGTGCCCTTGGGCGGCAGGAAACTCTGCTGGCGGCTGCCGACGGCCACCTTGCCGAACAGCTCCACGTGATCACCGATCGGTATCAGGGCCAAGCCCCCCAGGGTGAGCGAACGGCTGGAGAGATTCGCCGTGCCCGGATCCTTGCTGCGGCGGTTGCCGACAGTGTTGTCGAAGGAGCCTTCGGCCGCCAGGAACGGGTTGAACCGGTACCCGGCACCGACGCTGTAGCTCGTGCCGGAGCTGCGCTGCTTGCGCTTGGTCCCCGGTGCGGCATCGGCAGCGGGGACCTTCCCGTTGGCGTGCGTCTTGCCGAGGCCACCGTACACGTAGAGACCTTCGCGATCCGCAGGAGAGGCGTGGGCCGTTGTGGTGACCAGGGCCAACGAGAGGGCAATCAGGGAACGTTTGATGTACATGGATGACTCCGTGGTTGGGAGTGCACACGGTGGGTTGTTGGCGGGGCCCTGTCAGTGCAGCGCACGTGTGACCCGCGCAACCGTTCTAGACCCTGTGTAACGGTTCGTGACAGCGGGTTGAACGCGACAATCACACACGTGTTTCGTGCCTTCGCGGGCACACTTTCAGACCGCCCGATGACGACATCGCCCGACGTGTTGCACCGCAGATTCGCCGCACCAGTCCCCACAAGTTGCCTCTGGATGAACAGTCTGACGGGCACGTTCAGCGCACACCTCGCTGCCCCGTCGTGCTGCCTTAGGATCGCGCCAGCTCAGGAAGACAAGGCAGGGTAGCGATGGTCGACATCGTGGTGGTGGAGGATGACGAGCGTCTCGGCGCTCTGGTCAGCGGCTATCTCTCGCGCCATGGCTACGACGTGGTGCACCAGCTCAGCGGCGAAAGCGCGGTGGAGCGCATTCCCGGTCTGGACCCGGCCGTGGTGCTGCTGGATGTCACCCTGCCCGGTATCGACGGCTTTGCTGTCTGTGCCGCGATCCGACCGCGCTTCAGCGGGCTGATCTGCATGTTGAGCGCGCGCACCGATGATATCGATCAGGTGCTCGGGCTGGAGCTGGGCGCGGATGATTACATCGGCAAGCCGATCGAGCCACGGGTCCTGCTGGCGCGCGTACGCGCGCACCTGCGTCGCGCCAGCAGCCAGCGACAGACACGCCCGACACTGTGCTTCGGGGGGCTTCGCATCGAACGCGATACCCGCGAGGTGACGCTGCAGGGTGAGCGGATCGAATTGACCACGGCTGAGTTCGATCTGTTGCTGTGCCTGGCTGACAGCGCAGGCACGATCCTCAGCCGCGATGATCTGATGCGCGATCTGCGCGGGATCGGTTTCGATGGCCTGGACCGCTCGATCGATGCCCGTATCTCACGACTGCGTCGCAAGCTCGGTGACCTGGCGGAGGTACCCGGCCGGATCAAGACCATCCGCGGCAAGGGCTATCTGTTCAATCGAGCCGGATGGGGCTGAAGACGGTGCAGCCCCACCGCACGCCGGCACAGCACAGGGGTCACTTCCGCCTGTTCCTGCGCTATTGCCTGGGCTTCGTGCTGGCCTACCTGGTGCTGATCGCCTCGGGCCTGTATCTGTGGGCGTCACTCACCGAGCAGGGAGAAGAACAGCAGATCCGCACACAACTGCAAGGCACCCACCACCTTCTGCACGCGCGCTATGCCGACACGCCGCAGACAGACTGGCCGCAGCTGACCCGGCACCTGCAAATGCAGTTCGCCTACCCGCTGAAGGTCATGTCGCTGGCCAAGGCGCCGCACGTACTGGATGTTCCGTCGCTGCAGCATCTGGACCAGGGTGGGCTGGTGCTGTCTCCAGACGGGCACTTCAGCTATCAGCGACTTCCTGGCTCGGCCGACGTGTTGGTACTGGGCGATTTCTCCGAACCCGAGCAGGCCGATCTTGCCTTGTACGACAGCGAGCACGTGGATGCCGCAGTGATGATCAGCATCTTCATCATCGCCATCGCGTTCCCGCTGTACTTCCTGGTGTATCGCCTGTGGCGCGATGTCTATGCGCTCGGGCACATGGCGCTGGCGATCCAGCAGGGTGAGCTGGCCGTCGCGGCCCCCGCCGTCAGCACCCATCTCGTGCGGCCGCTGCGTGAGGCGCTGTCCAGCATGGCCACGCAACTGCATGGCGCGATGGAAGGGCAACGGATTCTGTCCCAGGCGGTCGCCCACGAAACGCGTACGCCATTGGCGCGGATGCGCTTCGCGCTGGCCATGATGCAGATCGCCGATGACGACCCGGAAGGGGCAGCGCTGCTGAACGGCCTGAAGACCGATGTCGCGCGGCTGGAGCAGTTGGCCTCTGCCGGCGTGACTTACGCGCAGTTCGGTCGCAGCCGACATGTCACCACACACCGGCTGGATGTCTGGCGGCTTTTCGAGGCGCTCGAACAGCGCTTTCCTGCTGTCGGCGACAGCGCCGCGAGACTGAGCTTCCAGCCTTCTCATCGGTGCACGCTGATCGCCAACCGCGACGCATTGATGCTGGCGTTGGGCAACCTGATCGGCAACGCACGGCGTCACGCAGTCAGTCAGGTGGTCGTGAGCCTGCATGCCGCCGGATCGGGGGTGGTCATCGCCGTGGATGACGACGGACCTGGCGTGGCCCCAGCCGACCGTGAGCGTATCTTTCAGCCTTATGTGCAGCTGCAGCGACACCCCGACGGCTTCGGACTGGGACTGGCCTTGGTCCACATCATCGCCACCAAACATGGTGGAAGTGCAGATGTATGCGACTCGGTGCTCGGCGGCGCGCGCTTTCGGGTGCTCCTGCCACACGCCTGAGCCCCCGGCGCATTGCTCAGCGCGTGGCCGGCAGCGAGAACACGAACAGCGCCCCGTCGCGACTCTCCAGCAGGCGGATATCGCGCCCATGCAGCTGCAGGATGCGATGCACGATCAACAGGCCCAGCCCGCCGCTGTCCGGTCGTTGGCTGCCCAGTGCCGGCATCGCGGTGAACAGGGTGTCGCGCCGTTCGGGGGCGATGCCGGGGCCCGTGTCGGCCACGCTGATCTGCACCTCGCCCTCGGCCGCGCGCAGGGTCACGGTGATACGGCCACCTTCCGGCGTATGGCGGATGGCGTTGTCCAGCAGGTTGGTCAGCACCCGCTCGATCAACGCCAGATCCGCGACCACCGGCGGCACGCCGGGCGGGATGTCGGCCCCGAGCGTCTGCCGGCGTGACTCGGCCGCCAGCTCGAACTTCTGGAACACATCCTGGATCAGATCCGGCAGCGAGAAGGCCTGGCGGTCGAGCACCACCCCGCCGTGCTCCAGCCGGGCCAGCTCGAACAGCGCCTGGGCCAGGCGCCCGACCTTGTGACTCTGCGACAGGGCAATGGACAGGTAACGCTGGCGTTCGTCGGCACTGAGCGTGGCGTCTTTGAGTGCCAGCGTTTCCAGATACCCGTGCAGCGACGACAACGGCGTGCGCAGGTCGTGGGAGATGTTGGCGACCAGCTCGCGCCGCTGCAGATCCTGCTGGCGCAGCTGTTGCCACTGCTCGCCCAGGCGCTGGGCCATGTGGCCGAAGCTATGCTGCAGGATGGCCAGCTCGTCGCGCTCGCCGGGGCGCAGCGGCGCCGGGGGCGGTGCGGCATCCGGGGTGGCACTATCCACATCGAAGGACTGGATGCGCCGGGTCAGCTGGCGCAGCGGGCGGGTCACCCAGCGGAACGCGACCAGGCCGGCCAGCAGGCCCACCACGGCGACGATCGCCAGCGACCACAACGTGGTACGCAGCGTACTGTTGGCCGCGATATTGGCGGCGAGCGCTTCGCGCTGCTCGCCGACCAGCACCACGTAGATGTAACCCGCCTGATGCCCCTGCACCCACAGCGGCGCCGCGTTGAAAACCTTGCGGCCGGTCGCACTGCGTGGGTCATCGCCGAGGATCGGCAACGGCTCGTCGCGCAGCAGCGCCTGCACAGGCGCCAGATCGACACGGCTGCGTTTGAGGTGACCATCCGGCGCGTCATGGCCAAGGATGCGGCCCTGGTCATCGAGCAGATACACCTCCACGCTCGGGTTGACCGCCATCAGCTTGCCGAACAGGGCGCGCACTTCACCATTGCGCATGCCGCGGCCATCCATCAGCTCACCACTGCGCGCGATGTGCTCGGCCAGCCCGCGCGACAGGCGCTGCACGGTTTCCTGCTCATGCACGGCAGTGCTGCGCATCTGGATCCACAACAGCGCGCCTCCGCAGAGCAACAGCAGCGCGAAGAACACGGCGGACAAGCGTTGCGACAGCGTGAGCCGGATCATGCGCCTGCGCCCTCGTTGGCATCGACCAGTTTGTAACCGCGCCCCCACACCGTCTGGATGCGTTGCGGGTTGGCCGCGTCGCGCTCGATCTTGTTGCGCAGCCGGTTGATGTGGGTGTTGACGGTGTGCTCGTAGCCGTCGTGCTGGTAGCCCCACACCTGGTTGAGCAGGTCCATGCGCGAATACACCTGGCCGGGATGACGGGCGAAGAAGTACAGCAGGTCGAACTCGCGCGGAGTCAATTCCAGCGGTCGTCCCTCCACCAGCGCCGTGCGGGCGACCGGGTCGATGCGCAGCCCGGCCACCTCGATCTCACCGGCATCGATGCGTGCGTTCTGGGCCATCGCTTCCACCCGGCGCAGCAGCGCTTTCACGCGTGCCACCAGTTCCAGCATCGAGAAGGGCTTGGCCAGGTAATCGTCTGCGCCCAGTTCCAGGCCGAGAATGCGGTGCACTTCACTGGCGCGCGCACTGGTGATGATGATCGGCGTGTAGCGCGTCATCGCACGGGCGCGCTTGCAGATCTCCAGGCCGTCCACACCGGGCAGCATCAGGTCCAGCACCAGCGCGCTCCACGGCTGCGCCTCCAGCAGGGCCAGGCCCTCGTCGCCGGTGGCGGCATGGGTGACCTCATAGCCTTCATCGCGCAGGTGCATGCGCAGCAGGTTGGCGATGTGGACATCGTCTTCGACGATCAGGACGCGCTTGGCACTGCTCATCGGCTCAGGGGGCGGCAGGAGGGCATGGCGGCATTGTCGACGGATCGCGACCTGAATGTGTCACGGAAAATTTAACCCTGCGTGAGGATTCGTTGACCGGGCCGGGCGCAGCATGGCCGCATCGTCCCCGTGCCCGGAGATCGGCCATGCGTTACACACGTCGCAATGTGCTTGGAATGGGTGGCATGGCTGCCGCGGCCGGCCTGTTCGGACTGACCGCCTGCAGCGGGCCCGCCCCGGCAGCTCCCGCCGCGCCTGCGCGCCAGTTCGAGGTCATGCGCAGCGATGCGCAGTGGCGCGAACAGCTCACGCCTGCCCAGTACAGCGTGCTGCGGCGGCAGAGCACGGAGCGGCCGTTCAGCAGCCCCCTCAACAAAGAGCATCGGCGGGGCACCTTCAACTGTGCCGGCTGCGCGCTGCCGTTGTTCTCCTCTTCCACCAAGTTCGACAGCGGCACCGGCTGGCCCAGCTTCTGGGCGCCGCTGCACGATGCCGTCGGCGAAGACCGCGACACCACCCTGGGCATGGTCCGTGTCGAGGCGCATTGCCGGCGCTGCGGGGGCCATCTCGGCCACGTGTTCGATGACGGCCCGCGCCCCACTGGCCTGCGCTACTGCATGAACGGCGTGGCCATGAATTTCGTCGCGGCCTGAGCGCCGCACTCCCCTGCGTCATAGAAGGACCTCTCCATGCTTCTGCTCGTGCTGGCCTACCTCGGTGGCGTGCTCACCATCCTCAGCCCCTGCATCCTGCCGGTGCTGCCGTTCGTGTTCGCGCGCTCGGACCGCCCGTTCCTGCGCAGTGGCCTGCCGCTGCTGATCGGCATGGCGTTGATGTTCGCCGTGGTCGCCAGCCTGGCGGCGGTGAGCAGCCAATGGGTGGCGCAGGCCAACCAGATCGGGCGCTGGATCGCACTGGTGGTGATGGCGGTGTTCGCGCTGGCGCTGCTGTGGCCGGCGCTGGCCGACCGCCTGCTGTCGCCGTTCCAGCGGCTGGGGGCGCGGCTGAGCGCCTCGGCCGATGCGGCCAGTGACGCGGGCCGGGGGGGCGTGGGTACCTCGCTGCTGATCGGCATCGCCACCGGCCTGCTGTGGGCACCGTGCGCGGGGCCGATCCTCGGCCTGATCCTCACCGGCGCGGCGTTGCAGGGCGCCAGTGTCGGCACCAGCGGGCTGTTGCTCGCCTATGCACTGGGCGCGGCCACCTCGCTGGCGCTGGCAATTTGGATCGGCGGGCGCGTGTTCGCCGCGCTCAAGCGCCGTCTTGGCGTGGGCGAGTGGGTGCGCCGCGGGCTCGGCATCGCGGCGCTGCTGGCGGTGGTCGCCATCGCGATGGGGTGGGATACCGGCGTGCTGACCCGGCTGTCCACGGTCAGCACCGCCAAGCTGGAACAGGGCCTGCTCGATGTGCTGCCAGCACAGCAACCCGCCGCCGGTGCGGCGATGATGAGTACCGCCGGTGCCCCCGGGCAGCCGCTGCCGGTGGAAGGCACCCTGCCCTCGCTGGCCGGTGCGACCGGCTGGCTCAACAGCCCGCCGCTGGATGCGCAGGCGTTGCGCGGCAAGGTGGTACTGGTCGACTTCTGGACCTACTCCTGCATCAACTGCCTGCGCGCGATGCCCTACGTGCGTGAGTGGGCCGAGCGCTATCGCGATCACGGCCTGGTGGTGATCGGTGTGCATGCGCCGGAGTTCGCCTTCGAGCGCAATCTGGCCAATGTGCAGCGGGCGGTGAAGGACCTGAAGGTCACCTACCCGGTCGCGATCGACAACGACTTCGCCATCTGGCGCGGCTTCAACAACAAGTATTGGCCGGCGCACTACTTCATCGATGCGCAGGGCCGGATCCGCGCGCATCACTTCGGCGAGGGCAACTATGCGCAGTCCGAGCAGATCATCCGCCAGCTGCTGCGCGAGGCGGGCAACACCCTGCCCGGTGACGATGCTCCGGTAGCGATGACGCTGGACGGCGTGGCGCGCCAGGCCGACATGGACAACCTCAAATCGCCGGAGACCTACCTCGGCCATGCGCGTGCCGAGAACTTCGCCTCGCCCGGTGGCCAGCGCCAGGACCAGCCTGCCGACTACACGGTGCCTGCCACGCTTCAACACAACCAGTGGGCCTTGGCTGGACGCTGGACCGTGGGCAACGAAGACGCCCGGCTGGAGACGCGCGGCGGTCGTGTCGCGTTCCGCTTCCATGCACGTGACCTGCACCTGGTGCTGGCGCCGGGCGAGGACGGCAAGCCGGTCCGGTTCCGCGTGCGCATCGACGGTCAGGCGCCGGGCGCAGCAGCCGGTGGAGACATCTCCGCCGACGGCGACGGCCGCGTGGATGAAAACCGTCTGTATCAGCTGATCCGCCAGTCCGGCGCCGTGCAGGAGCGCACCTTCGAGATCGAGTTCCTCGATCCGGGCGTGCGCGCCTACGCCTTTACGTTTGGGTGAGGAGCCATCGCATGAAGATCGCAGTCGACAAACTCGTTGCAGGCGGCATCGCTGTCGCCATCGCGGCACTCACCGCCAGCGTGGTGCTGGGTCTGGATCGACCGGCGCTCGCCGCCGCAGCCACCACCGCCGTGGCGATGCCGCCACCCACCGGCAAGGCGGACCTGCGCCAACCCGGTGTGAAGCGGGCACAGGTGGTCTTCGCCGGTGGCTGCTTCTGGGGCGTGCAGGGCGTGTTCCAGCACATCAAGGGCGTGGACAATGCGCTCTCCGGCTACATCGGCGGCAGTGCGGCGAACGCCACCTACCCGCGCGTCGGCGGCGGTGGTACCGGCCATGCCGAGGCGGTACAGGTCACCTACGATCCGGCCCAGGTCAGCTATGGTCAGCTGATGCAGGTGTTCTTCTCGGTGGCGCATGATCCGACCCAGCTCAACCGGCAGGGCCCGGACCGCGGCACCCAGTACCGCTCGGCGGTCTATGCCGACGACGCCGCGCAGCGCGATTCCACCCGCGCCTACATCGCCCAGCTGCAGCAGGCCAGGACCTACGCCGCGCCGGTGGTGACCCAGGTCGAGGGTGGCAAGCCGTTCTTCGCCGCCGAGGGCTATCACCAGAACTACCTCACGCTGCATCCGGAATCGCTGTATATCCGGATCAACGACCTGCCCAAGGTGGCCGCGCTGAAGCAGCAGTATCCGGCGCTGTACCGCGAGCAGCCGCGCCTGGTGAGTACCTCCATTTCGGCGCGCTGATCACGCGGCGAACCAGAAGAAAAGACGCACGGCACACACCGCTCTGCCGTGCGCGAGGGAAGTCGTCACGCCCATGGTAGGCTGCGTCCCGAGGCGGATACAGATGCAGATGACTGGCATCCGCACGGTTACAGATACCTGTGGATGCAGATGCCGATGGCGACCAACCTCTACCAGTCCCTGGCCGATGAAATGGCCGACGCGATCCGCAGTGGGCGCTTGCCGGTCGGCACCCGGCTGCCGTCGCTGCGCGGCCTGGCGACACAGCGCAGCCTCAGCCTCAACACGGTGATCGCCGCGTATCGGCAGCTGGAGGATGCCGGGCTGGTGCTGCCGCGGCCCAAGGCCGGCTTCGTGGTCAGCCCGCGTCTGCCCGAACCGACGCAGTCGCTGCGGCAGGCGCCGTCTCCGCCCACCGCACCGGCACAGCAGGCGATGATGGCGCGCGTGCTGGCCGCACAGCAGCAACCGGGCATCGTCGACCTGGCCTTCGCCGGGCCGCGCGGCAAGCGCTTCTATCCCGGTGCGCAGCTGGCCCGCATCACCGCGCAGGTACTGCGCCGGGCTGCCACCACGGTGGAGACCTACGCACGTCCCAACGGTGCGGCACGGCTGTTGACGCAGATCGTGCAGCGAGGGCCACGGCTGGGGCTGCACACCACCACCGACCGGCTGGTGCTCACCCATGGCGCGATGGAAGCCCTGCAGCTGGCGCTGCGCGTGGTGACCCAACCCGGCGATGCGGTCGCGATCGAAGCGCCCTCGTATTTCAACATCTACCCGCTGCTGCGCAGCCTGGGCCTGCGCGCGATCGAGCTGCCCACCCATCCGAGGGACGGCCTCGATCTGGAGGCACTGGAAGCGCTGCTCGCCGCCGGCGGCATCGCCGCGATCATGGCCATGCCGACCGTGCACAATCCACTCGGCGGCAGCATGCCCGTGCCGAACAAGCAGCGCCTGGCCGAGCTGGTGAACCATTACCAGGTGCCGTTGATCGAAGACGCGGTCTACGCCGAACTGCAGTTCAAGGAGCCCCTGGAGCCGTTGGCCAAGAGCTTTGACCGCGATGGCTGGATCATGGTCTGCAGCGGCTTCTCCAAAACGCTCGCACCGGACTACCGCATCGGCTGGCTCGACGGTGGCCGCTTCGCTGCCGATATCCAGCTGCTGAAGTTTCATTCTTCCGGCGCCGAATCACGCCTGCTCGGGGACGCGGTTGCCGCGTTCCTGGAGGCCGGCAACTACGAGCATCATCTGCGGGGGTTGCGTCGGCTCTACAGCGACCAGGTCAGCCACGTGCGTGGCCTGATCGCGCAGCACTTCCCGCCCGGCACGTCGGCCACCCAGCCGACCGGTGGGTTCCTTCTGTGGGTGGAGCTGCCCCCCGCGATCGATGCCGGGGAGCTGTTCGAGCAGGC
This sequence comes from Stenotrophomonas sp. TWI377, assembly GCF_039674525.1. Lineage (NCBI taxonomy): Bacteria > Pseudomonadati > Pseudomonadota > Gammaproteobacteria > Lysobacterales > Lysobacteraceae > Stenotrophomonas > Stenotrophomonas sp. TWI377. Next base: position 246,459 of record NZ_JBDJNT010000003.1, read on the forward strand.
CTTGGCCGAGGGCGTGGTGTTCATGCCCGGCCAGGTGTACTCGCGCGGTGCCCGCTACCGGCATTGCCTGCGCCTGTCGTGCTGCCAGGAACTGGACGAGCGCTTCGCCGGCGCGATTGCCACGGTCGGCCGGCTCGCCAGCGCGCTGCAGGTGCGCGCAGGCAGCTGACGCTCAGAACACCAGCCGGTCCGCCAGGCGGGCCGGGTCCGCACCCGGCGCATACGGCAGGCGCCCCCAGCACGGCATCGGCAGCCGCGCGGTGAGCAGTGCGACGTTCTCGTCGCGGCGCGCCATGCCCGGGTCCACCTCATTGGCAATCCAGCCGATGCAGCGCGCGCCACGGGCGGCGATCGCCTCGGCGGTCAGCCGCGCATGGTTGAGGCAGCCCAGCCGCAGCCCGACCACCATCACCACCGGCAGCGCCAGCGCGTCCACCAGATCACTCTGGTCCAGCGTGGCCGACAGCGGCGCCAGCCAGCCACCGACGCCCTCGACCACCACCGTGTCCGCGCTGGCGCGCAGGCGCGCGAAGGCGGCCTCGATCGGCGCCAGCGACAGTTGCACGCCAGCCTCTGCCGCGGCGATCTCCGGGGCCAGTGGCTGCTCGAGCGCGAACGGGTTGAGGTCGTCATACGCGGGCATCGGCCTGCTGGCGGCCCGCAGGGCCGTGGCATCCTCGTTGCGCAGGCCCTCGGGCGTGCGCTCGCAGCCACTGGCGACCGGCTTCATGCCCACTGCGGTGCCGCCGTGGCGGCGCAGGGCATGCAGCAGTACACAGCTGCTGAAGGTCTTGCCGATGCCGGTGTCGGTACCGGTGACGAACAGGGCGGCAGGGCGCGGCGCAGGCAGGGACATGGAGACGACCGGGAGCGGAAACGCGCCATTATCCGCCGTCCCGGCAGCGCTGCGGCGCGGTCCGCTGCGTTCCGCCGGCCCCGGGGGCAACCAACCGCCGCGCTTGGTAGACTGCGGCCATGTTCGATACCTCCACGCTCACCGGCAGCAAGCCGGAACAGTACGGCCAGCTGCTGGCCCAGGCCCGCGCCCTGGTGCACGGCGAGCGCGACCGCATCGCCAATGCGGCCAACCTGTCGGCGCTGGTCTACCACGCCCTGCCGCACCTGAACTGGGTCGGCTTCTACTTCTTCGATGGCAAGGAGCTGGTCGTCGGCCCGTTCCAGGGCCTGCCCGCCTGCGTGCGCATTCCACTCGACAAGGGTGTGTGTGGCGCCGCGGCTTCGCAGCGGGTGACCCAGCGCATCGAAGACGTCGATGCATTCCCGGGTCACATCGCGTGCGACTCGGCCTCGCGCTCGGAACTGGTCGTGCCGCTGGTCCACAACGGTGACCTGGTCGGCGTGTTCGATCTGGACAGCCCCTCGCTGGCGCGCTTCGATGCCGAGGACCAGGCCGGGCTGGAAGCCATCGCCGCCGTGTTCGTCGAGGCACTGGGATGAGTGCCGCCAAGCTGCGCAACATCGGCCCGAAGAGCGCAGCATGGCTGCGCCAGGTCGGTCTGCGTACGCCGGAAGACCTGGTGGCGGTCGGTGCGGTCGGTGCCTTCGTCAAGGTGCGCCGCGCCGGCTTCAAACCGAGCTTGAACCTGCTCTACTCGCTGGAAGGTGCCCTGCAGGATTGCCATTGGCAGGAACTGCCGGAAGCGCGCCGCACCGTGCTGGTGGCCGAGTACGAAGCGATCATCGCCGACCAGCCGCTGAAGAAGGCGCCGCCTGCCTCCGGTCCGGTCTACGACCGCACCGTGGAGCACCGCGATGATGACGGCGATGAAGCGCCGCCGTTCGAGATCGACGACGAAAACCGCTGATCCACGGCTACCCACGCACCGTCGGTAGCCGCGCGCCTCATACCTGCTGCAGCTCCAGCAGTTCGCCCCACAGCCGGTCGTCCTCGCGCTCCACGCGCAGGCGCAGCCGCGTGCCGTGATCGATGCGCAGCGCCCAGCACATCGCCATCGGCAGGCCGCACACCTGCGACAGCACCATCCGCAGCGGTCCGCCATGGCTGACGATCAGGGTCGGGACCGGCTCGGGCTCATCCAGCAACCGATGCAGGCCGCGCGCGATGCGGCGTTCGAAGTGGCCCCAGCTTTCGCCATGCGGCGGTGGATTGGCATGCGGGTCCAGATGGAAGGCTGACAGCGCATCCATCGGCAGCGCCTCCAGCGCGAGCCCGTCCCAGTCGCCGAAATCCAGTTCTTCCCATTCCTCATCGACCTCCACGTCGACCGCGTGGGGCAAGGCCAATGCCTCGGCGCTCAACAGCGCCCGCTGCCGTGGCGAGGACAGCACACGCTGCCAGGGCAGCCCGGCGTAGCGCGCGCACAGGGCGTCGGTCGCGCCCTCGTGGAGTGCTGGATCAGTGCGGCCATCAAGATGATCGTCGCGGCCGGTACTGGCGTGGCGGATCAGATCGAGGATCATGCCCGGCCCCGTCTGCTGCCCGCTGCGGCCGGCCAGTGCGGGTCACGGGCGTCGGTGCCGGGGTGCTGCAACCACGTTGGGGTCATGGAGATCACATCGAAAAAGCGAGGCGCATTCTAACCGGTGCGCTCCATGGGCCCGGCCGATGGCTTAGACTGCGCCCACTTTCAGGTGACCCGGGGCTGCAATGCCGCCAGGTTGAAACGGGAAGCCGGTGACGCGTCAGGCCCTGTGCCACGCCGCCACTCCGGCGCTGCCCCCGCAACGGTAAGCGTGGAAACACCAGGCAACACGCCACTGTGCTCCGGCATGGGAAGGCGCCTGGCACGATGGCACCCCATCGGCCCGCGAGCCCGGAGACCGGCCTGGAAGACGACTGGTTGCGATGCGGCGGGCATGGCGGCGGCAAGCAGGCGCCTGCGCGCGCCCGCCCACCGTCGAACCTCCCTGCAGCGCGATCATCCCCACCCCTTGCCGCGCGGGCGTGCGCGGTGCATGGAGTCATCGATGAAGCTGCAAACCCGCGTTCTTTCCCTGGCCGTGCTGTCGGCCCTGCCCCTGGTGGCCTCCGCACAGGACGAGGCCACCGCGCTGGACCAGGTGCTGGTCACCGCCACGCGTACCCCGATCGCCCTGCAGGACAGCATCTCCCCGGCGCAGGTGATCGACCGCGCCGAGATCGAGCGCAGCCAGGCGCCGTCGCTGCAGGACCTGCTGCGCGGCCGTGCCGGCATCAACCTCAACAACAGCGGCGGCCTGGGCAAGCAGAGCTCGCTGTTCCTGCGCGGCACCAACTCGGCCCACACCCTGGTGCTGGTCGATGGCGTGCGCATCAACACCGGCGACCTCGGCCTGGCCATGATCCAAGACCTGCCGCTGGCGCAGATCGAGCGCATCGAAATCGTGCGTGGCCCGCAGTCCAGCCTGTACGGCGCCGATGCGATCGGTGGCGTGATCCAGATCTTCACCCGCCGCAACGCTGGCCAGTTCGCGCCGCACCTGCAGCTCGGCGGTGGCAGCAACGGCCTGCGCGAGGCCAGCGGTGGCTTCGGCGGCAGCGGTGAGCGTGGCTGGTTCGGCACCGACATCGCCTACCAGCACACCGATGGCATCAACGCCTGCCGTGGCTCGGTGTCGCCCTTCGCTGGCTGCGGCGCCGACGAGCCCGACCGCGATGGCTACCGCAACCTGTCCGTGAGCCTGCGCGGCGGCTATGCGTTGACGGACACGTTGAGCCTGGAAGGCACCGCACTGCGCGCCGAAGGCGAGAACCATTACGACGGCTACTACAACTACTCCGAGACCCTGCAGCAGGTACTCGGCGGCAAGCTGCGCTACACGCCGGGCGAGCGCTTCAACCTGACGGTCAACGTCGGCCGCGCCGACAACGAATCGGACAACTTCAACGGGGATACCTGGCTGGGCAATGCACAGACCCACCGCGACAGTGCCTCGGTGCAGGCCGACATCGGCATCGCTGACGGCCAGCTGCTGAGCGCCGGTGTGGACTGGAGCCAGGACAACCTGGACGGCAGCAGCGCCGGCTACCTGGTCGACAGCCGCGACAACACCGGCGTGTTCGTGCAGTACCAGGGCCGTTTCGGCGCGCACCACCTGCAGGCCAGCGTGCGCAACGACGACAACGAACAGTTTGGCAACCACACCACCGGCAGCCTCGGCTGGGGCCTGGAGCTGGGCCGCGGGTTCCGCCTCAACGCCAGCTACGGCACCGCGTTCAAGGCCCCGACCTTCAGCGACCTTTACGACCCGTGGAGCGGCGTGCCGACCCTGGATCCGGAGAAATCCAAGAGCGCCAACATCGGCATCGCCCAGCAGGGTGATGGCTGGCGCTGGGGCCTGGACGTATACGAAACGCGCATCGATGACCTGATCACTTACGACGCGACCACCTTCATGATGTCGCAGGTCGAGAAAGCCCGCATCCGCGGCGCCGAGTTGACCGGTGCGATCACCGTCGCCGGGTTCGACCTCAACGCACAGCTCAGCCACACCGACCCGCGCAACCGCACCGACGGCAGCGCACAGTTCGACAACTGGCTGGCCCGCCGCGCACAGAACACCGCACGCCTGGACGTCGATCGCCGCGTGGGTGATGTCCGCGCCGGCCTCACCGTCAACGGCGCCGGCAAGCGTTACGACGATGCAGCGAACACGGTGCGCCTGGGGGGCTACGGCACCGTGGACCTGCGCCTGGAATACGCCCTGACCCGCGATTGGTCCGTACTGGGCCGGGTCAGCAACGTCTTCGACCGCGAGTACGAAACCGTCGCCTGGTACAACCAGCCTGGCCGCGAGTATCGACTGAGCGTGCGTTACCAGCCGAAATAAGCGCGCGGGGCGGCGGCACCGCCGCCTTCCCGGCCTCGGTACGTGCCGACCGTGGGTCGACATGCTCCATCATCCTCGGCAGGGGGCGCCCCGTTGTGGGGACCCAATTTACCCCGGTGGGGTGCCGCCCGGGGGGGGGGACACCCCCCAAGAGTTTTAAACCCCCAAAATACCCCCAGCAAA
>NZ_JBDJNT010000004.1:0-195660 GCF_039674525.1 Stenotrophomonas sp. TWI377
GTCTGGGTTGGGGGGGGGTGGGGGGGATTGGGGGGCCGGCTGTGTGTCGGGGTACGGCCCCCCCCCCCGGCCACTACACCGCGAGCAGTTCCCCGGCACCGGCATCCAGCAGGCCACGCGCCACGCGCTGGCCCAGCGTCTCCGGATCACTGGCCGGGCCACGCGCTTCCGCGCGCACGATGCGGCCATCGGCGACCCCGCCGACCAGGCCCTGCAGGAACAGGTTCTCGCCTTCCCATTGCGCGAACCCGGCCACCGGCACGTGGCAACTGCCGTGCAGTGCACGGTTCATGGCGCGCTCGGCTTCCACGCAGGCACGTGTGTCTGCATCGTCCAGCGCCGCGAACAGGCCCATCACCGCCGCGTCCTCACCGTTGCATTCCACCGTCACCGCGCCCTGCGCCGGGGCCGGCAACCAGTCCGGTGCCGCCAGGCGCGCCACGATGCGGTGGCCCAGGCCGAGCCGCTCCAGCCCCGCCACGGCCAGCACGATCGCGTCGTAGCCGCCGTTGTCCAGCTTGGCCAGGCGCGTGTTGACGTTGCCGCGCAGGTCCTGCAGCTCCAGGTCCGGGCGCAGCGCGCGCAGCTGGGCCTGGCGGCGCAGCGACGAGGTGCCTACCCGCGCGCCGATCGGCAGCGCGTCCAGCGAGGCGTACAGATTGGAGATGAAACCATCGGCCGCGTCATGACGGGTCAGCATCGCCGGCAGCGCGAACGGCGCGTCCAGCTCCATCGGCACGTCCTTGAGCGAGTGCACGGCACAGTCCGCTTCGCCACGCAGCATGGCCAGTTCCAGTTCCTTCAGGAACAGGCCCTTGCCGCCGATCGCGGCGAGCGAACGATCCAGCACCTCGTCGCCGCGCGTGCTCATCGGGACCAGCACCACGTCCAGACCGGGATGCGCCTGGCGCAGGCGGTCGGCAACATATTCGCTCTGCCACAGGGCAAGCGGGCTCTTTCGGGTGGCGATGCGCAGGGTCTTCATGGCGCCATTATCGACGCACAGGGGCGTATCGACCAACGGTCGGGCGCACCCGCACTTAGAGGTACTTGAGATCCTGCTTGAGGCTGGCCACGCAACGGCGGCTGACTTCCAGCGGCCCGTGGCCATGCCGCAATACCGCCTGGACCTGGCCTGCGCCATTTCGTCGCAGCTCGACCAGTTCGTGCCGGGCAACCAGGCAATTGCGGTGGATGCGCACGAAGCGGTTGCCGAATTCCTCTTCCAGCGACTTCAGCGACTCTTCCAGCAGGTCTTCGCCGCGGGCGTGGTGCACCACGACGTATTTTTCTTCGGCCTGCAGGTAGTGGATGTCCTCGACCGGGATCAGCCGCAGGCTGCCGCGCAGGCGCGCGCACAGCAGGGTACGCGCCTGCTGGCTGGCGGCGGTCGCCGGGCCACTGCGGCCGGCGAGGAAGGTGCGCGCACGCTCCAGCGCGGCCGCCAGGCGCTCGGGGCGCACCGGTTTCATCAGGTAGTCGATGGCGGCCGCCTCGAACGCGGACAGCGCATGCGCGTCGTATGCGGTGCAGAACACCACCGCCGGGCGTGGCTCGAAGGTGGCCAGATGGCGCGCGGCTTCCAGCCCGTCCAGGCCGGGCATGGCGATGTCGAGCAGGACCAGGTCCGGTTGCAGCTCGGCGCAGGCGTGCAGCGCCTGTTCGCCGTTCTCGGCCTCGGCCACCACCTCGATGCCGGCCTGGTCAGCGAGCAGGGAGCGCAGGCGCTCGCGGGCCAGCGGTTCGTCGTCGGCGATCACCACCTTCAAGACAGTTTCCTCACTGGACCGGGACCGTGATTTCGCAAGCATAGTAGCCGTCGGCCCACGCCCCCGTCATCCGGGCGGCCGGGCCGAAGCGCCAGGCCAGGCGATGGGCAATGTTGCGTTGTGCATGCCCGGCCCCCTGCAGGAGCGGCAGCCCGCGCGTGGCCGGATCCGGCGCCGGGTTGCGCACGCGGATGCGCAGATTCGTGCCGTCACTGGACAGTGCAAGCACGATCGTGCCGCCCGCGGGCACCCGCGAGATGCCATGAAGTACGGCATTTTCGACCAGCGGCTGCAGTACCAGCCGCGGCATCGGCAACGACCAAGGCAGCGGCTCGTCGCGCAGCCAGATCACTTTCAGGCGTTCGCCCAGCCGTAGCGATTCGATCGAGAGATAGCGCTCGGCCAGTTCGCACTCGGCCTGCAGGGTGGAATCGCCATCGCCGGCACCGAGCGCGGCGCGGAAAAGATCGGACAGATCCAGCACCGCGCGCTCGGCCACCTCCGGATCACGCCGCAGCAGGCTGGCGATCAGGTTCATGCTGTTGAACAGGAAGTGCGGCCGGATCCGCGCCTGCAATGCATCGGCCTGGGCCCGTGCGTTGGCCAGCATCTGCGCGCTGCCGCGGTCGCTGACGTAGAAGTAGCGCAGCGCCAGGGCAGTGATCAGCGCGGTGATCGCCGCACTGCCCAACGTGAACCGCCAGAAGCCGACCGCCTGGGCAAAGCTGCTGCCGCCGAGCACGCCGTACAGCGCATGCACGATCGCCGCGCACGCACCGGCGATCAGCCCGGTCATCAGCACCACCAGCACCATGCCCGGCACTTCGGGCAGGCGCGAGAGCACCGCGCGCACGCTGCACAGGCTGACCGTCACTGCCAGCGCCAGCCACAACGCGAAGCCGCTGGCGGACAGGAAGTCCGGCAGCGTCCAGTGGCGACTGCCATCGGGGGCCAGCGCCACTACGACAACCACCAGCTCGGCCAACCCCAGCATTGCCGCCAGGCGCGGCAGGCGGCACAGCTCGGGCAACCAGGACTGCTGGCGCGGGTCGCTCATGGCGTCAGGCGGCGAAGCGCGCCTCGAGCCAGTCGCCCAGCGCCTGCAGCTCCTCGGCGCAGACCTGGTGGGCCATCGTGTAGGTGTGCCACTGCACCGGCAGGCCGAGCGCGCTCAGCGTCTGCGCGGTGTGCTCGGCGATCGCTACCGGGATCACCGGATCCTGGGTGCCATGGGCCATGAACACCGGCACGCTGATGGCATCGGCCACGCGCGCGGCAGCCGCCTTGGCCGGATCCGGCAGATAGGTCGACAGTGCGATCAGCCCGGCCAGCGGACGGGTGCGACGCAGCAGCGCGCTGAGGATCACCGCCCCGCCCTGCGAGAAGCCGGCCAGCAGGATCCGTTCGGCCGGAATGCCGCGGGCGACCTCGCGCTCGATCAGCAGTTCCAGTTCCACGATCGAGGCGTCCACCCCGGCGCTGTCCGCGCGCGAACGGAAATCCATGCTGACGATGTCATACCAGGCGCGCATCGGCACGCCGTTGTTGATCGTGATCGGCTGCACCGGCGCATGCGGGAACACGAAGCGGATCGCCGGCCAGTGCGGGCGCACCAGTTCGGGCACGATCGGGGCGAAGTCATGGCCATCGGCACCCAGGCCATGCAGCCACAGCACCGACCACTGCGGGTCGGCGCCGGTTTCGTTTTCCACGGTATCCAGCATCAGGCGGCTCCAGTACGTTCAAGCCGCATTATGACCGCGGCCCACCGCAATGGGGGCGATGCCTGGATGGCCGTGATCAGCCGGCGGGATGTGCCTCGGCCGCAGCACGGCGCAGCTCGGCCGCGCGCACCAGCACCTTCGGCGGGGCCGATTCTTCCGGGATTTCCATCAGGCCCAACCGGTGCATCCAGACGCCAGCGGTGCGCGAGGAGGTGAAGCCCACCACCGGAATCGCCAGCACCATGCCGATCACCACCGGTGCCATCCATGCGGCCAGCGAGGGCGAGACCGCATAGGCCAGCGCGCCCATGAACAGGCCGAACACACTCAGCCCGCCGTAGCCACGCGTCAGCGCCAACCAGGACACGCCGCCATCGTCGCGCTGCTGCGCGTCCCAGCCCGAGTCCTTGCCGGCCAGCACTTCGGCCACACCGCGCGACTGCACGTACATCACCACCGGCGCCATCAGCGCGGCGAGGATGGTTTCCAGCAGCATCGAGATGAACGCGCGGATCGTGCCACCGCAGCCACGGCGTTCAACCGGCTCCAGCAGCATCGCCAGATAGCCGAGCACCTTGGGCGAAAGCAGCACCACCATGGTGATGGCGAACATGCGGATAACCTGGGTCTCGTCCTGGTGGCGCCAGTACACGCCGGGCGAGAGATGCAGCACTTCATTGAGGTCGATGCCGCCCTGGAACAGCGGGATCGCAATGCCGATCAACATCAGCATCGCCCACATCGGCGCAGTGAAGTAGTGCCCGATGCCGACCAGCATGTGCATGCGGCTGACCCAATGCAGGCCCTTGGAACCGACCACCTTGGCGTGCTGCAGGTTGCCCTGGCACCAGCGACGATCGCGCACCAGCAGGTCGGTCAGGGTGGGGGGGCCTTCCTCGTAGCTGCCTTTCAGGTACGGCACCATGTGGGTGGCCCAGCCGCCGCGGCGCATCAGGGCGGCCTCGACGAAATCGTGGCTGAGCACATGCCCACCAAACGGCTCCTTGCCCGGCAGCGACGGCAGGCCGGCCTGCTCGGCGAAGGCCTGGGTGCGGATGATGGCGTTGTGGCCCCAGTAGTTGCTCTCCGCGCCATGCCACCACGCCACGCCGCGGCCGATCACCGGGCCGTACACGCGGCCACCGAACTGCTGCATGCGGGCAAACAGCGTGCGCCCGCCGACCACCGCCGGCAGGGTCTGGATCAGCCCCACATCCGGGTTGTGCTCCATGCCGGCGACCAGGCGCACGATGGTGTCGCCGGTCATCAGGCTGTCGGCGTCCAGGATCAGCATCTGCGGATAGGCGCCACCGAAACGGCGGACCCAGTCGGCGATGTTGCCGGCCTTGCGGCCACCGTTGTCGCCGCGGCGACGATAGAAGATGCGGTCATGGCCGCCCACCGCGTCGCACAGGGCGTGGAAGGCCGCTTCCTCGGCCTGGCCGATGTCATCGCGCCGGGTATCGCTGAGCACGTAGAAATCGAAATTCGCCAGCTGGCCGGTCTCGGCCACCGACTCGTAGATCGCCTGCAACCCGGCCAGCAACCGGCGCGGATCTTCGTTGTAGGTCGGCATCAGCAGCGCGGTGCGCGTATGCACGGTCGGCAGCGGCGCATCCGGGTCGATGCCGAGCTTGTAGCCCCGATCGAATACCGCGGTCAGGAAGCCGGCCACGGCCCCGGCGAAGGACAACGCGATCCAGGCGAACAGGCCCACGAACAGCACCAGCAGGCAGGCTTCCAGCACACTGATGCCATCAACGGCGAGCACCTTCCACATCATCCGGCTGGCGGCGATGGTCATGGCTGCGGTACCGCCCAGGATGTAGAAACGGCGCAGCCCGATCATCCGCGGCGAGGTGCGCTGGCGCGGAACCTGCAGCTGCCCTTCGCGCAGGGACTGCTCGGGCATCGGCAACGGCGACTCGGCCGGCAACGTCGCCCGGCCGGCATCCAGCAGGGCGTTCAGGGTCTGGGTACTCATGCGCGGTGTCCCTGTGCAGGGCGTGCCAGGCCGGGGGTGCCAAGTGTGGAAAGGGGCATCCTGAGCCCGGCGTACACGATGGCACGCATTCGTCCTGTCGGCGCAGGCCGGAGACCGGCACGCAGCGTATGTCTGTGACTACCGGAACCCACGAACTCTCCAAACCGCTTGAGACGAAAAATGCGGCTCAGTCTATGGCGCGAAATGTAAGGTGCGCGCGAAGGGCGGACCGGGGATTTCTCCGCATTCAGCTTTTGGATCGAGACAAGTGGAGGCCCTCTCGCGGCCAAGGGCGCGCAGGCCCTGTGCCATGGGCTTCTGCCCATTCATCTTGCGGGCGGCGGCGATCAGCCCCCTGCCGCAACGCGGCCGGTCCCCATGGCCTCGGCAGGAGGAAGCGCCGCCAGTGGTGCGCAGTTTTTCGCCCTGGAGGGGGCGGGCCGGCAGCGTTGACGGGGTGCGGCAGCGGCTCAGGCGACGGTAGCGGCGATGGCCAGGTCGGTGTCTACCGGCAGGCGCGACAGCGCGCGGGCGCTCACCTGCGAAAACTGCAGCTGGGCAAGCAGGTGTTGTGCCTGGGTGGCAACCGGGCACGGGGTGATCTGCGGCCCTGCTTGCGGGCGATCGGGGGTCATCACATCAATGGACATGGTCTGGCATCTCGTTGACTTCTCATTACCCGCGGGGCTTCCGGCCGCGCGGATTGCGCACCCTATCGGAAAACCGGGACGAATGTGTGACGGTGCGCGCAGTCCCTGACAGGGGGCGTGCAAAGCGTCGAAAAATTGGCGCTAATCAAGAGCTTGCGGCTATCATGTAATCGTTTTCAACATACAATTCGGATATGGATTCCAACACTGCTTCCCCCTACAGCCCCAAGTGGCAGTTCCGCTTCAACTTCTTCGAACAGCACGGCGCCCCCAATTCGCCGACCTTCAAGGCCGCGTACAAGACGCTGCCGTTCGGCCAGAAGATCAAGGTCAACTTCAACTTGTTCGCCCTGTTCTTCAGCTGGATCTACCTGCTGATCCTGGGCATGTGGCGCAAGGCGCTGACGATCCTGGGCATCACCCTGGTGCTGATGGTCGTCGTGGCCTTCCTGCCGGACGTGGTCGGCCGTGCGATCGGTGTGGCCTGGTCGGTGCTGATCGCGCTGACCACCAACTATTCGTACTACCTTGAAAAGGTAAAGGGCGATACCAGCTGGAACCCCTTCGCCGGCATGCGCTGGTAAGCAGCGCGCAGGCGTGGATGAAGAGCCCGGTCATTGACCGGGCTTTTTTGTGGAGCGTCGGCCGCGGTGTTGAGACACCCATCGATCTGCTGAACGAACCGGAGGCGCGCGGCCATCGGGAGGGCTGAGTCGATCCCGTTGGGCTCACGCCAGGTGTAGATCACCCTGGTACAGACCCCACGCCGCCCAGCCGGCAACGACGATCACGCCCGCCACGATCACCTGCTCCGCCCGGGTGAATATCCGCTGCCCATGCTGGTGCTTGGCGGCCGCGAACATGGCGATGCCCGGTGCGTACAGCAACACCGACATCAGCACCTGTGACAGGCCACCGGCATAGACCAGCCACAGCGCGTATACCGTGGCCAGACCGGCCACCAGCAGATCGCGGACCCGCAGCCCGGGTTGCCCGCCATAGGTTTCCCCGCGTAGCGCCAGCAATGCACCGTAACCGGCCGAGAACAGATAGGGCACCAGGCTCATCGATGCGCCCAGCAGCACCAGGCTGGTGTAGGTGCCGGCACTGAACAGGGTGATGATCAGAAACAACTGGATCAGCCCGTTGGTGAGCCACAGCGCGTTGGCGGGAACCTGTCGTGCGTTCTCGCGCCCGAGGAACGCCGGCATCGTGCCATCCCCCGCCGCCGCATACAGCACTTCGGCGCACAGCAGCACCCATGCCAGCAATGCCCCCAGCACCGAGACGATCATGCCGATGATGATCAACGTGGCGCCCCAGGGCCCGACGATGGCCTCCAGCACGAAGGCCATCGAGGGATTGCGCGCCTGTGCCAGGGCTTCCTGGCGCAGCACGCCCATCGACAACAGGTTGACCAGCATCAGCAGCGCAAGCACGCACACAAACCCGATGATCGTCGCGCGCCCGACATCCGAACGCCTGGCCGCGCGCCGCGAGTAGATGCTGGCACCCTCGATGCCGATGAACACCCAGACCGTGATCAGCATCATGCCCCGCAGCTGCTCACCCAGGCTGCCCAGTTCGGCCGTGCCCCAGAACTCGCCGGTGAAGATATCGGCCTTGAAGCCCACGGCGGCGATGATCAGAAACACCACGATCGGCACGATCTTGGCGACGGTGACGACCGCATTCACCAAGGCGGCCTGGCGGATGCCACGCAGGATCATTGCGTGCATCGCCCACAGCAGCACGGAGGCGCATGCCACCGCCTGCCAGGTATTGCCCTCGCCGAAGGCCGGCACGAAATAGCCCAGGCCGCTGAAGATCAGCACGAAGTAGCTGACGTTGCCGAGCAGCGAGCAGACCCAGTAGCCCCACGCCGCGGAAAAGCCGATGTAATCGCCGAACCCGGCGCGCGCGTACGCGTAGATACCGGTATCCAGCTCGGGCTTGCGGTTGGCCAGATTCTGGAACACGAAGGCCAGCATCAACATGCCCAGGCCACTGATCATCCAGCCGATCAAGGCCACACCCGGGCCGGCGCTGCGCGCGATGTTCTGTGGCAGTGAGAAGATGCCGGCGCCGATCATCGATCCGACCACCAGGGCAGTCAACGCGGTCAGGCCGAGCCGGTCGGAACGAGAGGTCATGTGCTCACCATCGGCAAACAGAATAGCGCCGATTACCAATGCCCGGCGGTGAGCACCGGGTGAACCGGCCCTGCCGGCGCGCCGTTGGCACCGGCGCGCCGGTCCGGATCAGAAGGTCTGCCAGTCCTCGCCGACCACTGCTGCTGCGGGCACGCGCGCAGCGGTCCGCGCGGGCGTGGCACGACGCGCCGGTGTGCCCGCCGCCGCACTGGCCTGCAGGCGGAAGATCGCCACCGCCGTGCCCAGCTGCTGCGCCTGCTCTTCCATCGCACGCGCGGCCGCCGTCGCTTCCTCCACCAGCGCGGCATTCTGCTGGGTGGTCTCGTCCATCTGGGTGATGGTCTGGTTGACCTGTTCGATACCGGCGGACTGCTCCTTCGAAGCTGCCGAGATCTCGGCCATGATGTCGTTGACCCGGCGCACGCCGGTGACGATCTCTTCCATCGTGCGGCCGGCGGTCTGCACCAGGGCCGAGCCCGCGCTGACCTGAGTGACCGAGTCGTCGATCAAGGTCTTGATTTCCTTGGCTGCCCCGGCGGAGCGCTGCGCCAGTGCGCGGACTTCCGTGGCCACCACCGCGAAACCGCGGCCCTGTTCGCCGGCACGCGCGGCTTCCACCGCAGCGTTCAGCGCCAGGATGTTGGTCTGGAACGCGATGCCGTCGATCACCGAGATGATCTCGGCGATGCGCTTGGACGAGGCCTCGATGCCCGCCATGGTGGTCACCACCTGGCCGACCACCACACCGCCCTGCGAAGCCACCTCGGCAGCGCCGGCGGCGAGCTGGTTGGCCTGCACCGCGTGGTCGGCATTCTGGCGAACCGTGGAGGTGAGTTCCTCCATTGATGCGGCGGTCTCTTCCAGGCTGGCAGCCTGCTGCTCGGTGCGGCGCGACAGGTCGCTGTTGCCCGCGGCGATCTCGCCGGCGGCGAGGTTGATACTGCCGGTGGCCTGCTGGATCCGGCCGACGATGTCGGTCAACTGCGCCACCGTGGTATCGGCATCGTCACGCATCCGGGCGAACACGCCATGGAACTCACCACGCATGCGTGCGGTGAGATCACCCGCGGCGATGGCGCGCAGCAGCGCGGAAATCTGCTGCAGGTTGTCATCGCTGACCTGCATCATGGTGTTGAGGTTTTCCACCATCGCGCGGAAGTCGTGGTCGAAGCGCACCACATCGCCACGCTGGCTGAAATCACCCACCGCCGCCGCCCCGGCCAGATCCCCGATCTGGGTATTGATGGCACGCAGGTTGGCCTTGGTGGTATCCATTGCAGCCGTGAAAGCGGCCTGCTCGCCGGGCAGGCGGTCCATGTCCTGGCTCAGGTCACCGACCGCGTAGCGCTGCATCACCTCGACCAGACGGCGGGTGACTGCGATGTTGGCGCCCACCAGCTGGTTGGTGTCTTCCACCATCTTGCCGTACTCGCCGGGGAAGGTCTGCGCGTCCATGCGGTAACTCAGCTCGCCCGCCTCATGTCGCTGGGCCATCTCACCCTGCGCGGCCATCACTGCGCGCAGCTGGCTGCGCAGGCGCTGCATCGATTCGAGCAGGCGGCCGACTTCGTCATTGCGCGCGGGCGGCAGCGGTGTATCCAGACGCCCCTCGGCCACGTCTGCGGACAGGCGGACGGCATCGGCCAACGGACGGATCGCCTGACGGCGCAGCAGCACGTACACGCTGCCGCTAAGCACCAGTGCCGCGCCCAGGCCAACGGCCAGGATGATCCACAGCAGCGCACGTGCCTGCGCGGTGATCAGCGCATGCGGCACGATCACACCCAGCGCGAAATGCTCTTCGCTGCCGCCGATGCGCAGCGGCACGTAGGTCTTCACGTTGCCTGCCGCATCCGGCTCGAAGGCATCAAAGGTCTTGTCTGCCTTGACCGCCGCCAGTACCTGCGTGGTCAGCGCATCCTCGCGACGCTTGCCGATCTCGTTGGCGTCCTTCGCGGCCAGGACGATGCCGCCGGGCGAGATCAGTTCCACATGGCCTTCGCCCATCGGGCGCAGCGCGGCGAGGTGCTTCTGCAATGCGGCCAGGGCGAAGTCCACCGTCACGACCCCGAGGAAGCTGCCGTCATCGATCACCGGGGTGGACAGCGTGGTCATCAGCACCTTCTGACCGCCGATCTCGTAGGTGTAGGGCTCGGCGACGGTCTGCCGCTTGAGCGCCTTCGGCTTGAGATACCAGTCGCCATCGCCGGGCACGTCATAGCCGGTCAGCGCATCCTGCATCGGCGCGCCGTCGTGCCAGGCCCAGTAGCTCATGAACCGGCCGGTATCATCGTGTGCCTCGGCGCCGACGAACTCGGCATCCTTGCCATCGAAGGCGTCGGGTTCCCACAACGTGCCGAAGCCCACCCATTCCGGGTGCACCTGCACCTGCTGGTGGATCACCGCAGACACCGTCGCCCGCGACAGCGTTCCCGCAGCGCGCTGCACCAGCAGGTTCTGCGCCAGCGCCTGGCTGGTGGCGAAAGCACTGGAGAGATCACCACTCACCCGCAGCGCTTCGGCCTGGGCCTCGCTCTGCATGGTGTGGCGGGAGGCATCCACCAGCGACGCGCTGGCTTCGCGATAGCTGATGGCAGCGGTGACACCGAAGCAGAGCATGGCGATCAACGCCGTACCCAGCATCAGTCGGTTGGCGATGCTGCCAGGGCGCTTGGAAGCAGTGGGGCGGGACACGGGCATGGGGGCGGTTCCGGAAAAAGGGCATACCGGCGGGCGCACGCATGCGCCGCCACGGAAACACGCAGTCCATTGCGGGCCGGCACGCGCGCGGTGCAATCACGGCGCGGCCAGCGGGGATCGATGCCACTGCCCTGCCCTGTGCAGATATCGCCTGCCGGCACCGCGACGGCACCGGCCCAGAGAAGGGACTCAGCTGGATAACGGCGTCATGCCAGCGATATTGAGTGCCGAATCCTGACCGTGTTCAGTGAACGCCCGTGCTGCGGTCGCCGTGTCCCAGGCGCTCCACCAGTGTCTGGCTGGCCGCATTGAGTCCAATCACCTCCACCTGCGCCCCGCGTGCGCGCAGTTTGCCGGTCACCCGTTCCAGCGCGCCCACTGCGCTGAGGTCCCAGAAGTGCGCGCCGCTCAGATCGATGGTCACGCGCTCAGGCACATGCAGCAGGTCGAAGGCCGCCGCGAACTGCCCGGCCGAGGCGAAGAACACCTGCCCGCTGACCGTGTAGACCCGGGTGCCATCGGCCGTGTCGGCCTCGGCGATGTCCAGCATCCGGCCCACCTTGCGGGCGAAGAACAGCGCCGACAGCAGCACCCCGGTCAGCACCCCCTTGGCCAGATCGTGCGTGGCCACGGTGACGACCACCGTGCCCAGCATCACCACCGAGGAGCTTTTCGGATGCAGCCGGACCTCGGCGAACGAGCGCCAGTGGAAGGTGCCGATGCTGACCATGATCATCACCGCGACCAGCACGGCCATCGGAATCTGCCGGACCCACTCCGCGCCGTAGACCACCAGCAGCAGCAACAGCACGCCCGCCACCAGGCAGGACAACCGGCCACGGCCGCCGGAGGACACATTGATCACCGACTGCCCGATCATCGCGCAGCCACCCATGCCGCCGAACAGCCCGGCGGTGATGTTGGCCAGGCCCTGCCCAGCGCACTCACGGTTGCGCTGGCTGGGGGTGTCGGTCATGTCTTCCACGATCTGCGCGGTCATCATCGACTCCAGCAGCCCCACCACCGCCAGCGTGGCCGAGACCGGCAGCAGGATGCGCAGGGTCTCCCAGGTGAGCGGCACATCGGGGAGCAGGAAGGTCGGCAGGCTGTCCGGCAGCGCGCCCATGTCGCCGACGGTGCGGATGTCCAGGCCCAGCCAGATCGACAGCCCGGTGAGCACCACGATCGCCACCAGCGGCGAAGGCACCGCGCGGGTCAGCAGCGGCAGCAGGTAGATGATCGCCAGACCGGCCGCGCACACGGCGTACACCGTCCATGGCATCCCGATCAGCTCGGGCAACTGCGCAAGGAAGATCAGGATGGCCAACGCGTTGACGAAGCCGGTGATCACCGAGCGCGAGACGAAGCGCATCAGGGCACCCAGCTTGAGCGCGCCGGCGACGATCTGCAGCAGCCCGGCCAGGATCGTCGCGGCCAGCAGATACTGCAGGCCGTGGTCGCGGACCAGATCGACCATCACCAGCGCCATCGCGCCGGTGGCCGCGGAGATCATGCCCGGCCGGCCGCCGGCGATGGCGGTGACCACCGCGATGCAGAACGAAGCGTACAGACCGACCTTGGGGTCGACCCCGGCAATGATGGAAAACGCGATCGCTTCGGGAATCAGCGCGAGGGCGACCACGGCGCCGGACAGCAGATCACCGCGGATGTTGCCGAGCCATTGCTGGCGCAGCGGATAGGACACAGACATGGACAGACTCCACGCACCGGCGATGCGCACGGCGCGTTGTGTGATGAAGACAAAGCACTCCCTGAGCCAGCGCAAGGGCCGGCGCGTCGTCAACGCGGTATCAGGGTGGCGTCATCACAAGGGTCCTGCCGGGGCAGCGAAAGCGGCGCGCAGGATAGCGCAGTCCTCCGATGGCCTCAAACATGGCCAGCCAGTTCACCTCGCGCGTTGCCTGCCCAGCGCGACGGTGCCTGCCCGGTCACCCGCCGGAACGCCGCGGCGAACTTGCCGGGGTTGGCATAGCCCATCGCCAGGGCGACCTCGGTGACGCTGCGGCCGGCCAGCAGCATCGGCTTGGCCGCTTCCATCCGGCGCCAGGTGAGGTACGCGTAGGGCGTCATGCCGGTCGCCAGCCGGAAGCCACGACTGAAGCCACTGGCTTCCTGCCCGACTTCCTGCGCCATGCGGGCAACGCCCATGTCATCGCCGAGATGGGCATCGATCAGTTCCTGCACGCGCTTGACGTGCGCTGGCGACAACGCGCGTCGCGTCGGGGGCGACGCAACCGGAAGTCCCGCCAACCGCTTCAGCACCAGATCGACACCGTGCTCGAAGAACGCGGCTGAGCCTGCATGCGCTTCAGCGCAGTGCCATAGCGCCCCCATCACCGAGGCGATCACCGGGTCCCCATGCAGCGCCGATGCTGCGCGATGCAGCTGCTCCAAGCGCACGTCGTGCCCCTGCAGATGCCGCGCGTCGATGGCCAGGCCCAGCAGCGCCAGCGCTGGGCTGCGGAATTCGCCCGGGCAGTCCGGCAACACCAGATTGAACGCGCCTGGGCGCCAAGGCTGCGCGATGCGTCCGAGCGCCGTGCGCTGATACAGGGTGCCGCCGCCCGCCGTGAGCAGCCCGATGCGCAACGCACCGCCCTCACCCATCGTGCCCTGCGCCGCGGCGAACGTGTGGCGAAGCATCAGCACCGAGCCGTCGGCATTGCCCACGCACGCGTCCAGCGGACCGCCGCTTTCGGCCGCCACGCGTGCAGCCACGGCAGTCGCTGGCGTGGCAGTGGCAGTGGCAGTGGCGGAGGTCATCAGGTGTCCAGTTCTGGATCCGCCCTGCCGGGAATGGAGCGGCAGCACCTCATTGTTACACAATAACATTCGCAATTCCTCCCCATCACCGTGGTGCGCGCCACCACCCCAGAGGCTCCTCGTGAAACACGCTGTACTTGCCGGCGCCGTGCTCGCCGCGCTTCAGTTGCTGCCCAGTGCGCCCGCCCAGGCCCAGTCCACCCCGGCCGCCAAGGCCACCGAACTGGACGGCATCGTAGTAACCGGCAGCAAACGCGCTACCCCGTACCTCAAGAGCGACATGTCGGTCACCGTGCTCAACCGCGAAGCCCTCAAAGAAGCGCACGTCACCGAGTTCCGCGACCTGGACAAGCTGGCCCCCAACGTGAAGTTCAACGTGATGGGTCAGCTCAGCGACATGTTCATCTCCATCCGCGGCATCGAGTCCAACCCGTTTCTGGTCAACCGGGCCTCGGTCTATATCGATGGCATTCCGTTCCGCGAGCTGAGCAACGCGGTGTTGAACCATGTGGAGTCGGTGGAGATCCTGCGCGGGCCACAGGGCACGCTGTACGGTGCCAACAGCGAATCCGGCCTGGTGCTGGTGCGCACGCGCGCACCGTCGGCCACCACCGAGGGCGAGGTCAATGTCGGGCTGACCTCCTTCAGCAACGGTCATGGCCGCAGCGTGGATGGCTTCCTCGGCGGCGCGCTTGGCAAGAGCGACCGGTTGTTCGGCTCGATGGCGTTCATGGCCTCGGACGAAGACAGCCACCTCAAGAACCTCACGCCGTTCAATGGCGTAAAAGGCAAGGTCAAGGAAACCTACCTGCAGGGCAAACTTCGCTGGGAGCCGACCGATACGCTGGCCATCAATGCGATCGCCTATCACCTGGGCACGCGTGCACCCGGGATGTTCGAGTACGAATATCTGCCGGTGGATGTCGGTCTGTATAACCGCACCTATGGCGATCTCTACAACGGCGGCCGTGGTACCGGTGACTTCACCTACATCAACGATGCGCCAAAGCGCACCACCAAGAATGAAACCGTCGCCGGGACCAGCGCGCAATGGCAATTGTCCGGCGGCACTCTGGATGCGGCCCTGTCCTACCGCCAAGAGGAGGACACCTCCGCCGGCTACGACTTCGACATGACCGCCACGCCCGCCCTCGCCGGGCGCATCTACGACAAGCAGCACAGCTGGAACGGCGAGCTGCGCTTCAGCTCCCCCAGCGATCAGGCCCTGACCTACATCGCCGGCATCTCCACCTACCGGCACCACAAGGACTCCATCCTGGGCACGCTGGTCGGCCCGCCGTTGCGCGGCCTGGGCAGCTATGACCTCGCTCCGCTGCAGGGCTCGGATGGCCAGGACTACAGCGTGTTCGGCACGGCCAGCTACACCCCACCCTCGCTGCCGAAACTGACCGCCAGCGTTGGCCTGCGCCATGAGCAGGCCAAGCGCTCCACCCGCCAGCGCGAAGGCACGCTCGATCTGGGCCCGGGCGGCCTGGTGTTCTATCGCGATGCCGAGCTCGCACACACCTTCACTGCCACGCTGCCACGCGTGTCACTGCGCTACGACGCCAGCGACACGCTCTCGTTCTACGCCGCATCCGCCAAGGGCTACATTCCGGGCGGCTTCAATCTGGCGGCCGCGCAGAGCGACGTCGTCAACGACAAAGTGCTGCGCTACGAATCGGAAATGATGTGGAGCCACGAGCTCGGCTTCAAGATGAACGTGCTCGGCGGGCGCGGGCATATCGGTGGCGCGGTGTTCCACATCACCTCGGACAACTGGCAGGAAATCCAGCTGGCCACCGATGCCAACGGCCGGCCGATCTCCTCCGACTACGTAGGCTCGGATGCGTCCATCCGCTCGCGCGGTGTGGAGCTGGAAGGCGCGCTGGAGGTGCTGCCAGGCCTGACGCTGACCGCCAACGCGGGCTACGTGGACGCCGAGTACCGCAAGCTGTTCGTCGGCGCCAATGGAAGCCTGGCCGGCAACGACGTCAAACTCACTCCGAAGTACACGGCGTATCTTGCCGCACGCTACCAGCACCGCTCCGGGCTGTTCGCGCGCGTGGAGTCATCGTTCAATGGCCGCATGGCGCTGGACGAACGCAATCGCGCCTACCAGCCGGCTGTGGCCATCCTCGGCGTGCAGCTCGGCTATGAAACCGGGCCGTGGAGCACGCGCGTGTACGTCGACAACCTGACCAACAAGCGGCGCATCAACGGGTTGATCTTCGACAACCTGGCGTTCGGCCGTGACGGCAACTACTACGGTCCCATCGACCGCCCGCGCATCGTCGGTGCGGAAGTCGGCTATCGGTTCTGAGGCAGCGTGGAGGGTGCTGCGGCGCCCTCCTACTCCTTGAGAACGTCCTGTGCCTCCACGATATCCACCCCCGAGACCTGCCCCAGCCAGCCATCAAACCAGGGCTTGTGCGAAGCGCCGACGATGGACAGGACGCGGGAACCGGGGTGGTCACGCACAACCTCGAGAATGTTGGCGACCATGCGCAGATTGCGGATTTCCCAGCCCTGCACCCAGATCTGGGGGTAGTGCTGCGGTGACACGGCGGCCAGTGTCGGGCGCACGTTGGACTCGGCGAGCACCTGCAGCGCCGCGGGATCGTTGACGCTGCGATACAGCGAGAGCAGATCGTTGGACGCGATGAAGGCCGCTTCGCGTTCCGTCATGGCATCGAACGTGGGGCCATACCCACTCCACGCCTGCTGGAGCGCCGCGCTGAACGCCTTGCGGTCGGCGATCTGGTGATTGTCACCGGTATGGTCGTCGACGGCGTACACGCGCTGCAGACCGAGCCGCGCGGCCAGGACCGCAGCGATCTGGTAGCTCTCGTTCTTGCGCGTTTGAATCTGCTTGAGCAGCTCGACGAGGCTGCCGTCCAGGCCGTCGCCCGCGCGTCGCTCGGCCACGGGCAGCTGCAGCCACTGCACGTAGGCAGACGCCCGTTCGCCAGCGGCAAGGAACAGGGCGGCCAGTTGGCGACGCTGCGCGGCGGTGGGGGCAGCCGGCCAGGCCGCCAACGTCCTGTTGACCTGTACGATCGCCGCCGGCACCTCCAATCCCGTGGCCGTCTTCGCGGTGTCCGTGCTGGCGCAGTAGTCATCGCCGTAGACCGCCGCATGGCGCTTGGCCAGATCGCACTGCTCGCCGCTGATGGCTTCGATGGTGATGTAGGCGGGCTTGAAGGCCGCCAGCCTGTCCAGCAGCGGATCCAGCGCCTTGGGATCGAAGGCCTCGTGCTCGCTCAGGTGCACGCTGCCCAGCACGAGGACCTCGGTGCGTGGGCCGACCATGTCCTTGTCCAGCGCCGCAAGGTCCACAGCCGCGTACGTAACCGCGGGGAGCAGCGTTACCAGGCAGCCGCACAGCATTGAGTAGCGTCGCTTCATCATCCATGGCCTGAGAGGTGGTTGACGGATGTTTTAGCAAGGCGCCGGTACCGCGACACCTGCCGAATGACACGGGGACCAAAGGCGCCGTGCGGGAGTTCGTTCCGGCTTATGGGCGCCACCACCCAGTTCCCGATGCCGCCTACTGACAAGATAGTAGGATTGAAGCAACCAACGGAAGGTCTTACGCATGGGCAGTTTCAGTATCTACCATTGGATCATCATCGTCGGCTTGATGCTCATCCCGGTCGCTATCGCAGCGGTGATCGCCATCGTCGTCCTCAGCCTGCGAAAGAAGCCACCCAACCGCTGACGAGCGCCCCCTGCCGGGTCAGAATGGCCGGCTCCCCGCGTGTTGCGGGTGTCTCAAGGGATCCGGCATGGCGACAAGGAACACCAAGGTCGAGTGGCTCAAGGGGATGATGCTGCTCATCTTCTTTGCCATGCTGTTCGGTATCCCCAACAGCTCACCCTGGTTTGGGCTGGTGTTCGTGTACCTGCTGGCCGCCGGGCTGTTCATCGTGGGCAGCATGCTGTGGATTGCCTTGCGCAGCCGCCGCGCAGCGCTGGCCTTGAGCCGCACGCCAGCCAAGCGCGCCCTTCACACCCGCGAGGTGAAGGCGCTGGAGTGGTTCGGCCAACCCGAGCGGATCGTCTGGCGCATGCCGCGCGGCAACGTGATCGACCTGATCAAGGCGGCACGGGCCGCAGGCAGCCGTCCGGTGGTGCGCACACTGTGCGGGCCGTATCGCGTGATGGTGCGCGCCCGACATCACGAGCGACATGACTTCATCGGCGAGGTGGAGGTACTCATGCTGCCGGGGGCGGATCGCTCCCTGCGCGACAACAACGAGGCCGACGTGTTGCTGTGCGGAACGTTCGCGGTGGTGCTTGCGTTGAATGGTTCGTGGCGGATCGACCAGGCGCCATCGCTGTTGAGGTAAGGCTTGCGTCCGTTGCGATCCCGGCACTTCCGCGCGCTTCCGCGCGCTGCCGTAGCTGGCGATGCGGTGCCCCTGATTGACCGGAGTGCTTGGCAACACTACGGCGATCCCGCACAGTTCGCCCATGCTCACGGATCCCACTGCACCATGACACGCCTGCTCATCATCGAGGACAACCCCGAGTTGGTGGCCAACCTGTACGCATTCCTGGAGCCGCTGGGCTATGTGCTCGACGATGCACGCGATGGCGCCGCGGGCCTGCGCCTGGCAACCGGGAATGACTACGACGCCATCCTGCTGGATCTGATGCTGCCGCGGCTGGACGGCATGACGCTCTGCCACAAGCTTCGCCAGGAATTCCAGAATCCCGTACCGGTAATCATGCTGACCGCGCGCGATCCGGTGGACGACCGCGTGCAGGGCTTTGCACTGGGCGCGGACGACTATCTGGTCAAGCCCTTCTCATTGGTAGAACTCGATGCACGCATCCAGGCGCTGGTGCGCCGTGCCCAGGGCCGCAGCGTCCAAGGCACGCTGACCTGGCAGGACCTGCGGGTGGACACCCGTGCACCGCAGGCGTGGCGGCAGGGCCAGACCATTACGCTGACCCCCAGCACCCACAAGCTGTTGCTGTGCCTGATGCGGGCCGCGCCCGGGGTGGTCAGGAAGCAGGAAATGGAATACCTGCTGTGGGGCGACCATCCACCGGAAAGCGGTGCGCTGCGGACCCATATCCATGAGCTTCGGCAGCATGCGGACAAGAGCTTCACGTATCCGCTCATCGAGACGGTGCACGGCATCGGATGGCGCCTGAGTGCGCCAACGACGTCTGTCCCGGAATGACAACCCGAGGAGGGCAGTTGCCGTCATGACAACGATCTACCGCCAGATGACGCTCAGAACGCGTATCACCGTGTCGTTCGTACTGCTGATGGTGGCCGTCATGGGCTTCGTGGTCGCCGCCGAGCAGTTGGATTATGACGAGCTCAGGGCCTACGTCATCTCCAGAAGCCTGCACGACGAGATGGACCGCCTGCAGGCCGACCTTGCCGAAGGCATTCCGCCTGCGCTGTCCCCAGGCAGTGAACTATATGATGCGCGAAACGTGCCCGATGCCCTGCGCCCGTATACACCGGGCTATTACAGTGCCGACCCGCCCGACGTCTGGCATCTGCTGGTGTTCGACCTAGGCGACCAACGTTATTACCTCCGCCAGGATGCCGAGCGGTACCAGTATCTGGAGCACGTGATCGATGGGTATGCGCTCGTGGTCATGCTGCTGTGCATCCTCTGCGCGTTCTGGATCGGGCGGCTGACCGCAGCGCGCGTCATCGCCCCCATCACCCTGCTGGCCGATGCGGTGCAGCGCGGGCAGACACCATTTCCCTTCCAGGAGGCGCGCGACGAGATCGGGGTACTGGCGCGCGCCTTCGCACAGCACAGCGACGAGGCGGAGCAGTACCTGCAGCGTGAACGATGCTTCGTGGGGGATGCCAGTCATGAACTGCGCACGCCCCTGGCCATCATTTCCGGCGCGGCCGAGACCATCGTTCACCAGCTGCCCGAGGACAGCCACCTGCGAGCGAGCGGCGAGAGGATCGTTCGGACCACGCAGGAAATGCAGCGCCAGCTGTCCTGCCTGTTGCTGCTCTCGCGTGACCCACAGGGTCTTGCCAAGGAGAACGTGCCACTGCGTCCGTTGATCGAGGAATGCATGACGCGCTGCCCGCCTTGGCTGGCGGGCAAGCCGGTCGTCCTGCTGCTGGATGCACCGCAGGACCCCTGCATCCACACCAACGCCGAACTGGCGCGCAGCGTGCTCTGGAACCTGCTGCGCAATGCCTGCCAGTACACCGACAAGGGCGAGATTTGCATCGCCGTGCGGGGCGCCACACTGTCCATCGTGGACACCGGTCCGGGTTTGCCACCCAGCATGGATCCCCAGCAGTTCCAGCGCTTTGCACCCAGTCTGCGCCAGAGCGGCGAAGGGCTTGGCCTGTCGATCGTGCAACGGATCGTGGACCACCTGGACTGGCGCATGGCCGTGGAGAGCTCGGAGAGCGGTTGCCGCTTCACGCTGGACATGTCCGGCACGCAGGGTCAGCAACAATAGGCTCGACCGCATTGCGGCAACCAAGTGCTTTAGCGCCCCTTCCTGACAGCTTCCTGACGCCGTCTCTCCCATCCTGCGCACCCATCAATACATGCAGGAGATGCAGATGCACTGGTCAGACCCGGAGGGAGCCGGCAAGTTTCGCCACGGCAGGACCGGATTCAACCGGATTGTCCACACCGTGATCCACTCGCGGGACGGGCTCCTCGCGACCGTGCGGGGCGAAGCCGCTTTTAGACAGCTGCTCGTTCTGCATGGCGTTCTGATGGGAGGCACGTTTGTGCTCGATGTCAGCCCGGTGGAGCGGGCGTTGATGCTGGCCGTCAGCTTCATCAGCCTGATCGTGGAGCTGCTCAACTCCGCCATCGAGGCCGTTGTCGATCGCATCTCGCTCGAGCTTCACCCGCTGTCGAAGAATGCCAAGGACATGGGCAGCACCGCACAAGCAACGGCGCTGTTGATGGTGGGCGTCGTATGGGCGGTCATCCTGCTCGGATAGAGCGCAGAAGAACATCAGGCAGTGCACCTGACAACTTCCTGATAAACACATTCTGATACTGCGCGCACTTTTCATTCATTGGAAGAATGCGCGTGTTTCAGCGTCTTGTGTTCGTGCGACTCAACCCGGTGCAGCTGACATGGATAGTCGCACTGTTCTTCACCACCGTTGGCAACGTTGCACTGTGGCAGGCGCTATGGAGGCACGCGGAATTCGACAGCGTACGCGGCATACTGTTCTTCCTGAGCCTGCCGGTCTTCTTCTTCTGCCTGTTCAACCTGTTGCTCATGCCGGTGCTTGCGCTGCCCTACCTGCGCAGACCATTGCTGGCACTGCTGGTGATCATCAGCGCCGCGAGCACCTACTTCATGCTGCACTACAACGTGCTGATCGACCGCAGCATGGTGCAGAACGTGTTCGAAACCAACCAGGCCGAGCTCGGGTCTTACTTCTCCATCCCCTTGTTGCTCACCATCGTACTGCTGGGCGTGCTGCCAGCCGCCGCGATGATGTCGCTGCGCATCCGCAGCGGGAGCGTGCTGCAGACCGCCTCCTGGATGGTGGTCAACGTGCTGGCGATCCTGGCGATCCTGACCGTGATATCCATGGTGTTCTACAAGGACTATGCCTCCCTGCTGCGCAACAACCGCGAGCTCAGGGACCAGGTACTACCGGTCAACTTCGTGCGCCATGCCAACGGCTATCTCAAGCGCAAGTACATGGCGGTGTCACGGCCGCTGCAGCGCGTCGCCGAGGATGCCACCCGTCCGCCGACGAGCACGGGCAGGCGTCCCAGACTGGTGATTGCCGTGGTGGGCGAAACCGCGCGTGCGCAGAACTTCCAGCTCAACGGCTACCCGCGCGCCACCAATCCCGTGCTGTCAAATCGAAGCGACATCATCGCCTTCAAGAACGTCTCATCCTGCGGCACGGCCACGGCCATCTCCCTGCCCTGCATGTTCTCCAGAATGACACGCACCCAGTACGATGACGTAGGTGCGGCGACGGAAGAGAACCTCCTGGATATCCTGAAGCGCACCGGTGTGAACATCCTCTGGCGCAACAACAACAATGGCGGCTGCAAAGGCGTGTGCGCGCGCGTGCCCACCGACGACATGCCGGCCTTCAAGGTGGCCGGGCAGTGTGTCAACAAGGACGGCACCTGCTACGACGAAGTGCTGCTGCATCAGCTGGACGCGCGCATCGACGCCATGCAGGGGGACGGCCTGATCGTGCTCCACCAGCTGGGCAGCCACGGCCCAACCTACTTCGAGCGTTACCCTGCCGACGGCAACGTCTTCACCCCGACCTGCGACAGCAACCAGATCCAGAAGTGCACCAACGCCGCGCTGACCAATACGTACGACAACACGCTGGTCTACACCGACCGCATGCTGGGCAGGACCATTGACCTGCTGCAGGGCTATTCGGAGCAGCGGGACGTAGCCATGATCTACGTCTCCGATCATGGCGAGTCACTCGGCGAGCGCGGCATGTACCTGCACGGCACGCCCTACCTCATTGCGCCTCAGGAGCAGACCCGCGTCCCGATGGTGATGTGGTTCTCGCCAGCGTTCGCACACCATGCAAACCTCAATCTGGCCTGCCTGCGGAACCGCGCCGAGGGCACGGCGTACAGTCACGACAACGTTTACCACTCATTGCTGGGGCTGTTCGATATCCGCAGCAAGGTCTACCAGCGTGATCTGGACCTGTTTGCCGAGTGCCGCGCTTGACCCGGTGGGCGGGCGGTCACATTGACGCGAGGCGCCCGCGGGCGGGCGCTTTCAGGACACGGGCCTGACGTCGGTGCGGAGATCTTCCGTGCATTGCCCCCCATCATCATCAGCGACCTGCCCCAGCGAACCGGCCGCTTCAATGTGACGCTCGGCGCCGTGTCCACGGCCTTCGAGCTGGGCGCCGCACTTGCAGGGGAGATGGGCTCGAACGTCTTACAGTGCTTTGGACAAGGTCAACACGTCGGCGGCAAACATCGCATAGTCGTCGACGGCGAAATCGTGTCCCTCCTTGCGCGCGATCTGGCGGACCCCGACCAGGGATGTCTCTGGAACCACGACCAGATACTGGCCCATGTAACCCGTGGCAGCATAGGCGGCGACCGGCCCGCGCACCTGATCGAACAGATCCGTAAGTTTGATCCCTCGGCTGGTGATCTCCCGGCCGTACGTGTCAGCCCACCTGGGCCCGAGGCGTTGCAACACACCAGGCAGCTCAGTGCCATCCACCATGATTTCAAGCGCATGCGCATTCCTCCGGCAACGGAGACAGCGTAACTACAGATGTAGTCAGACTGTAGTGGCAGAAGTCATGGGATGGGAAGTATGGCTACGGTACTCGCTGCGGCGAGGTGCCGTGGCCCATGGAGGGGTTGTTTGGAAGCGCGATCGTCATCCAACAGCGCGCGTCTGTGGTTCGGGATGCGCCGAGGTGAGCGAAGTAGATCGCAGGGATGCCGGGCGCCAGGAGACGCCGGTGTGGTGCCCACCAGCTCACGAATAGCTAGCGTATATCTCTGTTTTTACAAACATTCGCCTTACCTAAACTGATACTTGACTCGCTTTCTGACTCACATTTTGAGCCGATGTGAAGCGGACGACGTTGGACGATCTTGGGCGATGATAGTGCGATAACCAGCAGCGCGGGCCTGAATCCACCATAGATTCATAGACTCCTTCAAGCTGCTGTCTCTGGCCAGCAGCGGCTGCTATCGGCCAGAAGCAGACATCACCCCACCTCTACCTTTTCTTCATGATCTGATCGACCGTTTCAGGTCGGGCGATACCCCAGTACGATGATGTTGTCGGACGCGGACCCTGGGCCTCTGGAATTACTCACGGAGGATCCGCACGACCTCGGCAATGACCTCCGGGCTGTCGTACAGGTGATGGCTGCCCCCCACTACCAGCGACGACTCGGCGCCGGGGATGATTGCACTGTCCAGCGGCACCATACCGTCGGTCTGCTTTCCGAGGCCCGCCTTTACGCCGGCAATGGTGTGATACTGGACATTCTTGGGCGGCAGGAGCAATTCCGTCGCCATCCGCACGGGATGGTCCGCCTGCAATGTGGCGACGCTGTTGATCCAACCTTGCAATAGCGCACGACGCATCGTGGGCTGTATCGCTCCAGGGTTTGCACGTGCGATCCGGCGCAATGCCAATACTTCAGGGGCGCGTCGGGGAATCAGTAAACTGCTTAGGTGGTCCAGCTCAATGGCCGTACTGACACCACGGTGTGGTGCAGCAAGGAAGACTGCGCGCGCGATGCCGGGATGGGCGGCGAATCGGAAGACGCTTGTAGCCTTGTCTAGATCGCTGGGGCTGGCCATGAGCGCCTCGGGCGGCACCGCGAAGGCGGCGTTCCACAGGCCTTCCCCGCTGTCGACACACAGCAACCGTGCAATCACGCCTCCCAAGCTGTGCCCGACCAGCACCATCTGCGTTCGGGCCGGCGCAGTTTCGCCCGGATCGAGCACGTTCCATGCTTCCTGCAGATACTCATG
Source organism: Stenotrophomonas sp. TWI377 (assembly GCF_039674525.1). Lineage (NCBI taxonomy): Bacteria > Pseudomonadati > Pseudomonadota > Gammaproteobacteria > Lysobacterales > Lysobacteraceae > Stenotrophomonas > Stenotrophomonas sp. TWI377. The sequence continues at coordinate 24,252 of NZ_JBDJNT010000004.1, forward strand.
AATGCGCGAACGCGCTGCTAACAGGGGAAGGTCGGTTTCATAGACCACCTGCCATACCTGATAGCGGGCGCGCAGGTCATCTGAGCCCCACACCGCATTGGTGAGATGCGCCCAGATAAGCGGAATACTACCCAGGCCGTGGATCATTAAAAGTGGGCGCTTGGCAGGATCATAGTCATCAAGCAAGAACACGCCCACTCTATCGCGTATCTGGCGGCCGCCCAGTAGCCCCCACACACCTTTGCGCGCCAAGTTGGAAACCTGCATAGCCCAAGCATAGGCAGCAGAAGTATCTCGAGCCAGCGTCAATGTGCAGCCGCCCACGGAAACATTGGGGGTTCGTTGCGGGTCGGCCAGGACCAACCGCAGGGGCCCATGCGGATCGCGCAGGTCGGGTTCGATCCATGAGGTGAGATTGCGAAAGGCGCCAGAATGCGGCTGCAGCATCGCCTGGGGCGAGGTTCCCCCGTACGAGGACAGCGTGGCCAACGGAACCCCGAAACCTGGGTATCCGTACCGTTGGCCGCCAAACGCGGCCATCGACAGGTCACTGGCCAGCCTGAGTCTAACCGGTGCCTGCACGACTTGCGGAACCCGGCGAAACTCCAGCAGCAGGCGCGTACCACCGACGTCGACCGGCCCTGCGGCCCACCCACCGGAGTGTTCCTTAAGCAGCTGCAGAAGAACCCTTTCCGTGCACCGCGTCAGCAGGGCTGCGGCTGCATCTGTACGGCCCTCCGTGCACGCGTTAAGCGTACGGTAGGCCGCCGTGGCGCAGCGTAACCAGGATTGCAGCGAGCTATGGTGCGCCGCTCCGGCGCGTGCGGCCCAAGCAAGCCATGAGTCAAGGCCTTCGATCGACTGCATCGCAGTCATAGTTGCGACTCGATCGGCAACCAGCCGGCCACGCGCGCCAGCGCACGGCGCCATGGTCCGGCATCAGGCTCCTGTTCCAGCATGACGGCCGGTTGTCGTGTTCCGTCGCGCCAACGTAACTCGCCATTCCGGCTGCACGACAGCTGGTAGCTAAGGTCGGGCGTGGCCAAGCGAAGGAATTCGGTGCGAAGCGCACGACCCATGTCGGGGTCATCGAACAGTACCCCCATCTCCGTATTCAGGTTCTTCGACCGCGGGTCGATGTTGAAGGACCCAACGAAACCACGGGTCCCGTCCAAGACAAAAGCCTTTGTGTGCAGGCTGGCTCGCTTGCCGAAGTACGCCGGTGCCGCCTGCGCATGCGCCTGAGCCTCGCCACGCAGCTCGTAAAGGTGAACGCCGAGTTGCAGGAGACGTTTACGGTAGACTGCATAGCCGCTGTGCACTGCAGAGACATCGTTCGCCGCAAGTGAGTTGGTAACTACGCTGACTTGCGCGCCACGGCTACCCACGGCGGCGAGAAGCGTGGTGCCGTCCTCGCCAGGCACAAAGTAGGGCGAGATCACCATCACTTCGCTGCCAGCGCCGGAGATCATCGGCGCAAGCCGCGCCACCAGCCACTGGGCGTGGTTGTCGCCCGACAGCTTCAGCGGCGGGTCGGCGACGACTTGGATGCTGGGGCTCCAATGAGGCTGCAGGCCTCTGTCATGGAGCGCACTCATCAGATGGGAATCTGCCACGCGCGCGAGATAGCGCATTGCGCCCGCACTTCCGGCATCGCGATACACCCCTTCGAGCAGCGTACGCACGGCCTCCGGTCCACGACTGCCGAGCGTACCGACCGGAATCGCTGCGGAGCTGTTCCAGTAGTCGTCGAAGATCAAGCTCGCCTGCGATACCGCCGGCCCTAGCAGTAGCAGGTCAAGGTCCCGGAAGTTCATCTTGGAATCCGCACTAAAGTACTGCTCGCCGATGTTGCGACCACCGATGATCGCCACGCGACCGTCCGCGATCCATGCCTTGTTGTGCATTCGATGAGTCATCGTCATCGCGCGGCGCACCAGTTCCAGAGCACGCCAACCACTTTTTCGATTGCGAAGCGGGTTATACAGTCGGAGCTCTATGTTCGGGTGTGCGTCCATGGCGAGCAGGTATGGGTCCAGCCCGGAGGCATTCATGTCATCGAGCAGAATCCGCACGCGGACACCGCGCTGCGCTGCATCGTATGCCTTGCGCGCCAGCAGCCGGCCCGCCATGTCGTCGCGCCAGATGAAATACTGCAGATCGAGGCTGCGGCCGGCGTTCAGCGCGGTTATCGCGCGCGCAGCAAAGGCATCCAGTCCGTCGGCCAGAAAGATTGCGCCAGTCTCACCTGGATGGGCCGCAAGCAAGGGCGCCAGATCGCGGTCGATAGCTGTGTCGGCAGACTGCACTGGAAGCGCGTAGCCGGGCATGCCGGTCGCTGCCGGTGCGACCTCGTCAATGAGCAGAAGACCGCCGAGCATCACAGCCAGTGCTGCCGCCAAAACCACGGAAGTCCAGATCAACATGCGCTTCATCGACGGCCGCGCTCTTCGGCGGTCCCAGCGCGGAAGAGTGCGGACAGCCAAGTGTCCACCACAAACATGAAAAGTAGCGTGGTGCCCAGCGCCACCGCTACCGACGAGAACCGATACAGCGACGTTCCAATAATGTCTCCGTCGGGAGTAAGTTGGCCGGCCAATACAGCAAGCGCAGTCGCCGCGGCCAAGCCAACGGCCGGTCCGGCGCGTTCACGCGCATGCATAAGTCCGAAGTAGAGTAGGCCGGGAACGTACAGGCTCAACAGCAGCAGGAGGTTTCCAGGGTGCGCGTGCAGCAGCAGCTCCGATGCAAGGGCACAGGCAGAGCCGGCAAGCGTGCCTAGGGCGCGCTGCCACGACGCCCTGCGCCCTGCGCTGAGCGTCATGGGGAACAGTACGAGTACCGTCGCAGCTTGGGCAGACAGCGAATCGGGAAGGTCGAGCAGCTGAAACGCGATGTACGACGCAGTCGCGCAGAGTGCTCCCAGCGCGATCCGCTGCGGCCGCTCGGCAGGTGCCGGCGTCGGGGGGGCAGGTGCTGCCCTACGCTCGGGAAAAGCGGCGTGGACAAGCAGCGAAGCAATGATCGCGACGAACGTGGCCAACAACTGCGCCGTCTTAAGCATGTCGCCGTCGATCTGTGGGTAGCTTGCCAGGTGGACGAGAATCGAGGTGGAAACAAGCGACAGCGCGCCCACGAGAAACCAGGTTCCTTTGGCCATCAGCGTGAAACACCCTGCTGCAAAGAGCCCGAAGATCAGACTGGCTAGGTAGGGCGAGACGTTCCCTAGTATGGCTAGCATGCCTGACATCATGATCGCTACCGGGCTGGAGACGCCGAACTGGGCAAAGATGCGAAGGTTGCAGACGGGTACCAGTCCCAACAGCAGGATTGGGTAAACCGCGAAGAACGCGGCATAGGGCCAGTCCATTACCTTGGCTAGAAAGAGGCAGGCCGCGCTGGCCGCCGTCATCCGGCAGGCTTGGCGCCATCCGGCCACATCGACGGCACCGGCTGCAGCAGGTGGCATCGCGTCAGTAGACATAGTGCAGGTAGCTGACGAACTGAATCTGGGCGTGGCCAAGCCATAGCCTCACGCCTCCAGTCCCGGTATGAAGCTGGACGGTTGCACGGGCGCCCGACATCAGCTGGACAGGGGGAGATTGGAGCAACCTGAGGTTGACACGGACCCGCTCAGCATCACGCAGCCAGCGATCACTATGGTCAGGACTGGCAAGGCGGCCATCTGCAACGATGTGGCCGTCGGCGATGCCTGGCTCCAGCGACGTAACCTCGGACTTGAATACCAAGCCCGGTAATGCGTCAAACGCAACCTCCGCCAAAGTGCCTGCGGCAACCCCTCGCAGGGACTTTTCACGGAAATCCGCATGGAGCTGTGGGGAGGTGCTGACCAATGCCAACCTGGGCACACCGGCCTGCGCGTAGGTGCCAGCCTCCAGTTGGAGGTTGCTGACGACACCCGGTTCGAGCGCGGTCACTTTTGAGCGGGTCAGGTCGATACGACTGTTGGCCAAGGCGTTGTGGGCAAGCCGCAACCGCAGGCTCTGCTCCCCGGCGCTACCGCGACGAACCTTTGCGGCCTGCAGGGCGGCCCGTGCGGCCTCCAGCTCGGCGCTTGCGGTCACGCTTTGGGCTTCGGCCTTGTCTAAGGCCGCGCGTGAGACAAAGCCCTCCTTGGACAGAAGCCGGAAGCGGCCGTGCTCACGTTCGGCGTCCTGGTACTGCGCCTGGGCCCGATTGACCTGCGAGGCCGCGCTTGCGATTGCGGCATCCAGTTCCGCATTGCTCTGGACGGCCTGCTCAAGCTGTAGCTCCGCATTCTGAACGGCATTGCGGTATACGAGCGGATCAATCTCGAAGAGCAGATCACCCCGCTGCACACGCTGGTTATTCGCGACCGCGACCCTGACCACCCGACCATTAACTTCGGGAGAAACCTGGGTGACGCGATAGATCAGGCGTGCGTCTGCCGATATAGGCATGTGGATGTCAGCGATCAAGAAGTAGGCAAAGGCGGCCACGGCGGTTGCCAGGCATGTGGACATCCACAAACGGAAACGCTTCTCGGGGTTCATCATGACATCGACTCGGCGCTGAAAGGCCGTCCTTGTAAGGTGCGTAGGCACATGTGCGTAGTCTCGCGCCACCGGCCTTCGTGGATAAGGCCACTAGAGGGACGCGCCCTGTTGAGCGGCACGCAACAATCCACACCTCCAGGCACAGTTGTGATTCCTACGATGAAACAACGTACTGAGGAATAAGCACCTAGTGGATGCGCCGGCGGATATATAGCATTCGTCGTATAGGAAGCCACGGTGATGACCCACGTGGCCCGTGCCATTCAACAGGAACTCAACCATGTACAAGCCATCTCCATCGCCGGCCGTAGCTATCTCGGGCTACCAGAAAGCTATTCTGGAACGGCTGACAGAAGCGCTGCAGACAGGTGACGCATCACTCAGCGACCCCGGCAGCGTCGCCGAAGCGGTCGGGATCTCACGAAAAGAGATATCTGCTGCTTTTGGATGCGAGGGCGGGATGGTGCTTGCCCTTGCCGGGCATTACGCATCTTTCCTCGTTGCACCGCTGCGCGCTTGTGCGACAGCGGCTGACATGAAGGTTGTGCTGCGAGAATTCGCAAGTCGCTTTGTCGCGGCTAACACGGGAGGGGCATTGGCGCAGCTTTATCGCCTGGGTCTCGGCGAGAGCGCGCGCAGCCGCGAATCGGGAAATCTGTTCTTCCAGGCAGGACCAGCGGCGGTCAACGAGGCGCTTGGACGCTTCCTTCGGTTGGCGCAAGATGCAGGTGTGGTGGAGCCGACGGATGAGCGGGAGATGGCCAGCCACCTGCTTGCACTGCTGCGCGGCGGGTGGCACGTGGCTGACATGCTGGGCTGGCCCTGCCCGGAGCGAAGCGACGATGACCGGGTCGACATTCGCAGGATTGTCGATCTGTTCTGTGCAGGAGTCTGTCAGGAGGCGCCGCATGCATATGCTGCCGCCTAGGCCGCAGCGCCGCAGTGCATTGGCAACGCGGGGCGGCCAATACTCCGCGCCGGCGTTGGGAATCAACGTAGACCAGGACGGTGCCCCGATTTCTTCCCCTGCAGTGGAGTGGTTCGTGTGCTTCGTGCCTGGGTTGCGCAAGCAATGGTGGCATAGCTTTGCGCATGCAAGGTACAAGCATGTATATGCAATGCGCCCGCTCGGGGGCGGTGAATGGTTGATCGTTGAGCCATGGTGGACGCGGATGATGATCCGGGTCCTCACCCTCGATCAGGCGATGAGGTACCTGCGCTGGGGTGCGGCCGGCGCCATCATGTGCGCTACCGAGCACGTTCCCGGGAATGCAAGCCAGATGCGTGGCTGGGCCAATTGCAGCGTACTGGTCGCCTTCCTGCTCGGGCGGGGCTACCGGACCTGGACACCGAATGGCCTTCGGGTTCGTCTGGCCGCGGAGCCCGGAACTTCGCGGGTGGAGTTGCCCGAGTTCCTGGCGGGATACACCCGCCAGCTCGCCCAGGAGGAGATGCGCGCGGCCTTAACCGGCATGCATAGGATGCAGGGCGAATCGCTCGAAGAATCCCTGAAGCGTGCAGGCAGGGATCTAATGGGCTACCTAGTGCATCCTTCCATGATCAGTCTGTGCAGGGCGTTCATCGTGGAGGCGCCACACTTCCCTGCGGCCGCGCATGTGTTCTGGCGGCAGGGTCCAGGGCGCGTCACGGCGGCGTTTGCGGGGATTTTCTTAGGCGCAATCAATGCAGGGGGGCTGGCCGATGGCTCTGCAAGCCAGGCAGCGCGTTCATTTGTTTCGATGCTTTGCGGCGACCTGTACCTCGAGGCATTGTTCGGGGATTCTTCGGCAGTCTCTCCTGAGCGGATTGCTACGCACGTAGATTCGGTCGTTAGGGTATTCATGAATGGGTGGGGCCCTGGGGCCATGGATCTGCCTGGGTAGGCAGGCCGATCGATCAGCTGCAGCATCGACAGCACACCCAAAGGCCAACCTCCCTACGGGTGTACTCTTGCCAGGTCTAGCCCAATCGCGATGGGAGGGTGCGTGGAGACCAACATGGCAGGCCAGCCTTGCGATCACCCGCCGCAGGCTGGTGGTGATGCTTGGCAGTTTGGTTCGCTTGTGATCTCTGAATTGCAGCGTCGGATAGAAGTGCGCGGAAGCCCGGTAAGGATCGGTCCGCGATCCTTTGAACTGCTCATGCTGCTGGTGAAGCACGCCGGGGAGTTCGTGGGCAACCGCCACCTGCTCTCAGCCGTCTGGGCGGGCGTCGTGGTCGAGGACGCAAGCGTCCGCGTCCATATCTCGCTGATACGCAAGGCGCTCGGCGCGCCACTGCCGAGCGACGGATGCCTAGAGTGGATAAGCAACGTACCGCTGCGCGGCTACCGTTTCAACGGCCAGCTGACCAGCAGGAGAAGCAGTACGAGTGTCACCAGTCAAACCGCCAACCACCCAGCACTTACCTTACTGCCGTCAAGGCTGACTACACTGGTGGGCCGGCAGGCTACAGTGGATGAGGTCGCCTCACTGATGCAGGTAAACCGTCTGGTGACCATCGTCGGCCCGGGCGGAATAGGCAAAACCAGCATTGCGGTGTGTGTGGCCGTCCGGCTGCAGGCCGAGTTGGGAATTCCAGCTGCGTTCGCGGACTTTTCTCCACTGGTGTCACCAGAACACGTTCCGGACGCAGTTGCACGGGCACTTGGAGTGCCTGCGGGTGCGTCCGATGCCATTGATGCAATCCACAGCAACCTCGTGGGCCGGCCGGTGCTGTTGGTGGCGGATAACTGTGAGCATGTCCTGGGCCCGCTGGCGGCAACGGTTGATCGGTTGCTGTCCAGGCTTCCCGGATTGCGCGTGCTGGCTACCAGCCGCGAATCCCTGCAGTTGCCCGGTGAACGGCTCATCAGACTTCTGGGGCTAGATCTGCCGGCTGGCAGGTCGACCTCGTTGGAGCAGCTTTCCCGGTCGCCAGCTGCTGAACTTTTGTTGGCCCGTGCCAAGGCTGCAGGTGCAGCAGACTTCAACGAAGGCGATACCGAAGCGCTGGCTGCCATCACACGTCAACTGCAGGGCGTACCACTGGCCATAGAGCTGGTTGCGGCACAATTGGGGAAGCAGCCTGCGCGGGATCTGGCATTGCGCCTCCAGGACCACGCTCGGTTGCTCTCGATAGGGCGTCGCGGTGCGTTTGATCGCCAGCGGAGTCTTGCTGCTGCACTGGACTGGAGCATGGCGCTACTTGATGAAAAGGAGGCGCAGCTGCTGCGCGCCTTGTCGGCGTTCCGGGGGCGCTTCGATATGGAGGCGGCGCTAGCGATCTGCATGGGAAAGATCGAACCTGACGACGCACTGGATGCGCTCTCATCGCTCGTCGACAAATCGCTGGTGATGTTCGATCCCAGCTCTCAGGTGGCGCCGTACCGGCTGCTGGACACTACTCGGGCCTATGCGGCGTCCCATGCTACCCGCGTCGGCGAAGAGCCCATGCTCCTGCAACGTCATGCCGCCCATATGCTTGATGCCATGCGTGCAGCGACGGCTGAACTTCCGCTGATCGAGGAGGCGCAGTGGGGCGAACGTCACGTGCACAGGCTCGACGATGTCCGATTCGCCTTGCGCAACAGCCTAGCCGATTCAGGCGACCTGCAAGTGGCGGCCGCACTGGTGGCTGCGTCTTCGCCCCTCTGGTTTCATGCTTCGCTGCTCGCTGAATACCGCGATGGCGTCGCCGCCACCCTGGCCGCCATGGAGTCACGGCGCGCTGATGACGCCATGGCCACCGCCTCCCTCTCGACCGCGCTGCTGGTCGCAATGCTCCATACCGATGCACTCAGCCCATCGCTGGATGGGCTTTGGCTCAAGGCGATTTCGGCGGCACGCCAGGCCGAGGCCCCTGTGTTCCAGTTGCAGGCGCTGTGGGGCCGGTGTACCTACGAAATGTTCCGCGGCGAATACCCACTCGCGCTCCGGCATGCGGATGAACTGATGCAAGTAATTATGCCTTGGGGGGATGCTGCGGCATTGAACCTTGCGCATCGCACGTGCGCGATGGCCAATCACTTCTCTGGGCGGCTGGCGATTTCTTCGGCACATTCCCACGCCTCATTGCTAATAGGCGAGCACGCGCCGCGCACACCGACGAACATGGTGGGCGTGGATCCGATTGTCGCCGCGAATGCAATGCTGTCGCGGACCCAATGGTTGCAGGGAGACCTCGCTCAAGCCCTAGAAACTGCAATCGGCATGGTGGAACGTGCGCGACAGAGTAAGCATTCCCTTTCATTGTGCGCGGCACTATTTGGAGCATGTCCGGTCGCATTATGGTCCGGCCAGAAGGAGTTAGCCGGTGAATGGATCGAGCTGATGCGCAAGGAAGCAACGCGACGCGGACTAGGGGGCTGGCTGCGCTTCCCTGAGTGGTACCACGATGGGTGGCGACTGTTGTTCGAGGATGCTGCAGAGCATAGACGCAAGGTGCGCGAGCTGCTGCCCGGCTTCGAGGTGCCAAGGCAGGAAATGCTTGCCACCTTCAGTGTCGACTGGGTGGCACCGTCGCTGATGGCCAGGGTGCTGGCGGGGGAGTCCGCGTGGTGCGCCGCAGAGGTCTGGCGCGGCGAGGCCAGGCGACACGCACGCGAGGGTAACCTGGGAGAGGCCGAAGCATGTCTGAATCAGGCCATGGCGGTCGCATTGGAACAGGGTGCTGCGGCATGGCACTGGCGCGCTTCCTACGATTTGGCCCGTCTGCTCATCAGGCGGGGCGAGCATCGGCAGGCGTCCAGCGTGGTCCGCAAGGTGCTCGCCAACTGGCCCCGGACCGATAGCGCGCCCCTGTTGAAGCGTATTGAAAGACTCGCCAGTGCGCTGTTCCGGCGTATCGAGAGCTAGCGACGAAAGTGCACTCGGGGTTGTCTGCAGCGTGCCTTTACACACTTTTACACGTCGTGACTGGCGTCACCCACGCAGGTGCCATCAATCTAGCACCCACGCCTGGCGCAGCAGCGTTAGCGGCAGCGCGTCCTGTCCCTAACCAGGCCCCCTTCCATGGAAAACTCTCGTCACCAACAGATGCTAGGCGATCCGCTGGCGGGCTCCTTCGCCACCACCTATTCAGGCATCGTGGCATTCATTGCGGTCGTCACAGATGGCAGCTTTTCGAAGGCAGCCAACCGGCTGGGCATCGGTCGGTCTGCGGTAAGCCGCAGCGTCCAGAAACTGGAGAGCCAGCTCGACGTACGCCTGTTCCATAGAACGACGCGATCAACTACGTTGACGTCCGACGGGAACACCTTCTACGCAAGCTGCCATGAAGGCGTCGAACGTATCGTGCAGGCGCTGGAGGAGATGCGCGACCTCAAAGCGGGCCCTCCTCGTGGGCGCATCCGGATTCAATCGACAGTCGGCTTCGGCCGGCGCATCGTTGCGCCCCTACTCGGGGCTTTCCAGCACGAATATCCTGAAGTGTCGGTCGATCTAATATTGAACGACCAACCGGTCGACTTCACCGTCGACCGGGTCGACGTTGCATTCCTTGAAGGAAGGTTGCTCGATTCGCAGGTGATTGCGCGCAGGATGGTGCCCATGTGCGTTCAGACCTACGCCTCGCCGGGCTACCTCGCACGTCGTGGGACGCCGATGCAGCTGGAAGACCTTGCCCGACATGACTGCGTCACGCTGCGATTGGCCACGGGCAGGATTGACGAATGGGAATTCAACCTTGACGACCGGATCCAGCGCATGCTGCCCAACGCACAGGTAACCTTCAACGACCCTGAGCTGGCACTGCAGGCGGTACTCGACGATCATGGTGTCGCGCAGCTTCCTGCGTACCTGGCGGCGAGGCCACTGGCGTCAGGGTTACTGGTCCCGCTTCTTGATCGGTACGCAGTTCATGACCAAGGCCATTACATCTGTTATCAGAGCAGGCAGCACATGCCATCTAGGACACGGGCGTTCGTAGACTTCATGGCTGATCGAATTGCAGACGGTTGGCTGCTGCCATCGCAGATCGCAACTGGCGCAGGCGTCGCGTTTATGCGACAGGAATGCGATGCAGCCGTGCCTCAATGCGATAAGGCCGCTGTTGCCCTTCCGCCTCGGGCCTGCGCGGATCCGCTGGGCCAGGCCTTCAATTCGCTTTCGAGCGATTGAAAGGCGTTGGCAGCGGATGTGACGTGGTCCGCATCGCCTGGCAAGGCCTTGCATGACCCGAGGCTGTGCAGGGCCAAGAACATTCCTTGGAGCAGCGCCGCGAGTGGAACCACGACCCAGCACGCAACTGTGGCAGTAAATGTATCGTCAAACAGTATCAGCGGACTCATCGCATCGAGCAAGCCGAAGGGCAGAAGCAGGCCGAAGGACCACAGCAGTACGGTGTCGACGATTGAATGCCGTCCGGTAGCCGGATCCTCTCTGAATCGCATCGCATCGACCCGCTGACTTTGCATCTGCTGCAGCAGGCTGTGCAGTGCATTGAAAGACGCTGGATCCAGCGTCTCTTCCACTCTCAGCGACTTGAGCGCCGCACTCTGCAATCGCAACACTCCCTCCGCGCCTTGCTGACCACTGCGAACGTCCACGCCCCGAGTGAGTTCGACCGGCTCCCCTGTATCGTTCCATCGCAGCTCCCGACGCAATGCTGCAAGCCATACCAGATGGCGCTCAACCAGGGTTTGTGCGTTCCCTTGGTCGCCCAGTGCGGCGTGGGCCAGCAGCGCCCAGTTCCGGCTGGTGGCATGGATGGATGCCCAGGTCGCCTCTCCAGAGGCAAGATGGTTGCGACGATGGAAGGCCTTGAACCCAGTGGATACGGCCAGGCTCAGCCCAGGAAACGCCAGCAGGCCCCATGGAAAGCTGATCCACTGTCCATCCGTCCACCGATACAGTGCAACCACCGCCGTGGAATAGAGGGCAACCAGCACTAGGCCCCCGCTTGTCCTGCGTGCGAGACGCAGCAATCGTTGAGTGTTGGATACATGCATGTCTGCGTTCTCCGGAGGGGCGCGGACACGGAGATGGCCATGTCCGCGCTGCATCACGCCTGCGGGCGCTTGCGGTAATTCAGTGTTGCAGCAGGAACGCCAGCAGGTCCTGGTTGACCCTGTCTTGGTGGGTGGCGGTGAGACCGTGCGGTGCACCAGGGTAGACGATCAGCTTGGCACCCTTGATCAGTTGGGCCGACATGCGGCCGCCGACGTTGATGGGTACAACTTGGTCGTCGTCGCCGTGGATGACCAGCGTGGGCACGTCAATTTTCTTCAGGTCCCCGCGAAAATCGGTAGCCGAGAAGGCTGCAACCGAGTCGTAGGTACTCTTGCTTCCACCTAGCATGCCCTGCGCCCACCAAGAATCAATCAATGCCTGATTGGGCTTGGCACCGGGGCGGTTGTAGCCGTAGAACGGGCCGCTAGGGACGTCTTTGAACAACTGCGATCGATTCTCCAGCTGCCCGTTACGCATGCCGTCGAACACTTCAATCGGCACGCCGCCTTCGTTGTCCGCCGTCTTGAGCATGAAGGGCGTTACCGAACTGATCAACACGATCTTCCGCACCCGACCGGTACCATGGCGACCCACGTAGCGCGCTACTTCGCCTCCACCGGTGGAGAATCCCACCATGGTCACATCCTTGAGGTCCAGTGTATTGACGACCGTGGCCAGGTCGTCGGCATAGTGATCCATGTCGTTGCCGTCCCATGGCTGGCTGGAACGGCCATGGCCACGTCGGTCGTGCGCGACCACACGGTATCCGTGGCTGGCCAGGAACATCATTTGCGCATCCCAGCTGTCCGAGTCCAGTGGCCAGCCGTGGCTGAAGGTCACCACGGGGCCGTTCTTTGGGCCCCAATCCTTGTAGTAGAGCTGTACCCCGTCGGAGGTAGTAATGGTGCTGGCGGTGCGGGCCGGGCTGATCGCGGCCACATGCGGCGGCTCGGCTGCCTGGGCTGACGTGCCCGCCTGGACGGCCAGTGCCAGAGTGGTGGCCGCCAGGGTACGGGTAATCATGTTCATGGGTAGACCTCTGCTAACGTCGAGTGGGGGAAAGGTCGCACGCGCTACACTGGACCTCTCGGCCGGACGTTGGATGACCAGACGCCGATGAAAATTGACCGAGGGTCCAAGCGCGCAGCTGGCTCAGAAGTCCCAGAACGCGGGCACCCAACGGAAGGCGCCGCCTTCCGCGGAGACCCGTCCGATCGACGGGAATGGCAAATGCGTTGCCACAAGCATTTCACCGGTCCCTGCCAGGTCGTTGAGCAGGTCCAGACGTACGCGCGCCGCCTCCTCCGGGTCATGCTCGAAGCCGTTGTACCAGTTGGGTTGGTCGAAGCTGACCGCAAACACTGCATCGCCGGCAAAGGTCAGAGCGCTGCCATTGGAGTCCAGTCGCACAATGCTGTGACCAGGGGTATGGCCACCGGTGCGGCGGACGGTCACGCCCGGCGCGACCTCATGATGCTCCTCAAACAACCGCATCGAGCTGCCGTACTCGGCCCAGAAGTGCTTTGCGGTTGCCCGCAGCGCGTCCGGGAAGCCCGGTGGCATGCTGGTGCGGGTGAAATCCGGCGACTTCCAGAACTCTACTTCCGATGCTGCAACGTGGATGCGAAGGTCAGGACGCAGCTGCTCTTTGACACCGTCGACGAGCAGACCGCCGATATGGTCCATGTGCATGTGTGTAATTACTACGTCGGTGATCTCCTCCAAGTTGATCCCGGCAGCGCCCAGGCGGCGGATCAGCTGGCCCGCACGCGGCAACTGCAGATCGGGGTCCATGCCGAGGCCGGCATCGATGAGGATGACCCGGTCCGCACTACGGACCACCATTACGTTCAATGACCAGTCGAACGCATCTTGTGGCAGATACATGTCGTCAAACCAGACGGCGCGTTCGGCTTGGCTGACGTTGTGACCAAGCATCTGGGTAGGAAGAGGAAGCACACCGTCGCTTACAACCAGCACGTCGATGTCACCGACCTTGAGTGCGTAGCGTGATGGCACCAGCTCGTCGAGCGCGGTGGCGGATGGGTTTTCAGTAGTGTCTAGGCTGAACATGAGAGGATTTCCAGGGAAGAGGCTGGCTGGCGGAAATGCGAAGCTGGCGCTGCACGGCCGGGCCGGAGGCCGGCCTGAGCTGACAGGGGGATTGGTCTTCGCGGCAATCACGGCAAGGCGCCGTGCAGATTCAATGTAGGAGATCGAGCGCATGGCCGGTAGACATGCGCGCGGGCTCACAATGTTGTCCATCAGGCAGCAATGGCTTGTTCACTTCTCCGAAGCAGGGCATCGCCGGGTAGGCGTTTTGCAGCATTTACGTTGCGACGAAGCTACTGGCTTGGACCGCGCTACCACGGAATCCGGAGTTTCAGGGTCTTGTATCTACTGCTTGGTCACACGAAGCTGAAGCCACCTAAGTCGCCCAGGGTGCCGATTACAATCGACACCCTGCTTGGTCTCTCTTTATCGTTCACATGCGGATGTCCGTCAGCTAAGCAGAGAGACGGGTGTCGGCGATGGTCCATAATGATTGCCTGACTAGCGGCTGTGAGGCACGGCCGTTGGAGCGTCGACTCTGCGCGCGGCAACTGTCCTAACGTTCTTCATTTGCGTCGAGGGCGGGCCGCGCATCTGGGCTGATCAACGCAACTGCCCGCGACGATTCCGCGCGCTATCGCCGCCCACCGCCAAGAGCTACCTCGCGCAATCGGACCGCGCGAGGTGAAAGCCCTGAAGCAGATTGCCCGACGTTAGATAACGCCACCCCGCGCACTTCTCTTCAGCCGCTACGGTGGCGAGTGCTGTACAAGGGATGGACGCTGCGCTTCTGTTTAGAGAATGTCGAAGGCGAGCGACGATTTGCCGGAGACAGATATGGCGGAGAACTTCACCAACGCGTCGCGCGGGATTCCACATCGGCGTTCGTGAGGTTTATTTCGCGGCCACTGCAAGCGCGGACGAATGCGCCGCCGATGGTGGGAAAATGACTCTGCTTTCGAGTGCTTCTGCTAGCAGAATCGCGATCCGCGTGCGGTCGCCCAGAGAACCGAGCGAAACGAGCCCGACATTACGGCGCGGGCAGGTGCACGTAGGGGAAGGCGCGGCGCGTGTGCCGGGCCAGCCAATCTGCGAAGCGTGTGCCGCCTAGCAGCGCACCAGGTTCGGGGGTGAGCGTCGTGTCTTTCAGCAGCGCGCCGTAGTAGCGCGCGTCGGGATCTGCCACCACCGGGCGGTCGTCCTGGTTGAAGTACATTACCCACTCCACCAGCTCGAACAGGCGGTGGCACTCGGGGCCTGCGATCTGCACCATGCGCTGACCCGGCGCTGCGGCCGCAACCTGCGCAACCAGGGCGCCAAGGTCGTCGGCCGCCACAGGCTGCACCTTTGCTGGCGACAGGTGCAGCGCCTGTCGGCCGCCCAGTGGCGCCACCAGCTGGGACATGAACTCATAGCACTGGGTGGCGCGGATGAGCGTGGAGCGCAGTCCCGATTGGTGGACCAGGTCCTCCTGTACCGCTTTAGCGCGGAAGTAGGCGCTGTCCTGCAGGTAAGGCGTGCCCACGATCGACAGGCCCACTAGGTGCTGCACGGAGGCACGCTCACACGCAGCCAGCAACTGCGTGGTGGCGCTCCGGAAGAAATCGCCGACCTGGGGGTCTTCGAAGATCGGCGCGTTGCAGGCGTCCACCACCGCTTGGGCACCTTCAAGCACTCTTGCCAGCCCTTCGCCGGTCAGTACGTCCACGCCACTGCGGCGCGACGCGGCCACCGCATCGTGTCCCAATCTAGCCAGGCCCTCCACGACCCGGCTGCCGATCAGCCCGTGCCCCCCGATGACGACGATCTTCATGCTCAGTGTACTCCCGGGTTACAGCACGATGGGGCTGGCCGGTGCGTGCTGCACCGGAACATCACGCTCGTCCAGCAACTCACGCAGATTGCGCTCGACCGTGTTGCACAGCTGCGAGATTGGAATGTCGTTGGCACCGCCCTCAAACGGATTGGCGCTGCTCTCGCCCACCTGGTCCAGCGCAGAGTAAATCCAGGACACGAGCACGCTGAGTGGAATGGCCAGCCATACCATTTGGCCCCCCATCGCCCCGCCCACCGTGTCGTTCATCGGTGCCAGCAGGTCGATCATGCCCAAGGGCAGCAGCAGGCAGAGAATGCGCACGAAGATCGCGTTGATGACGGCATACTGCCGGGGATACGGATAATCCTTGATCCGTTCGCTGCGCGCCTGTTGTTCGTGCAGTTCACGCAGCACGCGCTGCAGTTCGGCGAAGGTGGCTTGGACTATCACCCCATCGTCGAGAAGCTGGCGCAGTGCGGCACCCTGCAGCGACAATACCTCGGTGGCCTTGCTGGTAGCACCAAGAATGCGCGAACGCTCCTCGGGGCTGACGTACTTGATCAGCTCTGCATCCAGCGTACGCACCTTCTCCGGCACGTCGTAGTGCTTTCGATACTCCACGTTAGGCATCAGCTTCTGGGTTTCCCACGGCTTGCTTTCGCGCATCTGGTAACGCAGCGCGGTCAGCCAGGCAAGGTGCCGGTAAACCAGTCGCCGGTTGTGCTCGGGACGGTTGACGTAGTCGCGGGTCATAGTGCCCCACAGCCGGCTTGCCGCAGTGATCGACGCCCACACCTGCTGCGCCTCCCACAACCGGTTGTAGGTCTGGGTGTTCTTGAACCCGGCAATCAACGCCACGCTGGTGCCGAGCATGAGGATCACATTCCACGGCACGGCCAGCCAGTGCAGGCCACCCAGCTGGTACAGCGCCACCAGTGCCACGTCGAGCAGGATCAGCAGGTACAGCGGGCGCCGGGTCCACAGCAGGAATTCGGTGAAGGTATAGGAGCGACCAGCATGCATGGTGTTGTCTCCAGGGGGGCACCGCTCAGGGCGCTGCGGTGGGCACCACGCAGACCACGTGTGTGATGCCGTTGCGGAACATCTTTGCGAAGGGACAAACGCGCTCGGTATTGCGCACCAGCTCGGCGGCAATCCCGCTGTCCAGCCCTGGCAGGTAGGCTTCAACTTCTGCCGAGAGCAGGTAGAGCCCGTCAATCGGATCACGCGAGAAGGTCACCGCTACTTCGATGCACGAATCCACCAGCACCAGCCCGGCACGGCTGGCAAGGAGATTCATCGCGCCATGGAAGCAGGCCGCGTAACCTGCCGCCAACAATTGCTCAGGGTTGCTGCCACCGCCTGGGCCACCGAGCGACGGTGGCAGCCGCAAGTCCAGCTGCAATGCGCCATCGTCTGACGCCACCTCGCCGGATGCGCGACCGTGTCCCGTCTGCCCTCCCCTTACCCTCACCCGCCCGGTATAAAGGGGACGCACCTCATCACCACGGTACTTATCGAGAACGGCAGGCGATGGCGGCTTCAAATCAGACATGGTGGATCCACGCAGTGCTGGCGGTCAGTGGGAGTGTTCAAGTCCGGACTGCTGCAGCCATCCGTCAAAACTCTGTCGGCCAAGCCACGCCTGGCCCACCGGCACCAGCGTGTCGTCCTGCAGCTGCGCACCGAAGTACGGCGCCTGCGCATCGCCAACCACCCGCCGTGGATCGCCGGTGCGATCTAGGAAGCGCTGGGCCAATGCGTCCATCGGCGCGCGCTCGGGACCTGCGATCTCCACCACGCCGTTGACCGCCGGCTGCAGTGCCACCTGCACCACTGCATCGGCAACATCCTCCGCGGAAATCGGCTGCACCAGCGCGGTAGGCAGCCGCATCGCATCACCGGCGGACTGGATGATGCCCGGCAGGAACTCGAAGAACTGGGTGGAATGGATGATGGTGTAGGCAACGCCCGCGTTGCGGATCAGTTTTTCCTGTGCGATCTTGCCGCGGAAGTAGCCGCTGGCTGCCAGCTTGTCGGTACCCACCACCGACAGCGCGACATGGTGGGCGACACCAGCTTTCGCCTCGGCGGCCAGGATGTTGTGCCCGGCGGTCTGGAAGAAAGCCAGCACCGCAGCGTCTTCGAACGAGGGCGAATTGGCCAGGTCGATCACCACTTGCGTGTCGGCCATGGCCATATCCAGGCCCTCTCCGCTGATGATGTCGATACCGGTAGACGGGGCAGCGATGACGATGTCATGACCGGCTGCACGCAGGCGGTCGACCACTTTGCTGCCAATGCGGCCGGTGCCGCCGATGACCAGGATCTTCATGGAAATGCTCCAGTGCTGGAAGGGGACAGCCCGTGTTGGCTTGGGCATGCAGCGATGCTATGCGGGGCGCCACAGCGGCGGTAGACCCGCGCGTGGACGCTCACTGTTGCCTGTTGGGCACCAATGCAGCTCATCGCCACGCCCCGGCGTCGATGTCCCGTGCCGGCGCACCCGCCTGCTGCACGCTTTCCCAGTGCGTCACCACGTCTAGGTCGAGCGCGCGGACCTCGCTGGTGATGAAATCGATGAATGCGCGGATTCGTTTTGGCAGCTGGCGTCGGCTCAGGTAGCACAGGTAATGGCCGCGGTCGTCGGCAGCGTATTGGCCCAGGCAGCTCACGGCCAGGCCCGCGTCCAGTGCCGCGCGCACCTGGTAGTTGGACAGCTGGGCCAGCCCCTGGCCCTGCAGCACCGCCTGCAGCGCCAAGTCGGCGTCGTTGAATACCAGTGCCGACACCGGCTCCACGCTCAACGGCCGGCCATCCACGCGGAATTCCCACGGCTGCAAGCGCCCGTTGGACTGGCGCTGACTGATACAGGCGTGCGCGGCCAGGTCCGCCACGCTGGTGGGAAGGCCATGTTGCTCCACGTACTCCGGTGCGGCGCACACCAGTAGCTGCATCGGGATAAGGTGTTTTGCGATCACCTCGCTGTCTTCCAGCACGCCATCGCGGAACGCTACGTCGATGCGGTCGGCAGCCAGGTCCAGCGTGCGTTCCTCCAGCTGCAGCTCCAACGTAACTTCGGGAAACAGTACGCGGAACTGTGAAAGCAGCGGCGCTATCACCTTACGGCCAAAGCCGTGGTTCGCGCTGACCCGCAGGTGCCCGCGCGGTGGACCATCGCGCAGGTCGCGCATTTCCTCCAGCGCCTGCAGGATGCGGTCCACGCCCGGCCGGCAACCGTCGTGGAACAGCTCGCCTTCGCGGGTAAGCGATGTTGACCGCGTGGTGCGCAGGAACAGGCGGACGCCCAGTTGTCCTTCCAGCTTCTGCACGCTGCGGCTCACCGCCGAGCGGCCAATGCCAAGCCGGTCCGCCGCGCGCGAGAAGCTGCCCTCGTGGGCCACCGCGATGAAGGCCATTACCCCGGCATAGCTAGCCGAAAAGCCTGTGGTAAGCGGATCGGCACCGTCCTCGACGGTACCTAGTTCGGTCAGGGACATGTGGGTGGCACTCCAAGTCGGCGCGCGTGGGCGCGCAGACAGGCATGGGCAGCGTCCAGACGCTGGCAGCAATCGGCTGCAGACAGTCCGAACAGGGGCATGAGCGCTTCGATGGGTTTTCCGGCCACGTCATGCAGCAACAGCAGCAGGCGCGCGTCGGCCGGCAGGGCTTCCAGCGCCGACAGGAACGTCGTCCACACCTGTTCTACGGGTCGCGGCGGGCCTGCGGCATCGGTGGAATTCAGGGTTCTCATACCTGGCAGACGGACCAGCGCGATGCGCTGTGACAGCCCGACCCCCATCTGGATTGGTGCATTGCGCTCAACACCGTGGGTCCGCCGCGCCGGCTACCGTGCCTGCGGCGCGGCGCTTAGCCTGCAGCCTCGTATTTCCCCCTCCGCTGCCAGGATCACGACCATGACCGAACGCCTCGACTACCAGAAGCAAGCTCCCGCCCTGTTCAAGAAGTTGCTGGACTACAGCATGGCCGCGCACGCCGGCGCGATTGAAGAGCCGATCCAGGACCTGATAGCCATCCGCGCGTCGCAGCTCAATGGCTGTGGCTTCTGCGTGGACATGCATGTCAAGCAGGCCACGCTGCACGGCGAGCGCCCGCTGCGCCTGCACCACCTAGCGGTGTGGCGCGAATCCCCCCTGTTCAGTCCGCGCGAGCGCGCAGCGCTGGCCTGGACCGAAGTGCTGACCCAGTTGCCGCCGCAGGGCGTACCGGACGAACTGTACGAGCGGGTGCGGGGCCAGCTGTCCGAGCAGGATGTGCTGGACCTCACCCATGCGGTGATGGGCATCAACGCCTGGAACCGCATCAACATCGCCTTCCGCAGCGAGCCGGGCTCGCGCGACAAGGCCTGGGGCTTGGACAAGGCCGACCTCAACTGACGGAGACACCCATGCGCACTCTGCTCTGCTTCCTGCTGCTGGCCGTGGCCAGCCCTGCCGTCCATGCCGCCACGCCTCCCCTTGCAGCACCCGAACCGGTGGTGACTGCTGTGATGAGCAAGCCCCTGCCCGAGTACCCGGGCAAGGAGGCCTTGATCCTCACCGTGGAGTATCCGCCTGGCGGCGCCGACCCGGTGCACCGGCACGACGCGCATGGGTTTGTCTACGTATTGGAAGGCCATATCGTGATGGGTGTGGCCGGTGGACGCGAAGTTTCCCTTGGCCCTGGCGAAGCTTTCCACGAAGGTCCAAAGGATCTGCATACCGTAGGCCGCAACGCCAGCAGTACCGAACCGGCGCGATTCGTGGTGTTCCTGATCAAGGACGCCGGCAAACCCGCCGTACTTGCCCCGCACTGAGCGCAGTGCGGGACGCCACCGCAGCCGTGCCACTCTCCCGGCACTGTTGCGGTGGCCCCTGCTCGTGTTGAATGCCGCAATGGACACCTTCCCCGACCTGTTCACATCATTACGTCCGCGCGTGCTCGGCGTGGCCTACCGCATGCTCGGCTCCATGGCCGAGGCCGAAGATGTCGCGCAGGAGGTGTGGCTGCGCTGGAACGGGACCGACCGCGCCGCAATCGAGAATGCCGAGGCCTGGCTGGTGGCCACCGCCACCCGCATCGCGATCGACGAACTGCGCATGGCACGGCGCAGCCGCGAGCACTACGTCGGCATCTGGCTTCCCGAGCCGGTACCCACCGAACATTCGGACACGCCCGAACGCTTGCATGAGGCCGCGAGTGATCTTTCGGTTGCATTCCTAGCGGTGCTGGAACGGCTGGCACCGGAAGCGCGTGCCGCCTTCCTACTGCACGATGTTTTTGACTGCGGCTACCCTGAAATCGCCCGGATCCTGGAAAAGAGCGAAGCGGCCTGCCGTCAGACCGTGCATCGCGCGCGTATCCGCCTGCGCGATGCACGCCCGTTGTATGTGGTGCCACACCATACCCACCAGCAACTGCTGCGGGCTTTCGCCGACGCGCTGGACAAAGCCGACCTGAAGTCGATGATGGCGCTGATGCACAGCTCAGCCGAGCTGATCGGTGACGGGGGCGGCATTGTCAGCAGTTTCCCCAAGCCGATGGTGGGCGGTGCCCGCATCGCCCAGCTGTTGCTCGCACCCACCCTCCGGCGGCGCGCCGAGCTACGCATGGTGCCGGCGCTATTCAACGGCCGCTTGGGGCTGCTGCGCTTTTTCGACGAACACTTGGAATCGGCGATGTCATTCGACACCGACGGCGAGCGCATCACCCAGATCCTGGTGCAGCGCAACCCGGAAAAGCTTGCGCGGATGGCGGCGAATCAGCCGCTGGCGCTGCGTTGAGCAGCGCCAGCTCGGGTCGATGCAGCGACGATTTTCGCGGTCATGCGCACGTGTCCGGGTCTGCAAGCAAGGGGGTAGCGCAAGCTGGACCGCGTGCTCGATCTGCGCGAAGGGAGGCCGCACGCGCTGGCTCACGACCCGGTCTGAACTGTTCGCTGAACTGGTTGGCAGGGCGTGGCGGTGGCCACGTCCCTGCGGAAACCGGACCCACACACGGTGGGGCACCTACCGTGGCGCAGTAGCCCAGCACACTGCCTTCGCTGACCGCCTCGCCCTCGGCCAGGCCTTCGCGCCAGTCTTCAAGATGCGCGTAGTAGTAGCGTTCGTGCGCTGGGCCCACCACGCCGAACCTGCCGGCCACCCAGCCCCCTGTCACGAGCGGCAGCGACCGCGCGCGGACCAATGCTGCGTACCGGCGTGTCGCGCTTGGCACAGATATCGATCCGGCCTGGAAACGGTCGCGGCCACGCGGAGCACTGAACGCGTCGGCAATGCCGCGCGCCGCCACGCCTTCCACCGGAAGCAGCGCACCCTGTACACGTCATCGGCGATTTCCGCGTGCGGCCATGAGCCGCCTCTTCATAAGGGGCGCGTCAGGTGAATCGCCCAGGGTTTTGCAGACCATCGTCAGCCGTGTAGTGCGTACTGCCTATCGAACTCTACCGGGGACAGCCCGTCGTTTGGTGCACATTGTTAGGCCTGTCATCGTAGGCCGGCCAACAGGCAGCACCATCATCACTTGGATCCCCTTGAACCCAACTCTCGCATAGCCGGTACTCGGGCACTCCAGCATAAGTTGGCCGCACCTGGAAAAATCATCACTTGCGGCACATAAGCCCTTGAATCGCTTAGGTGGGCCTGCTTAGAGAGGCCTCAAACCGGCCAAGTTGTGCTTTACGCTCCAGTAAAAGTTGGCCAAAACGGCCAACTTATGCTTTCGCCCACAGGTTGATGCCAGGTGCCTGATTCGATGGTGGGCCCAGAAGGATTCGAACCTTCAACCAAAGGATTATGAGTCCTCTGCTCTAACCGTTGAGCTATAGGCCCTTGCGGCCGCACAGTGTAGTGGAGGCCCGCAGGCGCTTTCCACTACAACCCTCACATCAGCCGAAACGCTGCCCCATCGCCTGCACCCGACGCGCATTCTCCGCCGCCAGGTCACGCAGCACGCCCGAGCGCAGCAGCGCCGAACCGGCCACACGTTGCCAGTAGTCCACTGCCAGCGGCGCTGCCCAGTGAAGGTGTGCGAGCTGGCCCCTGCGCTCCGGCGCGATGGAGGCGAGCGGCGCAGCCGCACGCAGCCCCCCTGTGCGCGAGGGTGCCAGTGACATCGGCAGCATGTCATACGCGGGCGCCAACGGCAGCGGGCCGCGATCGACCAGGTGGAAACCCAGATTGCCCTGATGCATGTCGCTGTTGCCGATGAGTCGGCCGAACGCGTGCAGCCTTCCCATCGCGGCCTGCGCGTCGCGATCGACCCAGCCCTGCGTCAGCAGCGCGTCGGCAGCCGTCCCCCAGTCCACGGTCACGTCACCAGCGAAGGCCGAGGACAGCGCCAGCAGCGAGACGAAGCCACGCCGGCCGAGCACGTCGACAGTGCGGTCAAAGCGCTGCACTTCCAAGAACGTGTGCGTGTCGGTCTGGAGGATCTCGGACGCTGCTGCCGGCACGCCCGCGTCGCGCAGGCACTGCAGGGCGAGGTGCTCGCAGACCAGCAGGTCTGCCCAGCGTTCTGCGGCCTCGCCTGCGGTGGGCTGCGCGAACTTCACCAGCGCCGCATAGCGCCCTCCCTCATGCTCTACCGTGGCAGTGAACTTCGGTTGCTCGCCACCCGGCGACGATCCGACGTCTTCGCCTTCAAGTGACGCCGCCGCGCGCTCGGGATAACGACGTGCGCGCTGCCCGGCCAGGACATGATCGCGAGGCGCATCAAGCGCGCGCAACGCCATCTGCACGGCATCGCCGCCCAGCAGGAGATCACCGATCTCGGTGCCGCCTGCACGCACCAGCGCCTGCAGGGTGTCACCCAATTGCCATCGATTGAGGTCGTCGGGGACGCCCAGGTCACGCCCGCGACGATGCGCGAACGTACGCCCGAGAAAACCCTGCGGGCGCAGGTCGTCCAGGTACCACGGCAGCCCCGGGAAGTGGCCGTCGACGGTCTCGTCTGGCGAACGGGTCAGATTGGGGCGTGCGGCGGTGGTCGCCACGTGGAAGGTCTCGCCCGTGAGTGCCACGACCGTGCCCAGTTCTTCAAGGGTGGCGTCCGGCCCCAGCCGGAACAGCGGCCACTCGCTGCCCGCGGCGGTCTGCTGGCGGACGGCATAGGCCGTGGCGCGCGTGCGGCCAAGTCGCACCAGGCGGTCCCCGGCCTCGGCGACAAGACGACTCAAGGTTGTCCGGGTAACCCCCAGGCGATCGACGAGATCGGCAGCTGAGACGACCTCGCCAGCAGGCAGGTTGTCGAACAGCGTCTGGAGCTGGACGGTACGGGGACGGGCCATGGCCTGAGTTTCGGGACGAGTTAAGTTACGAATCTATACGCCAATCCTCGGCGAACCGCAACCCAATTAAACATATAAGCCATTGATTGAAATAACATCACCCCGGAGAACACCGATAAAAAATCCGTAATTAAGTTACGAAACACGAAACGAAATCACCAAATCAGCCTAGCGATCCCGACCCCTTCGAACACCCCTCCATCCGCTGCGCCGCCGCTAGGCTCGAGTACACCACGCGCCGCCACCCGCCCCAAAAAACAAACCCCGCTTGCGCGGGGTCTGTCGGGTTTCAACGCGATGCGCCGGTATCGATCAATCGATATCCAGGAAACTGCGCAGCTGCTCGGACCGGCTCGGATGACGCAGCTTGCGCAGCGCCTTCGCTTCGATCTGGCGGATACGCTCGCGGGTGACGTCGAACTGCTTGCCCACTTCCTCGAGGGTGTGGTCGGTGTTCATGTCGATGCCGAAGCGCATGCGCAGCACCTTGGCTTCCCTCGGGGTGAGGCCGGCCAGCACGTCACGCACGGTTTCAGACAAGTTGATGTTGGTGGTGTTCTCGATCGGGGACTCCACGTTGGTGTCCTCGATGAAGTCGCCCAGATGGGAATCCTCGTCGTCGCCGATCGGGGTTTCCATCGAGATCGGCTCCTTGGCGATCTTCATCACCTTGCGGATCTTGTCTTCCGGCATGTCCATTTCCTTGGCCAGCTCCTCTGGCGTAGCCTCGCGGCCATACTGCTGGAGCATCTGACGGGAAATGCGGTTCAACTTGTTGATCGTTTCGATCATGTGCACCGGGATACGGATGGTGCGCGCCTGATCGGCGATCGAACGGGTGATGGCCTGGCGGATCCACCAGGTCGCGTACGTGGAGAACTTGTAACCACGGCGGTATTCGAACTTGTCCACGGCCTTCATCAGGCCGATGTTGCCTTCCTGGATGAGGTCGAGGAACTGCAGGCCGCGGTTGGTGTACTTCTTGGCGATCGAGATGACCAGGCGCAGGTTGGCTTCGACCATTTCCTTCTTGGCCTTGCGCGCACGCGCTTCACCGTAGGCCATGGCGCGGCTGATTTCCTTCAGCTCGTCCAGTTCCAGCCAGGTGGTCTTCTCGATGTCGATCGTCGCCTGCTGTTCGGCGATGATCTGATCCTTCACGTCACGCAGGGCTGAGGACCACTTCTGCTTGCGCTTCAGTGCGTCTTCCACCCACTCCAGGTTGGTCTGGTTGCCTTCCCACGAGCGGATGAAGTCCTTGCGCGGCATGCGCGCGGTCACGGTCGCCAGGTTCAGCACGCGGCGTTCGTGGGACTTGATCGAGGCCATGACGTCGCGCAGCTGCTTGACCAGCACATCGGTCAGCGGCAACGGCAGCTTCAGGGTCACGAACACGGCGGCCATGTCGTCGCGCAGCTTGGCCAGCGGCTTGCGGTCGCCCTTGGCAGCGGCCTTCTTGAACGCGGTATACGCGTCGCTCAGGGCCTGCATGCGGCGTGCGACTTCTTCCGGATCCGGACCGGTCGGGCCGGCCTCTTCCTCGACGTCGTCGCCGTCATCTTCTTCATCGGCGTCATCGTCAGCGTCGTCGCTGGTGTCTTCGGCCACGGCCGGGGCCGGGACTTCTTCGACGAGGTCGTTGAAGCCGACGATCACTTCGGCCAGGCGCTTCTTGCCTTCCTTGTGCGCGTCGTAGTCGGCCAGCAGCGATTCCACCGACACCGGGAAGGTGCCGAGTGCGGCCTGGACCTGGCCCAGGCCTTCTTCGATGCGCTTGGCGATGGCGATTTCGCCTTCGCGGGTCAGCAGCTCGACGGTACCCATTTCGCGCATGTACATGCGCACCGGGTCGGTGGTGCGACCACCTTCGGTGTCGAGCGCGCTCAGCGCGGCGGCAGCTTCTTCGGCCGCGGTGTCATCGACTTCGCGGTTGCCGGTGTTGCCATCGTTGAGCAACAGGGTTTCTGCATCGGGAGCAACTTCATGGACATCGATGCCCATGCCGTTGATCATGCCGATGATGTCTTCAATCTGCTCCGGATCGACGATGTCGTCGGGCAGGTGATCATTGACTTCGGCGTAGGTCAGGTAGCCCTGTTCCAGGCCCTTGCTGATCAGAAGCTTGATGTCGTTTTGCTGGGCAGGACGTTCGTTGGCCATGTAGTGCTCGCGCCACCGGCTGGGAGAGGGAATAGAACCTAGCATTATACCAGCCCGGCGCCCCGCGTTCCCGGGCGGTGGTCCCGGGGCTAGGGTCTGAGCAGGAAGGTCACTGGACCATCGTTGACCAGGCTGACAACCATATGGGCACCAAACTGGCCGGTTTCCACCCCCGGGGCGTGTTTTTGTCTGCAGATCTCGACCAGTCGGTTGAATCCGCGTTCAGCCTCCGCCGGCGGCGCGGCGGTACTGAAGCCCGGCCGCATCCCGCTGGATGTGTCGGCCGCCAGGGTGAATTGGCTGACCAGCAGCAATCCGCCGCCGGTATCACGCAGCGACCGGTTCATTTTTCCGGCCTCATCGCCAAACACACGGTAACCAAGCAGGCGATCGGCCATCCGCCCGATCTGGGCCTCGGTGTCGCCCGGCTCCATGCCCACCAGGGCCAGCAGACCGTGCCCGATCTGGCCGATCACGGCCCCCTCGACACGGACGTTGGCCTCGCTGACGCGCTGGATCAGAACAAGCATGGGCAGGGCTCCGCAACTGAAGGCGGACTACCTTAACGCGCCCGCGCGCCGACAGGCTGGCCGCCAGCCGCTAGACTTTGCAGTGATGAAACCGCACACCACTGCCCGCCTGGCCTACCGCGCCGCTGCCCTGTTCACCCGCCTGCCCTGGTCCTGGCTGCGTGCCTTCGCCTCCCTGCTGGCCTGGCTGTGGATACGTCTCAATGCCCGTGAGAGCCGCGTCACCCGTCGCAACCTCGAGCTGGCCTACCCCGAGATGGGCGAGGCCGAGCGGACCGTGCTCCACCGCGAGGTGCTGCGCTCGACCGCGCTGCAGGCCATCGAGACCCTGCGACTGTGGACCCAGCCACGTGATCGCAACCTGGCCCGCCTGACCGAGCGCCACGGCGAGGCGCTGTACGACGCAGCCCTGGCCGCCGGCAAGGGCGTGATCGTGGCGGCCCCGCATTACGGCAACTGGGAGCTGCTCAACCAGTGGCTGGCCTCGCGCGGGCCGATCGCGATCGTCTACAAGGCGCCGGATGAGGAAGTGGGCGATGCCTTCCTGCAGCTGGTCCGCGGCGGCGACAACGTGCAGCAGGTGCGCGCCGAAGGCCCGGCCGTGCGCCAGTTGTTCAAGGTGCTCAAGGACGGCGGCGCCACCGGCATCCTGCCCGACCAGCAGCCCAAGGCCGGCGACGGCGTGTTCGCGCCGTTCTTCGGGGTAGAGGCGCTGACCATGACCCTGGTCAACCGGCTGGCCGAGCGCACCGGCGCGACCGTGCTGTACGGCTGGTGCGAGCGGATCGGCCCGGGCATGGAGTTCGCCCTGCATATTGAAGCCACCTCGCCTGCCGTGGCCGATCCCGACCCGCGCACCGCGGCCACCGCCCTCAATGCCGGCATCGAGCGCATCGCCCGGCGCGATCCGGCGCAGTATCAGTGGACCTACAAGCGCTATACGCTGCGCCCACCGCAGAGCGGCGAGGACGATCCCTATGCCACCGAGGACCATCCGCACTGACTGCGACGCAGCGTCGCGCCCTTGGAGCGATTGAATCGCCGCGATCCGTCCCCACTGTGGAAACCACGATGTCCCCCACGGCCCCTGACATGTCCCCTGCTTCTTCCCTGTTCGGCGACCCGGCCGCGATCCGCTGCGAGCGCGCGGTGGCCGAACTGCGTGCCGGCCGCCCGGTGGTGATCGACGATGGCCACGGCCAGCGCCTGGCGTTCATCGCACTGGACAGCAGCACCCGCACCAGCTTCAGCGCCTTTGCGGCGGCCGCGGAAGATCGCCACTACCTGTTCCTCACCGCCACCCGCGCCCGCGTGCTCGGGGTAAGTGCCGAACGTGGCGCGCGCGTGCCGCTGGCCGGCATCGACTTCGATGCCCTGCCCTCGCTCAGCTACCTGCGCGACCCGGGTGCGATGCCGCCGGGCTGGACCGGTGGCGAAGCGCTGGACGATGGCGCGGTGGAGATCGCCCGCCTCGGCCTGCTGTTGCCGGCGATGGTCGGCGTGCTGCTGACCGCCGATGACCGCCGCTTCGACGACTGCGCGCAGGTCTCGCTGTGCGACCTGAGCCAGGGCGCCGAACAGGCCGCGCATGCGTATGAACTGGTGGCCCGCTCGCCGGTGCCGCTGCGCGAGGTCGGGATGACCGAATTCGCGGTGTTCCGCGGCGGCGTGGCCCAGCGTGACCAGGTCGCGATCATCGTGGGCACCCCGGATCTGTCCGCCGTGGTGCCGGTGCGCGTGCATTCCTCCTGCCTGACCGGCGATCTGTTCGGCTCGCTCAAGTGCGACTGCGGCGACCAGCTGCGGCGCGGCCTGCGCAAGCTCAAAGAGCTTGGCGGCGGCGTGCTGCTGTACCTGGACCAGGAAGGCCGTGGTACCGGCATCGCCGCGAAGATGCGCGCCTACGGGTACCAGCACGACGGCCTGGACACGATCGACGCCGATGCCCAGCTCGGCTTCGGTGCCGATGAGCGCCGCTACGGCAGTGCCGTGGCGATGCTGCAGGGCCTGGGCGTGAGCCGCGTGCAGCTGCTCAGCAACAACCCGACCAAGGCCCAGCGCCTGCGCAATGCCGGCATCGACGTCGTCGACTGCGTGCCGGTCACCGGCGACATCACCGCCGAGAACGAGCAGTACCTGCGCACCAAGGCCGAACGCGCTGGCCATCTGCTCGATGTCGACGCGCTGATCCAGGCCGCGCAATAGCCCACGGCAACCTGCTACCGTCTGCGCCACGGGCGGTTGCACCTGTATGCATGCGCCCGGCCCGTTCCCCAGCCGAGCGCCTTGCCTTGTCCGATCTCCTCGACACTCCCGTGCCGCCGCCCCTGCCGCCGTTGCCGCCTGCCCCCGACTGGCAGGCGATGCCGCTGCGTTCGGCCTCGCTGGCCGCGTTCGGTGGTGCGATCGCTGGCGCACTGATGCTCGGCGGCGTGCTCGGCACGCTCTGGGTGGTCTTTGATCTGCCGGGCCGCTGGTGGGGTGCGGCCGGCATGGTCGTACTCGGCGCGTTGATCGGTGCGGCCCTCGCGTTCCGCCGCCAGCGCCGCACGTATTGGCGGCTGGATGCCCAAGGCCTCGGCCTGCGCCGCGACCTGCTCTGGCAGAACGAAACCCGTGTACCGACCTCGCGCGTGCAGCACCTGGATCTGCGCCGTGGGCCGATCGAACGCAGCGCCGGGTTGAGCACGCTGGTCGTGCATACCGCCGGCAGCCGCTTCAGTGCGGTCACGCTCAGTGGGCTGGACAGCGCCGATGCCGAGCGCCTGCGCGACACCCTGGCGCACCAGCTGGACCAGGACGACGACGCGCTGTGAGTACCCCGCCGCCGCTTGATGCCGCGCCGGAGCAGCGGCTGCATCCCTGGTCGTGGCTGTTCGTGCTGCTGATGCAGTTGCGCCAGGGCTTGGTACCGCTGATCGCGCTGGTGGTGTTCGGCCAGCGTGGCGACCGCGATGAGCTGTGGCTGTCACTCGGCCCGGTGATCGCCGTGGTGGCGCTGGTCGCGTACTCGGTGCTGCAGTACCTCACCTATCGCTATCGGATCGGCGCGTCGGCCATCACCGTGCGCAGCGGGGTGTTCGCGCGCAATCGGCGCGAGATTCCCTTCGCCCGCATCCACAACGTGGTTGTCCACCAGAACCCGTTGCACCGCCTGTTCGGCGTGGCCGAGCTGAAGCTGGAATCGGCCGGTGGCCATCGCCCCGAAGCGGAAATGCGGGTGCTCAAACTCGATCAGGCGCTCGCACTGGAGCGCCTGGTACGCCAGCGAGGCCAGGCAGTGCCGGCCACGGCCGAGGGCGAAGCCGCTGCGGCCGAACCGGCCGAGGATGTGCTGCTCGCCTTGAGCCCGGGCGAGGTGGTCCGTATCGGCCTGCTCTCCAACCGCGGCTGGGTCGTGGTGGTGGCAGTGCTGGGCGCGATGGTGCAGTTGTTCCCGCGTGGCAGCGTCTCCGATGTGATCGAAGCCGGCGGCCGCCAGGCCTTCGGGTATGCCAGCCACCTGCATCCCGGAATGTGGCTCTGGACCATGGCCGCGGTAGTCGCCGTGGTGGGCTTCTGGGTGATGCTGCGGGTGTTGTCGGTGGGGCTCGCGCTGCTGCGCTATTACGGCTTCCGGCTCAGTGAGCACGAGCGCCGGCTGACCGTGGCCAGTGGGCTTCTAACCCGCATGCGCACCAGCGTGGCGCGGCGCCGGATCCAGGCGTGGACATTGCGCGAGAGCGCGCTGCAGCGCTGGTTCCAGCGCCGGCAACTGCGTATCGATATTGCTGCAGGCAACCCCGGCGAAGGCGAGCGCCGCGACCTGCGTGAGCTGGCGCCGCTGGCGACGCCGGCCGTCTGCGATGGGCTGGTCCAGCATCTGCTGCCACACCTGCAGTGGCCGCCGGCGCGCTGGCAGCCGGTGCAGAGGCGCGGCTGGTGGCGGCTGTGCCTGGGCGCGCTGTGCCTGGTTCCGCTGCTGACGGCGGCGGCGATCTGGTACGGCGGGCCGTGGGGGGCGCTGGTGCTGCTATGGCTGCCGTGGTCGGCGTTCCGCGCGCACCGGCAGATGGCGCGCATCGGCTATCACCTGGATGACGACTACGTCGCCGTGCGCGGTGGCTGGTGGCAGCGCTGGTGGCGCTTTGCCGAACTGGACAAGCTGCAGGCGCTGCGCCTGACCCGCTCGCCGCTGGACCGCCGGCTGGGCACCGCCAGCGTATGGCTGGATACCGCGGGTGCAGGCATGGGCACGCCGCTGGTGCTGCAGTACCTGCCGGAAGCGGAGGCGCGTGCGGTGTACGAGCAGTTGGGCCGTGCGTTGGCGAAGCGTCGCCTGCGCTGGTAGGAGCGCATCCACGCATGGCGTGGATCTACCTGGTGACGCTACCGCTTCGCCGGCCCCCAGTACCCGAGATCCTTGCGGATCTGCAGGCCGCGCGTCCACGCACCGAACGGTTTGCGCTTGAGCGCGCCGAGTTCACCGGACAGGAAATCCTCGGTGGCAGCGATCACCCGCTCGGAGGAATACCCATCGCGGAACGGATGGATGGTGTCCGCGTACCGGCGGATCTCGGCCATCAGGGCGGGCGCTGGATCCAACGCCTGGGCCAGCATCGCCGGCAGCTGGGTGGCGTCGTCGAAATCGATCATGTGCGGCTGCGGGACCCGGTTGCGGAAGGTCACCACCGGTTTGTGCTGCACGATGAACTCGGAGACGATCGAGGAAGTATCCGAGACCAGCACATCGGCGGCGCGCTGCGCGGCCATCACCTGTTCCGGCTCGATGAAGCGCGCATGCGCACCGGCCAGCGCGCGGTAGCGCTCGAACAGCTCCGGGGCGCACTTGGGGTGCAGGGTCAGCAGCCAGTAGTGCTCGCCGCGGCCGATATCGGCCGCGATCTGCTCGTACAGATGCGGCGCGGCGCTCAGCCGCTCGGTGAAGGTCGAGCCGAACAGGATCACCGGGCGGCCCTGTGCCGGCACGCGCAATCCGGCGCTCAAGCCACCGTCATCGCGGAACAGCGGATCGAGCTTGGGCCAGCCGGTCTCGGCCACGGCGAAGTGGCCCTCGCGCGCGGCCAGCTCGCGGAACGGGGTGGTCGTGGCCGGGCCCTGGGTGCAGTACAGATCGAACAGACCGCGCACCCGGAAGTGGCCGCGGGCACTGTCGCGCTTCTGCACGTTGAAGCCGTGGAAGACCTGCACCTTGGCCCCGGCGATGAACGGCGGCACCCAGTTGGCGGCGCTGAACACCGCGCGCGGGCGCAGTGTCAGCGCCTCGTTCAGGGCCACATTGGGCACGCCGGGCAGCGAGGCCCCGGCGGCGCCATCGGCGAACCAGGCCGACACCGATTGACCGGATGCGTGCAACGCCTGCGCCAGAGGGGCGAGAATGGGCAGCGCATAACGCTCCGTCGCAAACAGCAGGTACTCGGCCATCATGTCCTCCTCGACCGCTCCCACTGAACGGCCTCGCATTTCGGCCTGCATTATCGCGTTCAATGAAGCCGACCGCATCGGCGATTGCCTGGCCTCGCTGGCCTTCTGCGACGAGATCGTCGTCGTGGACTCGCAATCCACCGATGCCACCGTGGCGATCGCGACGGCCGCCGGGGCGCGGGTGCTGCAACGCCGGTTCGATGGCTTCCGCAGCCAGAAGGCGTTCTGCGTCGAGCAGGCCGCGCATGACTGGGTGCTGTGCCTGGACGCCGACGAGCGCATCAGCGACACCCTGCGCGAGGCGATCCTGTCCGCCCAGGCCAACGGCTTCGCCGGCCACCATGGCTACCGGTTCGCAAGGCTCTCCGCGTACTTCGGCAAGTTCCTGAAGCATGGCAATGCCTACCCGGACCGGGTCCTGCGCCTGTTCGACCGCCGCCATGGCGGCTGGCGCGGCAAGCGTGAGATCCATGAGGCGGCCAGCGTCGATGGTGCGGTGGGTACCCTGCGCGGCGACCTGATCCATTACCCCTACCGCTCGCTGGAGCAGCAGCTGCTCAAGACCCAGCGCTACGCGCGGATGATGGCCGAGCACGAGTTCGCGCGCGGCAAGCGCGCCACCCTGCCCAAACTGATCCTGGCGCCGGCGTGGCGGTTCTGGCGCGGGCTGCTGCTGCGTGGCGGCTTCCGCGATGGCTGGCACGGCCTGGTCTACGCCTACGTACGCGCCAATTACGTGCGCCAGAAGACCATCATGCTGTGGATGCTGCAGAACGGGCAGCCAGTCACCGACCCGCCGCGGGATCAGCCCGGCGCCTGAGCCCCGGCCGACGCCAGCGCCAGGCGCCGCGTGTACCCCTGGACGATCGACAGCCCGGCCAGCAGGCCGACGATGGTGACGTAGAAGCTGGCCGTGATCTGATGCGCGAACATCGACTGGGTGATCCCGCACAGCACATAGGTCACCACCACCATGATCCCGGCGGCCGCCGGACCACGGAAGGTCTGCTCGCCGCTGCGCCGGTGCAGGCCGGTGAACACCCATAGCGGCACGCCGTAGATGGCCAGCAGCAACAGCAGGCCCGGCGCGCCCTGGGTCGCGGCCCACTCGGCCAGATCGTTGTGCGCGTGGCCCAGATGGCAACGCTGCTCACTCGGATCATCCCGGCACACCGGCAGGCGCTGCATGGCGCTGTCGAAATGGCCGATCCCCACGCCGGTCAGCGGGTGATCGAGGAAGGTTTCATAGGCCACCTGCAGCCGCTCCACGCGCGCGCCGGCGGAGGAGTCGCTGTCACCGCGCTCCATCCGCACCACGTCGTGCTTGAGCTCGGTCAGGCGGACCTGCTCGCGCAGGCTCGGGATGGTGAGGGTCAAGGTGCCGGCGATCGCCACCAGCGCCAACAGCACGCCCAGGCGCGCGCGGCCGGTGCGCCAGCGCAGGCTCATCGCCATCACCACCAGCAGTGCCAACAGCGCCAGCCAGACGCCGCGGCTGCCGCTGAGCACGATGGTCACGCAACCGGCGACCATGCCCACGATCACCCAGGTCCAGCGCTGGTGCGGCCGGCAGAACACCAGCAGCACCATCAGCACCAGCACGATGTCGGCCAGCACGATCGCGTTGGTGCTCAGATCAGCGCGTGGCGCGCCGCCGGCCACCTGCAGGATCGACAGCACCATGGTGCCGAGCAGGCCGGCCAGCGCCCCGCCCCACAGCCAGCGGATGTCCGGCCGCAGTGCACACACCCACAGGGCGATCCACGGGATCACCACGAACCGCGAGCGGTTGTCGATGTCGCGCAGGCCCTGCTCGAACAGATAGATCGAGAGCAGCGCAAAGGCAATCGCGGCCACCACCAGCCAGGTCAGGGCCTTCACCGGCTGCCCGGCCAGGCCACGCGCGCGCCACAGGTAATCCGGCGCCAGCAGCGTGCTCAGCAGCAACAGGATGCCGTAGGGCAACAGGTTCTGGGGCAGGGTCAGCACCAGCGCGGGCATGCAGAACAGGCCCACGGTGGCGATCCAATGGGCCACACCGGCACGCCCCTGCAGCGGCGGCAGGGAAACGGGCGTGGCCGGCTCGGATGCAGCGGAGAACGTCATTGCCAACCTCGATTGCCACACGCAGGCATGCACGCCCGTGATTGCACTGGACGCGACCGGCGCCCACGGACCTGCGGTATCCGCCCGAGGAGGCGGCCAGCATTACAGAATTCACTCATCGCCGTCGATCCGGTGCAGCGCGCGTTCGCGCGCCTGTTCTTCGGCACTGGCCACACACGGGCCGTGGATGTCGCCCGGCCTTACCAACCACCAACGGCGACGGTTGGCGACCCCGGCCAGTTCGGCGCTGGTGCGGTCCACGCAGGCCAGCAGCGCGTCCTCCTGGACCAGCAGCCAACGCTGCTGCGGCTGTGCGGCTTGCCAGGCGACTCCGTCGGCGAGTTGCCGGTCCCAACGCCGGTTGAACCCGAAGGTGGCGGCCTCACGGTCGGCCATCAGCAGGTTCTGTTCTTTCCAGGCGACCAGACCCAGTTCGGCCTCCGGGCCGATGCGTTGACCGACCTGCAGCATCAGGCCGCGGGCGGAACTGGAGTCATTGAACAGCGGGTAGCCGATCAGCCCGAACGCTACCCAGGCCATGGTCAGCGTCGCCACCACGGCCAGATGGAAGCGGCGCACGCCGGCGATGCACAGGGTGAGCACCGCCCAGCAGCCCAACGCGACCGCGACCCAGCCCAGGCCGGAGGTCACCGCGGTGTCGATGCCGCGATCCAGAATCAGTTTGCGCTCGAAGCCCGGCTGCCCCAGCAGCATCGAGATGCCGATGCCGAGCAGGCCGGCAGCCAGCAGCGCCACGAAGCCGCCCAGCAGCCACTGGAAGGTGCGCTTGCGCAGCAGCCCCGGCAGCAGCGGTGCCAGCGCCAGGCAGAACATGGGCAGCGCCGGCAGGATGTAGACGTCACGCTTGCCGTTGGGGATCGAGAAGAACAGCACGATCAACAACCACCACACCAGCGGCAGCAGGTAGCGCGCATCACGCCGCTGCAGGCGCCGGCGCCAGGCCGGGATCGCCCAGGGAATCGCCAGGAAGGCCGGGATCCACATCGACGGCATCGTACCCAGGAAATACCACCATGGCTGATGATGATCCCAGGATTGCGCGTAGCGCTTGGCGGTCTGCCGGAACAGGATGTCGTCCAGATAGGCGCGGTACTCGGCCGACCCACTGCCCAGTGCGGTCACCACCATCGGCACCAGCCACAGGGCGATCGCCAGCACGAAGGCCAGCGGCCCGACCCAGAACCGCCAGTCGCGGACATGCAGCTTGACCCGCGGCCAGCCCAGCACGGAGGCCACGGCGGCCGGCACGATCATCAGCAATGCGATGACGCCCACGCCCTTGGTGATCACCCCCAGCCCGGCGGCGAACCAGCCCAGCCACCACCAGCGCCACGCAGGGCCACTGAGCAGATGCCGCAGCAGGCCGTAGTTGGCCAGGGTGATGAAGACCACCACCAGCGGATCGATCTGGGCTTTCTTGGACTGGAAGGTGAAGTGCAGCGCGAACAGCAGCGCCCAGGCGGCGTACAGCCCGACCCGCCGCGTCCACAGGCGGCGGCCCAGGTCATAGACGCAGGCCAGTGTGCCCAGCGCGGCCAGCAGCGAGGGCAGCAGGAAGGCCACCCGCCAGTCGCCGATCAGCGAGTACAGCGCGGCCTGCGACCACATCAGCATCGGCGGCTTGTCCGAGTACAACTCGGTGCCCCGATGCGGGAACAGCCAGTCCCCGCTCTCCACCATCTGCTTGGCGACCAGCGCGAACCGGGGCTCGTCGGAGGGCCACGGATCACGCATGCCCAGGCCGGCCCCCAGAACGAGCAGGGCCATCAGGGCAAGCAGCCAGAACTCTCGGGATGCGCGGTTTTTAAGCATGGGGCGGGATTCTAGCCGGGTTCGGTTCAACCCTTCTTTAGCAGACGTGCATAGAAGAAGCCGTCAGCACCGTCCTCACCGGGCAGGCGCTGGCGCCCGGCCCAGGAATCGTGGCCATACGCCTCTCCCAGCGGCAGGAAGCCCGCATCCCGGGTGCGCTGCAGGAAGGCTTCGACCTGGAACTGGTTTTCATCGCGCAGGATCGAGCATGTCGCATACAGCAGGGTTCCGCCCGGGGTAAGCATCGTCCAGCAGGCATCCAGCAGGCGCGCCTGCAAGGCCATCAGCGCCTCGATGTCGGTCGCGCGGCGATGCGCCAGCACATCCGGCTGGCGGCGGATGATGCCGGTGGCCGAACAGGGCGCATCCAGCAGGATGGTGTCGAACAGCTGCCCGTCCCACCAGCTGGCCGGATCGGTTGCATCGCCCGCCAGCACCTTCGCGTTCTGGCCCACGCCGGTGCGTGCGAACGTTTCGCTGATGCGCTTGAGCCGGCGCGCATCGATGTCCAACGCCAGCAGTCGCAGGGTCGGATCGCGCTCCAGCAGATGGGCAGCCTTGCCGCCCGGCGCGGCGCAGGCATCGAGCACCCGCGAACCCGGGCGCGGCGCCAGCGCATCGGCCACCTGCTGGGCAGACAGATCCTGCACCGACAGCGCGCCATCGGCGAACCCGGGCAGCGCGGAGACCGCGACCGGCACTGGCAGGCGGATCGCATCGGCACCCACGCGCGATGCTTCAGCCTCGATACCGGCTGCCGCCAACTGCTGCAGCATCGCCTCACGAGTGCTGTGCTGGCGGTTGACCCGCAGCCACAGCGGCGCGGCCTGCAGGCTCGCGGTGAACACCGCGTCGGCCTCGTCCGGCCAATCCTGTTCGATCTTCTCGGCCATCCACAGCGGGAAGGCATCGCGCGCCGGCAGCGGCGGAATGCCTTCGCGCTGGGCGCGGCGCAGCAGCGCATTGACCATGCCGGCCTGGCGATCACGGCCCATCGCACGCGCAGCGTCGACCGTGGCCGAGAGCGCGGCGTGCGCCGGCAGCTCCAGTGCGTCCAGCTGGGCGAAGCCGACCAGCAGCAGCGCGCGCAGTTCGTCTTCGCGCACGCCCAGCGGCCGCGGCATCCATTGCGCCAGTGCGGCGTCATACGCGGCACGGCGACGCAGCACGGCAAAGCACAGCGCCTCCAGCAGCGCGCGGTCGCGGCTGTCGTCCAGGGTCGGCAAGGCGGTGGCCAGTTCGGCCTTGAGCGAACGGCCGCGGCCGATCACCTGGGCCAGCACGCGCGCGGCCAGCACGCGGGTGGGCACGCCGGGGGCGGTATGGGCGGTGTAGGGGCCTGCAGGCTTGCCG
This sequence comes from Stenotrophomonas sp. TWI377, assembly GCF_039674525.1. Lineage (NCBI taxonomy): Bacteria > Pseudomonadati > Pseudomonadota > Gammaproteobacteria > Lysobacterales > Lysobacteraceae > Stenotrophomonas > Stenotrophomonas sp. TWI377. The sequence goes on from NZ_JBDJNT010000004.1 coordinate 61,280, forward strand.
GAACGCGCGTTGGTCATGTCAGGCACCCATGCCGAGATCGCGACGGGCATTGAGGTAGTCGGCGGCGGTGATCGCCTTGCCGCCCTCACGCTGCAGCACACGCAGGCGCAGCGCACCCTGGCCACAGGCGATGTCGATGCCGTCGCGCGAGGCGGCCAGCAGCGTGCCCGGGGCCTTGCCCTGGTTGTCATCCAGCGCGATCGCGCCATGGATGCGGACGCGTTCGCCGGCCAGCATCGCCTCGGCGATCGGCCACGGATTGAACGCACGTACGGTGCGTGCCAGCGCGTGGGCGTCCTGCGCCCAGTCCAGACGGGCTTCGGCCTTGTCCAGCTTGTGCGCATAGGTCACGCCGGCCTCGGGCTGCGGCTGCGCGATCGGCTTGATGCCGGCCCGCAGCAGGCCCAGGCCATCGGACAGCACCTGCTCACCCAAGGCGGCCAAACGATCGTGCAGCTGACCGCCGGTGTCGTTGGCGCCGATCGCGATGTGCTGCTTGAGCAGCACCGGGCCGGTATCCAGCCCGGCGTCCATCTGCATCAGGCAGACACCGGTTTCGGTATCGCCGGCCTGGATCGCACGCTGGATCGGCGCGGCACCGCGCCAACGCGGCAGCAGCGAGGCGTGCACGTTCCAGCAGCCGTGGGTTGGAATGGTCAGCACCGCCTTGGGCAGGATCAGCCCATAGGCCACCACCACCATCAGGTCCGGCGCCAGGTCGCGCAGCTGCTGCTGGGCTTCGGGGGTCTTGAGGCTCTCCGGCTGGAACACCGGGATGCCACGTGCGATCGCTTCCAGCTTGACCGGCGACGGGGCCAGGCCACGGCCACGGCCAGCGGGGCGATCGGGCTGCGTGTACACCGCGACCACTTCATGGTGGCGGGCTGCGGCACGCAGCGAGGACACGGCGAACGCCGGCGTACCGGCAAAGACAATCTTCATGGCGACCCCACTAACAGAACGTAAAACGGCGCCGATGTGCGGCGCCGCGCGACAGGACACGTCGCGCGGTCATCCCGCGCGGCGGTCGCTGCAATCACCTCAGGCAACGTGCTTGCGCTGCTTGGCCAGCTTCTTGCGCACCATCTCGCGCTTGAGCGGCGAGAGGTAATCAATGAACAGCTTGCCGTCCAGGTGGTCCATCTCGTGCTGCACGCAGACAGCGAGCACGCCGTCGGTGGTCAGTTCCTGGGCCACGCCGTGGCGATCCAGGTAACGCACGGTGATCTGGTTGGCGCGGGTAACGTCGGCAAAGATGCCCGGCACCGACAGGCAGCCTTCCTGATAGACCTGGCCGCCTTCGTTGGCGACGATCTCAGGATTGATGAACACCATCGGGGTGTCCTTCTCTTCACTGACGTCGATCACCATGAAGCGCTTGTGCACGTCCACCTGGCTGGCGGCCAGGCCGATGCCCGGGGCGTCGTACATGGTGTGGAACATGTCATCGATCAGGGTCTGGAACGCCGGCGTGGTCACGTCGGCAGCATCGATCAACGCAGCCTTGGTACGCAGGCGCGGATCGGGAAATTCGAGAATGGGCAGGAGGGCCATGGCAAATACCGGTAGGGGGCGCCGGTCGAAGCGGCGTACAGCGAGATTCTATCGCCAACGCTTGCCCCGCGCCCCGGTTTCTGGACTATAGTGCGCGAACCTGTTGGGGAATCAGGCACCACATCTATGTTTGAACGAACTCGTACGGTCGTCGCCGTGGCGATGCTGACCGTCGCTACCTATGCTACCGCCGTGGAAATGAATGGCGGGCACCCGGATACCTATGTCGTGCGCAAAGGGGACACGCTATGGGACATCTCGGCGCGTTTCCTGCAGAAGCCCTGGCTGTGGCCGGAGATCTGGCAGGCCAACCCGCAGGTCAAGAATCCGCACCTGATCTACCCGGGTGACGTGCTCAGCCTGGCCTATCTGGACCGCGTCGTGGCCCAGCCCGGCCCGCGCCAGGAGGCCCCGATCAACGGCGTCCCGCTGGAGCAGGTCGAGCCCTTCCTGAAGCAGCTGAGCGTGGTCGACGAGGTCAAGTCGCTGCCCTACGTGGTCAATCTGGAAGAAAACCGCCTGCGCGCCACCACCGGCCAGACTGCCTATGTGCGCGGCCTGGAGAACGCCCAGGTCGGCCAGCGCTACGCGGTGGTCCGCCCGACGGTGCAGTACGCCCTGCCCAAGCCGACCGAAGACCTCAATGCCCGCGGCGATACCACGCCCGGCAGCGGCAACCTCTGGAAGACGTTCATCGTGCCGAGCAAGCGGCACCAGACGCTGGGCTACGAACTGGCCCAGATCAACGTCGGCACGGTGAGCCGGGTACAGAACGGCAGTGTCGAGGTGACCTCGCTGGTGCTGCAGGGCCAGGTGGACGGCCGTGAAGTCCGCGCCGGTGACCGCCTGGTTCCGGTCGAGGCCCGCCCGTACGACCTGCAGTTCGTACCGCATGTGCCCGCGCCGCAGGCCGTCGATCTGGACGTGCGCGTGCTGGCCGTCGCCGACACCTTCACCTCCGGCGGCCCGCGCGATGTGATCGCGATCTCCGCCGGCAGTGCCAACGGGGTCGACAACGGCACCGTGTTCTCGCTGTGGCGCCAGGGCCGCCATGTGGCCCACCGCATGGATTACCCGAACTCGTCGCGGATGGACGATTCGCTGACCAGCGGTGCCGGCCGGGTCACCCTGCCGGACGAGTACGCCGCCCATGCGATGGTCTTCCGCACGTTCGAGAACGTCAGCTACGCGCTGGTGATGGAAGGCGTGAAGCCGGTCAGGGTCGGCTATTCGGCACTGCATCCGGATAAGCAGTAAGCGCGGCGGAGTCCTACCCTGCGATCCGACGGCGCCCTAGGGCGCCGTCGTCATTTCCGGGCCAGGGTATCGGGATGCCCATTCCCTGCCTTGCCGCCTCCACCGCCCTGCTCACCCTGGTCCTGGCCGGGGGCGCGCTGCCGCCTCGCCTGCGCCTGCTGCGCCAGTTCTCCGATGCGGCGGCCGCCCTGCGGGCCGGCCCGACCGCCTGGCGGGCCGCCGGCTGTACTCCAGCGCAACGCGCCCGGCTCGCGTTGCCGGACGAACGCTACCTGGCACAGGCCCTGGCATGGCTGGCCGAGGAGCACCATCACCTGCTCGGCGTGACCGATCCGGACTACCCGGCGCTGCTCAACCAGATCGAGGAACCGCCCGTGGCGTTGTTCGTGGACGGTGACCCGGCGCGGCTCTGGCACCCGGCGGTGGCGGTGGTCGGCAGCCGCTCGCCCACTGCCGGCGGCCGCGAGCACGCGCATGCCTTCGCCACCGCGCTGGCCGGCGAGGGCTGGTCGGTCATCAGCGGGCTGGCGGCCGGGGTCGATGCCCACGCCCATGACGGCGCATTGCAGGTGACCGGGGGCATGACCGTGGCCGTGGTCGCCACCGGCCTGGACCAGACCTATCCGCCCCGGCATGCCGCGCTGCATGAACGGATTGCCGCCACCGGCGCGGTGGTCAGCGAGTACGCCCCAGGCATGCCGGCAACCCAGGCGCACTTCCCCGCACGCAACCGGATCATCGCCGGGCTCAGCCTGGGCACCCTGGTGATCGAGGCCGCCGAGCGCTCCGGCGCCCTGATCACCGCGCGCTGCGCGGCCGAGGCGGGCCGCGAGGTGTTCGCCCTGCCCGGCTCGATCCGCAATCCCCGCGCCCGCGGCTGCCATCGGCTGATCCGGCAGGGCGCAGCGCTGGTGGAGACGCCGGCCGAGGTGACCGCCGGGTTGGCCGCGCTCGCCCAGACCCTGGCCGGGGCCTTGCGAACCCGCTTGGACGCCCCCACTGAACAGGCACGACCGGCGCCCGAGCGCGCCCCTTCCTACACCGACCCGGACTACCAGTGCTTGTGGAAAGCCCTGGATCATGACCCAACGGGTATGGATTCATTGATCCAGCGCAGCGGATTGACGGCGGCCCAGCTGTCGGCCATGCTGCTGGTCATGGAACTGGATGGAAAGGTAATGGCCGCCTATGGTCGCTACTGTCGAAAACCCTAGTTTCTTCACCTCCACAGCGTCGTTGACGCAGGCCGAGGGGCAATGAAAGAGAGCATTCTGGATGTCCTGCTGTACCTGTTCGAACACTATTTCAGCGAAGACGCGGACCTCATCCGCGACCGCGACTCCCTCCAGAACGGCCTGATCCAGGCCGGCTTCAGCCCCACCGAGATCAACAAAGCCTTTGACTGGCTGGACGCGCTCGCCGAGCAGCGCCCGGCCGTGGTGCTGGGCCGCGTCAATGGCCCGGTGCGCATTTTCCATGGGCCCGAGCTGGACAAGCTCGACGTGGAAGGCCGTGGCTTTTTGATGTTCCTGGAGCAGCACGGCATCCTCGATGCCAGCCAGCGTGAGCTGGTGCTCGACCGTGCGATGGCGCTGGACCAGGACGAACTGGACCTGGACGACCTCAAGTGGGTCGTGCTGATGGTGCTGTTCAACCAGCCCGGGGCCGAGGCCGCGTACGCCTGGATGGAAACCCAGATGTTCGTGGACGAGCCGGAACCGCTTCACTGACCTTACACTGAGCGCCTTGCGCATTCAGGAGCGGGCCGGTGGACCAGTGGTTCTTTGCAGAAGGAAACAGTCAGCAGCGCGGTCCGCTGCCTGCTGACGAGTTGATCGCGCTCTACCATTCCAGCCGCATCGCACTGGATACGCTGGTCTGGCGCGACGGCATGGCCCAGTGGCAGCCGCTGGAAACCGTGGCGGCCGAGATCGGCCTGGACATCGCCCCCGCCGTCGAGGTGGTGGCAGAGCCGGTTCCCGGCCCCGCCGTGCCACCGGCGCTGCCCGCCGCGCCCGGCGTTCCCGTCACCCCCGTCACCCCCGTGTCCCCCGCCAACCCCACCGCCGTTCCCCCACCCCGCAAGGGATTGAGCGGGTGCGCGATCGTGGGCATCGTTGCGGCCGTGATCGTGGTGCTGGTGCTGATCGTCGGCGCGGTCCTCGCCTCGTTCGCGCTGCCCGCTTATCGGGACTATGTGGCGCGGGCCAAAACCAGTGAAGCACTGGTGACGCTGGCCCCGGTCAAACTCGCGGTGGCCGGGTTCCACAGCGCACATGGCCGCTGCCCGGTCAACGATGACGAGGGCTTCCAGCCGGCCGAAGCCTACGCCGACGGCGCGATCAACGCCGTGCGGATCGGCCGCTTCAACAATGGCCACTGCGGCGTGGAAGCCGAGCTCACCGTGCCCGGCAATGCCGCGCTGGACGGCAAGCTGTTGTGGCTGGACTACAACGGTGCCGGGCAGTGGGAATGCAGCGGCGAGCCCGACGATACCTACCTGCCGCTGGAATGCCGCGGCTGATAACGGACACATGTCCATGGATGCACCCAACAGGGGATTGAAGCAATGACTGAGTGGTATTTCGCCGATGGCCAGGAACGTCAGGGGCCGCTGAGCGCAGAGGAGATGCGCCAGCGCTTCCAGCGCGGTGACATCACCCTGGCCACGCTGGTGTGGCGCGAAGGGTTCGCGCAGTGGGCGCCACTGTCCGAGGCCGTCGATGAGCTGCAGCTGCAGCATCTCGCCGCGGCCGCCAGCAATCTCGGCAGCGGCATCGACCTGCGCGGGGATTACACCGCCATCGACAATGGCACCGCGCCACTGCCGGGCACCGGTGGCGGCACCTACTCGCCGTACACCGCGCCTGCCGCGGCCACCGGCTACGCCAACACGGCCGTGGTCCATGGCCAGGACGTGGTCTATGCCGGTTTCTGGAAGCGCTACGCCGCCTACTTCATCGATTACATCCTGCTCACCGTGGTCACCCTGCCGCTGAGCATGATCATCAACGTGATGGGCGCCGGCTCGGGCAACGAAGGCGTACAGGTCGCGCTGACGCTGGTGGTGATGCTGCTCAGCATGGTGATCAGCATCGGCTACTACGCCGGCTTCCACGCCTCGCGCGGTGGCGCCACGCTGGGCAAGATGGCCGTCGGCATCAAGGTCGTGCGCGGCAATGGCGAGCGGATCAGCTTCCTGCGGGCCTTCTGCCGCTACCTGGCAACCATCGTCAGCAGCCTGATCCTGATGATCGGCTTCATCATGGCCGCCTTCACCGAGCGCAAGCAGGCATTGCACGACATGATGTGCGACACCCTGGTGGTGGACAAGTGGGCCTTCACCGAGCACCCCGAGCTGCAGCAGCGCGGCCTGGGCACGGTCACCATCGTGATCCTGGTGATCGCCGCACTGGCCGTGGTCGCCCTGTTCGGCGTGATGATCGCGATGATCGGCGTGATCGCCTCGATGTCCTGATCCGAGCCATCCTCACACCGGGCCGCTTGACATGAGCGGGCCCGGCGTGATTCCACTAATAGGCAGAAAGCTGAACGCCCGGCCCACCCCCGGGCGTTCGGTTTATGTATATCGCCCGCGCCGCTTCACTAATGCGGCCATTTGCTCCACCCTAGCGGCCCTCCCCGGGGCCCTGCCCATAGAATCCTGACGCCATGCCCAAGCACCTGCTCATCGTCGAATCGCCCGCCAAGGCCAAGACGATCAACAAATACCTCGGCAAGGACTTCACTGTCCTGGCCTCGTATGGGCATGTGCGTGACCTGGTGCCCAAGGAAGGCGCGGTCGACCCCGACAACAACTTCGCGATGCGGTACGACCTCATCGAGAAGAACGAAAAGCACGTCGATGCCATCGTCAAGGCCGCCAAGGGCGCCGACGACATCTTCCTGGCGACCGATCCGGATCGCGAGGGTGAAGCGATCAGCTGGCACATCGCCGAGATCCTGAAGGAGCGCGGGCTGGTCAAGGACAAGCCGATGCAGCGCGTGGTCTTCACCGAGATCACCCCGCGCGCCATCAAGGAAGCGATGGGCCACCCGCGCGAAATCGCCGGTGACCTGGTCGATGCCCAGCAGGCGCGCCGCGCGCTGGATTACCTGGTCGGCTTCAACCTGTCCCCGGTGCTGTGGCGCAAGGTGCAGCGCGGCCTGTCCGCCGGCCGTGTGCAGAGCCCGGCACTGCGCATGATCGTCGAGCGCGAAGAAGAGATCGAAGCCTTCATCGCCCGCGAGTACTGGAGCATCGATGCGCTGTGCGCGCATCCTTCGCAGCACTTCAATGCGCGCCTGATCAAGCTGGACGGGCAGAAGTTCGAACAGTTCACCGTGACCGACGGCGATACCGCCGAGGCCGCGCGCCTGCGCATCCAGCAGGCCGCCCAGGGCGCCCTGCACGTCACCGACGTGGTCAGCAAGGAGCGCAAGCGTCGCCCGGCGCCGCCGTTCACCACCTCCACGCTGCAGCAGGAAGCCTCGCGCAAGCTCGGTTTCACCACGCGCAAGACCATGCAGGTCGCGCAGAAGCTGTATGAAGGCATGGCGATCGGTGAGGAAGAAGGCACCGTCGGCCTGATCTCGTACATGCGTACCGACTCGGTGAACCTCTCGCAGGACGCGCTGGCCGAAATCCGCGATGTGATCGCACGCGATTACGGCATCGGCTCGCTGCCGGACCAGCCCAACACCTACCAGACCAAATCCAAGAACGCCCAGGAAGCGCACGAAGCCGTGCGTCCGACCTCGGCGCTGCGCACCCCGGCCCAGGTGGCGCGCTTCCTCACCGATGACGAGCGCAAGCTGTACGAGCTGATCTGGAAGCGCGCCGTCGCCTGCCAGATGATCCCGGCCACGCTCAACACCGTCAGCGTGGACCTGTCGGCCGGCAGCGAGCATGTGTTCCGCGCCAGCGGCACCACCGTGGTCGTGCCCGGCTTCCTGGCCGTGTACGAGGAAGGCAAGGACAACAAGAGTGCCGACGACGACGATGAAGGCCGCAAGCTGCCGGCGATGAAGCCCGGCGACCGCGTGCCGCTCGATCGCATCCTGGCCGAACAGCACTTCACCCAGCCGCCGCCGCGCTTCACCGAAGCGGCGCTGGTCAAGGCGCTCGAGGAGTACGGCATCGGCCGCCCCTCGACCTATGCCTCGATCATCCAGACCCTGCTGTTCCGCAAGTACGTGGAGATGGAGGGCCGCAGCTTCCGCCCGTCCGACGTCGGCCGCGCGGTCTCCAAGTTCCTGTCCAGCCACTTCACCCAGTACGTGGATTATGACTTCACCGCCAAGCTCGAAGACGAGCTCGATGCGGTGTCGCGTGGCGAGGAGGACTGGATCCCGCTGATGGCGCGGTTCTGGGAACCGTTCCACAAGCTGGTCGGCGAAAAGAACGAATCGGTCGATCGCGCCGAGGCCAGTGGCGCGCGCGAGCTCGGCACCGACCCCAAGACCGGCAAGCCGGTCAGCGTGCGGCTGGGCCGCTTCGGGCCGTACGCGGCAATCGGCAGCACCGCCGAGGACGCCGAGGACAAGCCCAAGTTCGCCTCGCTGCGCCCCGGCCAGTCGATGCACACCATCTCCCTGGAAGACGCGCTGGAGCTGTTCCTGATGCCGCGTGCGCTCGGCCAGGACAAGGACGAGGACGTCAGCGTCGGCATCGGCCGGTTCGGTCCGTTCGCCAAGCGTGGCAGCACCTATGCCTCGCTGAAGAAAGAAGACGACCCGTACACCATCGACCTGGCCCGCGCCGTGTTCCTGATCGAAGAGAAGGAAGAGATCGCGCGCAACCGGATCATCAAGGAGTTCGAGGGCAGCGAGATCCAGGTCCTCAATGGTCGCTTCGGCCCGTACATCAGCGATGGCAAGATGAACGGCAAGATCCCGAAGGATCGCGAGCCGGCCTCGCTGACCCTGGCCGAAGTGCAGACGCTGATGGAAGAAACCGGCAAGCCGGTGCGCAAGGGCTTCGGCAAGAAAGCCGCCAAGAAGGTCGTTGCCAAGAAGGCGCCGGCCAAGAAGGCTGCCGCTGGCGAAGCGACCAAGAAGACCGCCACCAAGAAGGCTGCGGTGAAGAAGGTTGCCAAGAAGGCCACGGCGAAGAAGGCCACCAAGAAGGTGGCCAAGAAAGCCGTGAAGAAGGCCGTCAAAAAGGCCTCCTGACCGCCCTGGTTGACCCCTCCCGCCACGGCGGGAGGATAATGCGGGCCATGCACCCGGGTCGCCTGTCATGAACGAACTCACTGTGGACACTGCCCTGCCTGCGCTGCGCGCCGGCGGGGTGATCGCCTATCCCACCGAAGCGGTCTGGGGGCTGGGCTGCGATCCCGCGCACGAAGCGGCGGTGATGAAGCTGCTGCAGCTCAAGCAGCGCCCGGTCGAGAAGGGGATGATCCTGGTTGCCGCCGATCCGGCCCAACTGGATGGCTGGGTGCGGATGGATGCCCTGCCGCTGGATCGCCAAGGCGCGGTCCTGGCCAGCTGGCCCGGTGCCAACACCTGGATCCTGCCCGCTGGCGAACGTGCGCCGCGCTGGATCACCGGCGAACACAGCGGCATCGCGGTGCGCATCAGCGCGCACCCCCTGGTCGCCGCGCTGTGCCGCGCCTGGGGCGGCCCACTGGTCTCCACCAGTGCCAACCTCGCCGGCGAGCCGCCAGCACGCACACGCGCCGAACTGGACCCGCGCCTGCTGGCGTTGCTGGATGGCCTGATCGATGGCCAGACCGGTGGCCTGGCGCAGCCCACGCCGATCCGCGATGCGCTCAGCGGCCAGGTATTGCGCAGCTGAGCCGCCTTTTGCGCGCGGGCGGGCAAAGCCGCACACTGGCCGCATGACCCTGCGCCCTGCTCTGTGGTTGTCCCTGCTCACGTTGCTGAGCCCTGCCGTGCCCGCCGCCGCGCAGAGCGACAACGTGCGCGTCTACCGCTGCGTGGGCAGCAACGGCGCCGTCTCGCTGCAGGACGCGCCATGCCGCGAGGGCCGGCAGGAAGTCCGCGACCTGCAGCGCCCACGCGACCCGGCCCCGCAGGTAGTGCGCAGCGACCGCGCGCCCGACCCGATGCCTGCCCCGCGCGCACCCGAGCGCGAGGTGCGCTACGTGCACGTGCAGCCGCCGCAGCCGATGTACGAGTGCACCACCAGCGAGGGCGACAGCTACGTCAGCGACAGCAACGAGGGCAATCCACGCTGGGTGCCGATCTGGACCGAGGCCTATCTGCCGTATCCACCTGGCCCGAGGCCGCCGTCGGGTGGCTATCGGCCGTCGCGTCCGCTGCCACCGATCGCACCGATGGGCAGCGGTTCGGTGAGCAGCAGTGGCGGTGCGGTCTCGGTGACCGGCAACGGCTCGCGGGTGGGCGGCAGCATCAGCATCGGCGGCGGCAGCTCGCACTGGCAGGGCGGTGGGTATCCGCATCCGGGGTTGGGCAACAGCGTGGTGGTACCGGCCGGCAACGTGCTGGTGCGCGACGAATGCCATGCGCTGCCCGCACAGGAAGTCTGCGCGCGGCTGAAAGACCGGCGCTGGGCGCTGATCCGCCGCTACAACAGTGCGCTGCAGAGCGAACGCGACGCGCTGACCCGCGAGCAGCGCGGGATCGATGCGCGCCTGGACCAGGACTGCGGGGGGGCATGACACGCTGCCTGCTGCTTCTGTTGCTTGTGAGCCTGCCCGCTGCGGCGGACGAGGCGGTGTTCTTCCGCTGCACCGATGCGGGCGGCCAGTTGACCATCCAGAGCGTCGCCTGCCCCGCTGGCAGCGAGCAGCGCATCCAGCGGATCAGCGCGCCGGTGCGTGGCCCGGCAGCCGTGGAGAATGCGCCGGCTGCGCCCACCCCTGACTACCGCATGCCACCGTTGCCGCAGGACGGCGACGAAGACAGCGGCCTGCTCGACAGCGCAGCGCTGCGCCCGGCAGCCGCGGCGGAGGAGCCCGACGACGCCCGCCCACCCAAACCGCCGCTGCCGGAGATCTACCAGTGCGTTTCTGCCGATGGCGGCCGCTACCTGCATGAGCGCGAGCCGGCCCCGTCACGCTGCGAATCGCTGGCCCTTACCGGCCTGGGGGGCAGCCATGCGCCGAGCAATGCAGCCAGCTGCGAAGTGGTGCGCGATGCCTGCGAGCCGGTAGCGGAGCAACAGCGCTGCAGCAGCTGGCAGCAGCGCTTGCGCGATGCGCGCGGGCGCGAGCGCTTCGCTGCGCCGGAGAACCAGGCCGCGGCGACCGCCGAACGTACGCGGCTGGAAGCCGTGTTGGCCGAGAGCGATTGCCCCGTGCCATGACCGGGTTTAACCCCGCGTCGTGACTGGATTCACCGTGCGTCATGACCGCGTTCTGCCGCGCACCCTGTGACCGGCAGTGCCGGCCGCTGGCCGGCTCAGAACCCGTAGCGCAGGAACCCACCGTCCACCGCGATGCACTCGCCGGTGACATAGCTGGAGGCTGGCAGGCACAGGAAACCGACCGCCGCCGCCACCTCTTCGGGCTCGCCGATACGGCGCATCGGCGTGCGGTCGATCACCTGCTCGTAGTAGTCCGGATCGGACAACGGCCCGGAGGTCCGCCGGGTGCGGATGTACCACGGCGCCACGGCGTTGACGCGGATGCCGTCCTCTGCCCACTCCACCGCCAGATTGCGGGTCATCTGGTGCATCGCGGCCTTGGTCATGCCGTACACCGCGCCGCTGCGCACGTGGGTCAGGCCGGACACGCTGCCGACGTTGACGATCGCCGAGGCCGCGTGCCGCGCCAGCAGCGGGTGCGCGTAGCGCGACAGCTCGAACGCCGAAAACAGATTGGTCTCGAAGATCCCGCGCCACTCGTCTTCGGTGTATTCGGTGGCCGGCTTGCTGATGTTGCCACCGGCGTTGTTGACCAGGATGTGCAGCCCATCGCTGTGGTCCTCCACCCAGTCCAGGATTTCGCGGCGGTCCTCGTCATCGGAGACGTCGGCAGCCAGCCCGTGGATCTCACGATCCGGGTAGGCATCAGCCAGTTCATCGCGGGCCATCTCCAGCGCATCCGCATCGCGGCCGACGATCAGCAGGTCCGCACCGAAGCCCAGCAGTTCGCGCGCGATCGCCAAGCCGATGCCGGCACTCGCACCGGTGATCAATGCGGTCTGTCCATCCAGTCGCCAACGTTGCGCGCTCACGTGCTTCTCCTGCGGTGATCCATGGGATGCAGCACCCACGGTGCGGCCTGGATAGGATAACGCGCGATGGCCGGCCTACCGGACGCCATCACGCGCAAGGCGCGAAGCGGTGGGACACTGATGCTCCGCTACCGGCTCACCGAGGGAGGTTGCCATGACGATCCGTATTGCCCTGCCGCTGCTCGCGATGATCGCGCTGAGCGCCTGCAACCGGCCAGTGCCGCCGGCACCGGACACACCACCGGAACCGCAGGCCACTGAACTGCGCGATGCGATCCAGGCACCGATCGACCGCGCCAAGGCGGTCAGTGACACCCTGCAGCAGTCCGCCGATGCTCGCGCCGCCGAAGCCGACCGCGCCAGCGGTGACACGCCACCGCCCAGCCCCTGACACCCATCGGCCGGATGGCAGAACGCCCGGCACAGGCCGGGCGTTCGGGTGTCACACAGTACCGCTGAGGCCGCTTACAGACCGCAGAAGCAGTACACCAGCGTCTTGACCGGCGCGGCGTTGTTGCGCGGGTCGCGTGCGGCGTCCTCGACGAAGCGCAGCTGGGTGTCCAGCTCCGGCATTGAACGGGCCAGCATCAGACGGGCCATGCCCGACTCGCCCAGCATCCAGGCACCGGCATGGCTGCCGGCGAAGCCGCTGAGGAACTGCGCGAACGGCGTGGCCGCCTTCTCGATGTAACGCACGCGGAACTTGCCGGCCTCACCAAGCTTGGCGCGGCTGGCGGCATCCGCCACCGCGGCCTTCAGGCCACCGAAGTCATCGACCAGGCCACGTTCCTTGGCCTGCGCACCGCTCCACACACGACCGCGGGCGACTTCATCCACCGCTTCCACCGGCTTGTTGCGCGCGGCGGCGACCTTGCCGGTGAAATCGGCGTAGCCCTTGTTGATCACCGACTGGATGACCTGGCCCACGGCCGGGTCCATCGGGCGGGTGATGTCGAACGCACCGGCGAAGCGGGTGGTGCCCACGCCATCGGTATGCACGCCGATCTTGTCCAGCGAGCGGGCCACGTTCGGGATCATCCCGAAGATGCCGATCGAACCGGTGATCGTGGAGGGGTCAGCGTAGATGCGATCGGCATTCATGCTGATCCAGTAACCGCCCGAGGCGGCCAGATCGCCCATCGAGACCACCACCGGCTTGCCGGCTTCCTTCAGCGCGACCACTTCACGGCGGATCTGCTCGGAGGCGAACACTTCACCGCCCGGCGAGCTCACGCGCAGCACCACGGCCTTCACGTCCTTGTCGTCGCGCGCTTCGCGCAGCAGGGCCGAGGTCGACTCGCCACCGATGCGGCCGGCCGGCAGATCGCCACCGGAGATTTCACCGGACGCCACGATCACCGCCACCTGCGGACGCGAATCCACCGGCGAACGGCGGCCATCGAGCACGCTCAGGTAGGCATCCAGATTGACGTTGCGGTAGCCACCGTCCGCGTCGTCGTCGGCGATGCCGCGCTCGGTGAGCAGGGTGTCCACTTCCTCGCGCGTCTTCAGGCCGTCCACCAGCTTCTGCTGCAGGGCGAACTTGGCCAGGTCGCCACCAGCGGCGGCGATGCCTTCGGGCATGGTATCGATGCCGGCGGCCAGCTGGGCCGGGTCGAGCTTGCGTGCCTTGGCGATGTCGGCCAGGTAGCGCTGCCACACATCGTTCATCCAGAACAGGTCGGCTTCCTTGGCCTGCGGCGATGCGGCGTCCAGCACGTACGGCTCGGCGGCCGACTTGTACTCACCCACCTTGAACAGGTGCACGTCCACGCCCAGCTTGTCCTGCAGGCCGGTGCGGAAGTACTGGCGATAGCGGCCCAGGCCCTCGAGCACCACGCCGCCCATCGGGTCCAGGTAGACCTCATCGGCCTGCGAGGCCAGCAGGTACTGCGACTGGCCCATGTTCTCGCTGAAGGCCACGACCTGCTTGCCAGCGGCACGCAGTTCCTGCAGCGCTACGGTCACTTCGCGCATCGAGGCGAAGCCGCTCGGCTGCAGCTTGTCCAGCTCCAGCACCACACGCTCGATCTTCTTGTCGGTCTTGGCCGCCTCCAGCGCGCGGATCAGATCACGCAGCTGGATTTCTTCGGCGCCCTTGTCACCGACGGCCTTGCCCAGCGCGCGGCTGACCGGATCGGCGCTGAACTGCTCGACCAGCCGACCTTCCGGCGCGATGACCAGCGTGGTGCGGTCCTGCAGCGACGCCTTCGAGGTCGCGCTCTTGCCCATCGCGACGATGAACAGGATCAGGATCAGGAACAGCAGGCCGAAGAACACCAGGTTGAGGATGAGCCGGCGGGTAAAGTTCATCACATCCCACAGCCCGATGAAGAAGCTGGCGACGGGATTGCGACGCGCGGGTTGGTTCATGGGGGTAACTCCAGAGTGGCTTCTTGCCGTGGTGCCAGAATAGCCGTTGCCGGGCGCGCCGGCATCGGACACAAGTCAGGGGGTCGATGGGAGGCCGGCACGGGCGCTGCTCACGCGCAGGCGCCAGGCCATGAGGATCGCGGCGGCGGTCAGGCCCAGGATCAGGCCCAGCCACATGCCCTGCGGGCCCATGCCCAAGCCCAGTCCCAGCCCGGCGCCGAGCGGCATGCCCAGGCCCCAGTACGAGAACATGGCGATGAACATCGGCACGCGGGTGTCCTTCAGGCCGCGCAACGCACCGGCCGAAAGCACCTGGATGCCATCCGGGAACTGGAACGCGGCTGCATACAGCAGCAGGGTCGAGGCCAGTGCAGCCACGCCCAGATCGTTCGTGTAGACGCCGACGATGGCGTCATGGCCAAGCAGCAGCACCAGCGCCGACAGCGTCTGGGTGCCCAGGATGATCAGCAGCCCGGCGATCGCCGCGCGGCGCACACCCAGCCCGTTGCCGCTGCCGACCGCATGGCCGACCCGCACCGTGGTGGCTTCGGCCACGCCCATCGGGATCATGAAGCACAGCTGCGCCACATTGATCGCGATCTGGTGCGAGGCCGCTTCGGTGGCGCCGAGGCGGCCGATCAGCAGCGCGGTGACGATGAACAGGCCGCCTTCCATCAGCACGGTGATGCCGATCGGCAGGCCGGTGCGCAGCAGCTCCCAGATCGCGCTCCAGCGCGGCGCGTCGAAGTGCGAGAACAACTGCAGGTGGGCGAAGCGCTTGGTCTTCCACAGGTAACCGGCAAAGCACAGCGCCTGCAGCCACATCATGATCGCCGAGGCCATGCCCAGGCCTTCGGCGCCCAGCTCGGGGAAGCCGAGCTTGCCGTAGCAGAGCACGTAGCCCAGCGGCGCCAGCACCAACAGGCCACCAAAGCCGAGCAGCATGGTCGGCAGCGTCCAGTGCATCCCTTCGCTGAGGTAGCGCATGCAGAAGTACAGCGTCAGCGCTGGGCCGCCCCAGCGCACCGCATGCAGGAACGCGGTCGCGCCGGGCACGATATCCGGCGCGATGCCGAACGCCGGCAGCAGCGGCGGCACCACCGTGAGGAAGGTGAACATGATCAGCCCCAGCCCCAGCGCCAGCCACAGCGCCTGGCGGAACAGCGGACCGATCTCGCGCTCGCGGCCCGCACCGTGCAGCTGCGACACCGAGGCGGTCAGCGAGATCAGGGTGCCGATCGGGATCAGCATCGGCAGCCACAGCAGCGCCGTGCCGATGGTGACGGCCGCGAGGGTGTGGGTGCCGTGGTGACCGGCGATCACGTTGTCGACGAAAGAGATCAGGCCGGTGGAGACATGGCCCAGAACCAACGGCAGCGCGAGCAGACCGGTGGCGCGCACTTCCCGGGAGAGGCGCGGCGTGGAGGAAGCGGTAGACATGGGAGTCACAGACGGCAACTACGGTCGCGCGCGGAGGGCACAGGCACCGGGTTGCGGCCCGCCATCTTACGCGCGCGGCCGGGGAAAAGCCGCGCTTTCAGGTAAACGGGCCGAAGCCGTCAGTGGCCCACGTTCTCGCGCAGCCAGCTGTCCCGTGCGGCCGGCGCCACGCCAAGGAATTCGGCGCGCACGCGGTCGCGGTCCTGCGGTGGAGTGCGCTGGGCGACCAGGGTCAGCTGGGTGAGCTGGGAGGGCGTGAGCTGGCGCAGCACCGCCAGCGCGGTGGGGCGCTGCTCGGCCGGCAGATACCCGAACAGGCCCTGCAGCTTGGTGAACTCATGCCCGAGCTGTGGGCCAAGCAGCCAGCCGTCGCGGAAGCGCTGGTCCTGTTCGGCGAAGCGCTGGCGAAGCGCCTGCTGCTGGGCCGGCGGCAGCGCCGCCACGCGCGCCGCCGCGGCGCGGACACGGGCACGCTCGCTTTCGGTCATGGCCTGCCAGGCGGCGTAGCGGCTGCGCAGCTCGCGCAGCTGGGCCGGATCCAGCGCTGCGGGGGTGGTCGGGATCGCCGGTGCAGTGGCACTGGCCGGCGCCGGCACCGCGAGCGGCACCTCCACCCGGTTGGGGGCGGCGATGGCCGCACTGGAAAGCCCGAGGGCGATCAGCAGGAAGACAGGCTTACTCATCGGCGGCAGCCGTCTCCAGGCCGGCGGTAGCGGGTTCGGGGCGGCTCGGCTGGGCCTGGGATTCATCCACGGGCACGGGGCCACCCGCAGCAAACCATGCGTACAGATCGGCATCGCGGGCGGTCGGCAGATCCGGATCGGCCAGCATCGCCGCGTCCGTGGCCGCGTAGGGCGAGGCGGTCGGCGCCACGGTCGGCAGGTCGGCCGCCGGCAACGCTTCGACCGTGACCGGGCCGGCATCGGCGACGGCACCTTCGGGGGTATCGGCCATGGGCTCGCCACCCTGACGGGCGTGTTTCCACCACGCCGCGCCGCCGAGCAGCACGCCGGCAGTGACGGCCACGATCAGCACGCCCTTCCACGGGAAACGACGGCCGCGCTGGCGCTTGAGCGGACGGCGCTGGGTGGGGGCATCGGACTTGACCGGCGTGCGCCAGGAGGCGGTATCGGGTTGCTGGCTGGCCGGGGCCGCCACCGGTTGCTGCAGGCGCTGCAGCCGGCTGGCGGGCAGATCGCGGATACGCAGCTGGACCTGCTCGGCCAGCGCGCGCCAGCCGGCGGCATCCGGGTTGCCATGGGCATCGCGCGGGCAGGCATCGGCCAGTGCGTGCTGGTAGTCGGCCATCGGCAGATCCAGGATCTGCGCGGCCGCGGCTTCATCCAGCCCGCCACCGATCCGCAGCACAAAGGCCAACCGCGCCGGCGGGGTCAGCCCGGCCAGGTGCTCCAAGGGGGCAGGCCAACGGCCTGCGGCCGGCTCGCGCAACGGCGCGCGGTGCACCAGCAGCGACCAGAACCGCTCCGGCCACTGGGCCATGGGCAGATCGCTGGCGATGCCGGCGAAGGCGCGCATGACGGCGACCAGCGCCTGTTCGGCGACGGTCGGGTCGCCGCACTGCAGCTCGGCCACGACCAGGGCGCGGCGTTCAACGCCACGGAGAAACGCCGACAGCGCGCCGGCTGCGGTAGAAGAAACGGGGGCGGGCGCAGCCGTCATAGCAACTCCATCATTGTGTGGAAATGATAGCGATTGCGTCACTCCAGCGGCGCGCGGATGTTCATTTCCTGTGAGCGGCCACGCTCCGCAAAGCCTTCCGGCGCAAAAGGTTGTGCACAGCACCACGCAAAACCGGGGTAGAACCACACGTGAGCCCCACGTCAAGTCTGTTTCAACTTTGTTTCACAGCTATGTTGTTGTTTTTATTGCTTATTGTTGCTTGGCTATTTTTTGACCAACCTGAGCAGAACGTCGGAAGTTCCTGACGCAAGGCGGTCACATACGCAGTGGCACACAGACTTATCCACAGAAGATGTGGATAAGCCTGAATCTCCAATCAAGTCGGATATTTAGGTGGGATTTATGATTGGGCGCGCACCCGGTTGAGACGGTGAATGGGCGTGATCCGCTCCGCCCCTGCCCGCTACACTGGCCCGATGACCTCCTCGTCTTCGACCCTGCGCGTCGCCCTGCCGGTGCCGCTGCCGCACTTGTTCGACTATGCCCCGCCGCCCGGGCCAGCCCCGGACCCGGGGATGACCGGGCAGCGGGTCCGGGTGCCGTTCGGCTCGCGGGAGCTGATCGGCGTGGTGGCCGGGATCGGCCAGGTCGAGGACCCGGGCAGCCTGCGTGCCGCGATCGAGTGGATCGACACCACGCCGCTGGTGACCGGTGAGCTGTGGCGCTCGCTGCAGTGGCTGGCGCGCTACACCCATGCCCCGCTGGGCGAGGTGATCAGCACGGCCCTGCCCGGTCCGCTGCGGCGGGGTGAGGCCGTGCCGGACACCCATCAGTGGGGCTGGCAGCTGACGGCGGCCGGCCGCGACCCGCAGCCCAAGCTGCGCAGCGGTACCCGCCCGCAACGTCTGGCCGAGTGCCTGGCCGAGGGCGTGGTGAGCGAAGACCGCCTGGATACCTTGATGGACGACTGGCGCAGCGCGGCCCGGTCGCTGGCCAAGCGCGAGCTGGTCGAACGGATCGCGCTGGCGCATTCACCGGCCATCGCCTCGCCGGCAAGCGGCCCCGCGCCCAACGCCGAACAGGCCGAGGCGATCGCCGCGATCACCGCCGCCGACGGTTTTGGTGCCTTCCTGCTCGATGGCGTGACCGGCAGCGGCAAGACCGAGGTCTACCTGCAGGCGATCGTCGCCTGCCTGGCACGCGGCAAGCAGGCGCTGGTGCTGGTGCCGGAGATCGGGCTGACCCCGCAGACGCTGTCGCGCTTCCGCAACCGCCTGGGCATTCCGGTGCATGTGCTGCACTCGGGCTTGAACGACAACGAGCGCGCCCGCGTGTGGGCCGCCGCCGCGCGGGGCGAAGCACAGGTCATCGTCGGCACGCGCTCGGCGGTGTTCACGCCACTGCCGCATGCGGGCCTGATCGTGATCGACGAAGAGCACGACGGCAGTTACAAACAGCAGGACGGCATCCGCTATCACGCGCGCGATTTCGCGCTGGTACGCGCCAAGGCACTGGACGTCGCCGTCGTGCTCGGCAGCGCCACGCCGTCGCTGGAATCGCTGCACAACGCGCATGCCGGCCGTTACACCCACCTGCGCCTGAAGCAGCGCGCCGGCGCCGCGCGCCCGCCGGTGGTGCGCGTGCTCGATGTGCGCAAACGACCGTTGCGCGATGGGCTCTCGCCGGAAGTACTGGCCGGCATCACCCAGCATCTGCAGGCCGGGCACCAGGTGCTGGTGTTCAAGAACCGCCGCGGTTATGCGCCCGTGCTGCTCTGCCATGACTGTGGCTGGACCGCGCCGTGCCAGCGCTGCGATGCGCCGATGACCGTGCATGCCGGTGGCCGGCGCCTGCAATGCCACCATTGTGGTGCGCGCCAGTCCGCGCCGCTGGCGTGCCCGGACTGCGGCAGCCTGGCGCTGCAGCCGCAGGGCATCGGTACCGAACGGCTGGAAGAACATCTGGTCGAGGCCTTCCCGGAGTTCCCGGTGATCCGCATCGACCGCGGCACCACCGGCAAGCGCGATGCGCTGGAAACCCAGCTGGCCTTGCTGGGCGATCGCGCGGGGATTCTGGTCGGCACGCAGATCCTGGCCAAGGGTCACGACCTGCCGAAGCTGACCCTGGTGGTAGTGGTCGGCATCGATGAAGGTCTGTTCTCGGCCGACTTCCGCGCCAGTGAAAAGCTCGCCCAGCAGCTGATCCAGGTCGCCGGCCGCGCCGGGCGTGCGGTGGATGCCGGCGAGGTCTGGCTGCAGACCCACCACCCGGGGCATCCCCTGCTGGAGACGCTGGTCAACGGCGGCTACCACGCCTTTGCCGATGCGGAGCTTCAGCAGCGCGAGGCGGCCGGTTTCCCGCCGTTCGCGCACCTGGCGCTGCTGCGTGCCGAAGCGCAGCAGGTGGAGCATGCCAACGCGATGCTCAGTGCGGTGCGCGCGTTGATTCCCGACGATGCCGCGGTGGAACGCTACGGCCCGATGCCGGCACCGATGCCCCGCCGCGCCGGCTACCAGCGCACCCAGCTGCTGCTGTCCTCACCCGCGCGACGCCCACTGCATGGCGTGCTGGACCAGGTGACGCCGCAGATCTCCGCGCTGCCGCAGGCACGCAGGGTGCGCTGGTCGCTGGATGTGGATCCGATGGATCTGTACTAGGCCGGCAGGTGCCGACCGTTTGTCGGCACGAGGTAGTGCCGGCCGCTGGCCGGCAACCCGATCAGGTCAACGCCGTCATGACCCCACGCTGGTACGCCGGCCGCTGCTTCAGCCGTTCGTACCAGGCGGCCAGATGCGGCAGGTCCGGCCGCTGGATCGGCATCTCGAACCAGGCATAGATGAAGGCGCCCAGCGGGATATCGCCCATCCCGAACTGCTCACCGGACAGATACGGCTGCCGCGACAAGGCCTCATCGGCCATGGCCAGCAACTCGCCCGAGCGCACCAGTGCGGCAGCGATGCGCGCCTCATCCCGATCAGCGGGCGCGGTCCGCAACGTGCCCCAGAACAGATCGCGGAACACGCCGGCGAAGGTCGAGGTGGTCCAGTCCATCCACTTCTCCGACTGCGCGCGCGCCACCACGTCCTCCGGGTACAGCGTGCCCAGCGCGTAGCGCGCGCAGAGATAGCGCACGATCGTGTTGGATTCCCACAGCGGCAGGCCCTGGTCCTCGATCACCGGCACCAGCCCGTTCGGATTCATCGCGCGGTACGCCGGCGACTGCGTGCCACCGAATGCACCGCCAACTTCGATCGACTCGTAGGGCGCACCGATCTCCTCGGCACACCACAGCACTTTGCGCACGTTGCTGGAATTGCGACGGCCCCAGATTTTCAGCATGATCGGACTCTCGTATCGGGCGATGCGCGGCACGGGGCGCGCGGTGCGGATACGATACGCCCAACGGCGGGCTGTTACTTCGTCGCCTTCGCCGCACTCTTCTTCGGCAGCGCGCGCACATACGTCGATTTGCCGTCCTTCTTCATCTCGAACAGGCCGGTCGCGGCCAGCAGATCGCTGAGTTTGCCGTACCCGTAATTGCGCGAATCGAAGGAGGCCTGGTTGCCGATCTGGCTGCCGACCGGGCCCAGGTGTGACCAGCCATCCTCGGCTTCGGCCGAGGTCACCGCGCGGCGCAGCATCTGCACCAGGCGGGTGTCGTTGCGCAGCTCCGGGCCGCTCTTGCGCGGGCGGGTTTCCTCGTTGTCCTGCTCCACTTCCTGATCGGCCGCATGCGGCTGACCCAGGGCTTCGATGTAGGTGAACTTCGAGCAGGCGTTGACGAACGGCTCGGGCGTTTTCTTTTCGCCGAAGCCGTACACCTTCACCCCGTCGGTCAGCAGACGCATCACCAGCGGGGTGAAATCCGCGTCGCTGGAGACGATCGCAAAACCGTCCAGATTGCGGGCGTACAGCATGTCCATCGCGTCGATCACCATGGCCATGTCCGAGGCGTTCTTGCCGCGGCTGTAGGCGAACTGCTGGATCGGGCGGATCGCGTATTCGTGCAGCACCGATTCCCACCCTTTCAAGCGCGGACTCTTCCAGTTGCCGTAGGCGCGGCGGACATTGGCCACGCCATAGCGGGCGACTTCGGCCAGCACCGCATCGATCTTGGACGAGGGCGCGTTGTCGGCATCGATCAACAGGGCGATGCGCTTTTCCGGTTCGGACATCTCGGTCTCCTGGGCGGGATCGGATCGGCCATCGGGCAAGTGCGATGGCCCCTGAACCCAGTATCGGCCATCGACGTGAACATCGCGCTTCACGTGCGACCATGGGCCGCATCACGAGACGACCTGCGCCGCCCCCCGCCGGCGCCCGCCAAGGAGTGAAGCATGACCCGCGATCCCACGCCCCACCTGCTCATCATCGGTGGCGGTTTTGCCGGCCTCTGGGCCACCCGTGCCCTCGCCTCGGCGCACGTGCGCATCACCCTGGTGGACCGTCGCAACCACCATCTGTTCCAGCCGCTGCTCTACCAGGTGGCCACCGCCGGCCTGTCCGCGCCGGATATCGCCGCACCGCTACGCCACATCCTCGGCGACCAGCGCAACGTTGAAGTGCGGCTGGGCGAAGTGACCGACATCGACAAGGCGGCGCGCACCGCGACCCTGGCCGATGGCACGCAGATCGCCTACGACACCCTGATGCTGTGCACCGGTGCCACCCATGCGTATTTCGGCCACGACGAATGGGCGGCTGATGCGCCGGGCCTGAAGACGCTGGACGATGCCATCGCGCTGCGCCGCAAGCTGCTGCTCGCCTTCGAGCGCGCCGAGGCCGAACCCGATCCCGCGCGCAAAGCGGCCTGGCTGAGTTTCGCCGTGGTCGGCGGTGGCCCCACCGGCGTGGAACTGGCCGGTACCCTGGCCGAGATCGCGCGGCATACGCTGCGCAATGAGTTCCGCCATATCGATCCCGCCTCGGCCAAGGTCCGCCTGGTCGAGGCCGGCCCGCGCGTGCTGTCGACCTTCCCCGAGGTGCTCTCGCTCAAGGCACGGCGGCAGCTGGAAAAGCTGGGCGTGGAAGTGCTCACCGGCACCCCCGTCAGCGACATCAATGCCGAAGGCTTCCAGCTCGGCGAGCGCTTCGTCGAGGCCCGCACCGTGGTCTGGGCCGCCGGTGTCGCCGCCTCACCGCTGGCGCGCACGCTGGACGTGCCACTGGATCGCGCCGGCCGCGTGCCGGTGCAGCCCGATCTCACCCTGGACGGCCACCCGGAGATCTTCGTCGCTGGTGACCTGGCCGCACTGACCCAGGCCGACGGCAAGCCGGTGCCCGGCGTCGCGCCGGCGGCCAAGCAGATGGGCAAGCACGTGGCCACCACGATCCAGGCGCGCCTGGCCGGCAGGCCCGCACCCGGGCCGTTCAAGTATCAGGACTTTGGCAACCTGGCGACCATCGGCCGCATGGCCGCCATCGTCCACCTCGGCCGGCTGCAGCTCTCCGGGGTGCTGGCCTGGTGGTTCTGGCTGGCCGCGCATGTGTTCTTCCTGATCGGCTTCCGCAACCGCGTGGTGGTGCTGTTGAACTGGGCGGTGGCGTACTGGAGCTACCAGCGCAGCGCCCGGATCATCTTCGGTGATGCGCAGGACGATCGCCGACCGAAACGACCGCCCACGCCCTGATCAGCCCTGCGACAGACATCCCCAGCCATCGACCTGGCCGCTGTAGGAGACCGCCTCGCTGGCGAGCAGACCTTCGAAGCCCGAGATGTTCTGGTGGGTCGGCAGCATCAGCGGATGCACCACCACCTGCCACGGGTAGTCGTCGTTGCCCTCGTACGCGGCGAAGGACACCTTCTGGTCGTTCTTGAGCAGGTGCACGGCGAAGGCGATCGCCACGTCCTGGGTCGGGAAGATCAGCGCGAAATCCACCTCGCGCGGAATCGACAGGTCGTCGCCATCCTGCAGCATGTTCCAGAGCACATCGCCATTCTCATCTTCCGGGTACAACGACAGATCGCGGGACATGGCACTCCAGGGCTTGGGCAAGCGGATCAACGAACGAGGGTCGATGGTATGCCGCCAACGAAGGCCCGAACAACCCGCACGGGGGCTACGTGGGATCGGGCAGCGCCAGCCACGCCAGCTTGCGCTCGCGCGGTTGCCGCTTGAGCTGCCACTCGGCCTTCGACGCCGTCGCGCGGTCCGGGTAGGCGCGCATCGCCAGCACCTTCACCGGGGGGTTGGCCCGGGTGTACTTCGCCCCTTTGCCGGCGAGATGGGCCTGGAAGCGCGCGTCCACGTCGTTGCTGATGCCGGCGTAATAGCTGCCGTTGCGGCATTCAAGCAGGTACAGGTACCAGAGGGCGGGTTCAGCGGGCATACCGGGATTATCCCCCGGCACGGGCCCGGCGGCTGCTAGAATCCGCCCCGGATGCAGGAGAGAGGCGCCGCGCTGGCGCCCGCCGAAGGCGCAGGCTCCCATAATCGCTCAGGCCGGTGGCTGCACAGCCACCAACCATGCATCCGACACGCCGATCTGGAGAGAGGTCTTCAATGACCCGCCGAAGGGGCACGTGGCCTTGGCCACCGAACTCTCAGGCAAAAGGACAGCGGGAGCGGCAACGGAATCCCACCCCACGACAGTGCAGCGGCGCTGGCGTGATGCGTGTGCGTTTCCGTCCCCGCCTGACGTGCTTCCCGGAGCCACCCCCATGCTGCTCTCCCTGATCTACCTCATCGCCATCTCGGCCGAAGCCATGACCGGCGCGCTGTCGGCCGGCCGCCGCCGCATGGACCTGTTCGGCGTGGTCATCATCGCCTGCGTCACCGCGCTCGGTGGCGGCTCGCTGCGCGACATCGTGCTCGGCCACTACCCGCTGGGCTGGGTGAAGCACCCGGAGTACCTGGGCTTCACCATCTGCGCGGCGCTGATCGCGACCTGGGTGGCGCGCTGGATGCACCACTTCCGGCGCACCTTCCTGGTCCTCGATGGCCTGGGCCTGATCGCGTTCACCCTGATCGGCTGCGCAGTCGCGCGCGAAGGCGGGCACACCGTGCCGATCATCCTGATCGCCGGCATGCTGACCGGTGCGTTCGGCGGCGTGCTGCGCGATGTGCTGTGCAACGAGGTGCCGCTGATCTTCCAGAAAGAACTGTATGCCGTGATCACCCTGCTCACCGGCGCGGCCTACCTGACCCTGCTGGAACTCGGTGTATCGCTCAACGCGGCCACGCTGTGGTGCCTGGGCGGTGGCTTCCTGTTCCGCCTGCTGGCCATCCACTTCAACTGGGAAATGCCGAAGTTCGTATACCGCGACGAGGTGCATTGAACGGAACGTTCAATGCACCGGTAGCACCCGACCGTTGGTCGGGTGGCGGCGTGTACCGACGGTATGCATGCGCCGCCCCGTGACCACCTTGGTCGGATGACGCAATGCACCCATCCGCCCGGGCCCTGCCCCGCCCCATGACCAAGGGCATGTGAGTGCAGGCATCCACACGAGGTACCATGACGCCCCCGCCCCTCCCGGGTCGGTATCCAGCCACGCTGCGGCATTCGACCAGCGGCCCCGCCAGACAACCCCACTTCGCCCCGCCTGCCCCCACGGGCCGGTAAACCATGGACGCGTTCGCCGTGTGGCGTGCGCGCAGGATGCCCCATGTCTGCCCCGCTCCCCTCGCGTTCCCGTCGTCTGTTCAAACCGCTGTTGGTCGTGGCCGTACTGGCCGCCGCCGTGATCGCCTGGCGGGTGTTGTCGCCCGCGCCGACCGCCGAGGCCGCGCCTGCGAGCACCGCCACCCCGGTGCGTGTGGCCACCGCGACGCGGGAAGATCTGGTGGTGCGCCTGAAAGCGCTCGGCACGGTGACCCCGTTGCATACGGTGAGCATCCGCAGCCGCGTGGATGGCGAACTGCTGCGGTTGGCATTCTCCGAGGGTCAGCACGTCACCGCCGGCGAGCTGCTGGCCGAGATCGATCCGCGCCCGTTCCAGGTGCAGCTGTCGCGTGCGCTGGGCACCCAGCAGCAGAACCTGGCCGAGCTGGACAATGCCGAAAGCCAACTCAAGCGCTTCGCCGAACTGCAGACCAAGCACTTCGTCTCCGCGCAGGACCTGAGTGATCAGCAGAGCAAGGTGCGCCAGCTGCAGGGCCGTCGCCAGACCGATCAGGCGGCGGTGGATGAAGCACGCCTGCAGCTGCAGTACACCCGCATCACCGCACCGGTGGCCGGGCGCATGGGCCTGCGCAACGTCGATGTCGGCAACCTGGTGCGCAGTGGCGATACCGAGCCGCTGGCCACCATCACCCAGACCACCCCGATCAGCGTGCTGTTCACCGTGCCCGAGCCGGACCTGCCGGCGGTGGTGGCTGCGGCACGCGCCAATCCGCAGTTGACCGTGGAAGCCTGGGACCGCGAGGAGCGCACCGCGCTCGGCGACGGCGTGCTCTCCAGCCTGGACAACCGCATCGATACCGCCACCGGCACGCTCAAATTGCGCGCGCAGTTCGCCAACGCCGATGAGTCGTTGTTCCCCAACCAGTTCGTCAACGTGCGCCTGCAGGTCAGCAGCAGCGATGCGGTGGTGATTCCCAACGCGGCCGTGCAGTTCGGCAGCAAGGGCAGCTACGTCTACGTGATCGCGGCCGATGACACCTCGTCGCTGCGCACCGTGGTGCTCGGCCCGGCCGATGGCGAGCGCGTCTCGGTGCGCGAAGGCCTCAAGCCTGGCGAGCGCGTGGTGGTGGAAGGCATCGACGGCCTGCGCGAAGGCGCCAAGGTCGAGGTGGTGGAGCAGGACCCGCCGCGGACCGGCGCATGAACCTCTCGCGCCCCTTCATCGAGCGCCCGGTCGCGACCACGCTGCTGATGGTGGCGCTGCTGCTGTCCGGCGTGATGGCCTATCGCCTGCTGCCGGTCGCGGCACTGCCGCAGGTCGATTACCCGATCATCCAGATCACCACGCTGTATCCCGGCGCCAGCCCGGATGTCACTACCAGCGCGGTCACCGCGCCGCTGGAACGGCAGCTGGGGCAGATCCCGGGGTTGAAGCAGATGTCCTCGACCAGCTCCGGCGGCGCGTCGGTGATCACCCTGCAGTTCTCGCTGGAGGTCGCGCTCGGCGTGGCCGAGCAGGAAGTGCAGGCCGCGATCAACGCCGCCGACAGCTTCCTGCCCGATGACCTGCCGGTGCCGCCGGTGTACCGCAAGGTCAACCCGGCCGATACCCCGATCCTGACCTTGGCGGTGACCTCGCAGGGGCTGTCGCTGCCGCAGGTGCACGACCTGGTCGATACGCGCATGGCGCAGCGGATCTCGCAGCTGCCCGGCGTCGGCCTGGTCAGCCTGGCCGGCGGGCAGCGCCCGGCAGTCCGCATCCAGGTCAATCCCTCCGCGCTGGCCGCCAACGGCCTGAGCATGGCCAGCATCCGCACCGCGATCGGCACGGCCAACGTCAACCTGCCCAAGGGCAGCTTCGACGGCCCGACCCGCGCGATCATGCTCGATGCCAACGACCAGATGCGCTCGGTGGCCGAGTACCGCGCCCTGATCCTGGCCTGGAAGGACGGCGCACCGCTGCGCCTGGGCGATGTCGCCACCATCGAAGATGGCGCCGAGAACCGCCAGCTGGCCGCGTGGTCGGGCACCACCCCGGCGGTGCTGATCAACATCCAGCGCCAGCCCGGCGCGAACGTGATCGCCGTGGTCGACCAGGTGCGTGCGCTGCTGCCGCAGCTGCAATCCTCGCTGCCGGCCGGTGTGGATGTGGCCATCCTCAGCGATCGCACCGAATCGATCCGCGCCTCGATCCGCGGCGTGCAGCACGAGCTGCTGATCGCGATCGCACTGGTGGTGATGGTCACCTTCCTGTTCCTGCGCAACATCCCGGCCACGATCATTCCCAGCATCGCGGTCCAGCTGTCGCTGGTCGGCACGTTCGGGGTGATGCTGCTGGCCGGCTTCTCGCTCAACAATCTCACCCTGATGGCGCTGACCATCGCCACCGGCTTCGTGGTGGACGATGCGATCGTGATGCTGGAGAACATCGCCCGTCATCTGGAACGCGGTGCCACGCCGATGCAGGCAGCGCTGAAGGGCGCCCGGCAGATCGGCTTCACCCTGATCTCGCTGACCCTGTCGCTGATCGCGGTGCTGATCCCGCTGCTGTTCATGGCCGACGTGGTCGGCAAGCTGTTCCACGAGTTCGCGATCACCCTGGCGGTGGCGATCGGCATCTCGCTGCTGGTCTCGCTGACGCTGACGCCGATGATGTGCGCGCGCCTGCTCAAGGCCGGTCATGCCACCCGCCGCGATGCGGATGGGCAGGAATCGGCGCAGCAGGGTGACCCGTTCGATCGCGTCGTGGCGGTCTACGATCGCCAGCTGCACTGGGTGCTGCAACGCCAGCCGCTGATGCTGGCCGCCACCGTCGCCACCCTCGTACTGACGGCACTGCTGTACGTGTGGGTGCCCAAAGGCTTCTTCCCGGTGCAGGATGCCGGGCTGATCCAGGGCATCAGCGAGGCGCCACAGTCGATCTCCTTCCAGGCGATGGCGCAGCGCCAGCAGGCGTTGTCGGCGGCGTTGCTGGAGGATGAGGAGGTGGCCAGCCTGTCCTCGTTCATCGGCGTGGACGGCAACAACGCCACGCTCAACAGCGGGCGCCTGCTGATCGAATTGAAACCGCATGCACAGCGCGCTGCCGATGCGCAGGCGATCATCGCGCGGCTGCAGCAGCGCGTGGCGCATGTCCCGGGCATCAGGCTGTACCTGCAGCCGGTGCAGGAGCTGGGCATCGAAGACCGGATCAGCCGTACCCAGTACCAGTTCACCCTGACCAGCCCGGATATCGCGCAGCTGGAGACGTGGACGCCGCGCCTGCTCGAGCATCTGCAGCAGGCACCGGCACTGGCCGACGTCGCCAGCGATCTGCAGAACCAAGGGCTGCAGGCACACGTGGTGATCGACCGGGTCGCCGCCGCGCGCCTGGGGATCAGCGTGGAGACCATCGCCGATGCGCTGTACGACGCGTTCGGGCAGCGCCAGATCTCGACCATCTTCACCCAGGCCAACCAGTACCGCGTGGTGCTGGAAGCGCGCCCGGACGTGGCCTTCGGCCCGGATGCGATCGCACGCCTGCACGTCACCGGTCCGGACGGACGGCAGGTGCCGCTGGGCGGCATCGCACGGATCGAACAGCGCCCCGCGCAGCTGCTGATCAACCATGTCGGCCAGTTCCCGGCGGTGACGTTCTCCTTCAACCTCGCCCCGGAGGCATCGCTGGGCGAAGCGGTGGAGGCCATCGAAGGCGCCCGCGCCGCGATCGGCCTGCCGGCCAGCGTCGAACTGCGCCTGCAGGGGGCGGCCGATGCGTTCCGCGCCTCGCTGTCGAGCACGTTGTGGCTGGTGCTGGCGGCGGTGGTGGTGATGTACCTGGTGCTGGGCGTGCTCTATGAGAGCTTCATCCATCCGATCACCATCCTCTCCACCCTGCCCTCGGCCACCGTGGGTGCGTTGCTGGCGTTGCTGGTCAGCGGGCGCAGCCTGGACCTGATCGCGGTGATCGGCATCGTGCTGCTGATCGGGCTGGTCAAGAAGAACGCGATCATGATGATCGACTTCGCGCTGGAGGCCGAGCGCGAGCACGGCATGGCGCCGCGTCAGGCGATCCATCAGGCCGCATTGCTGCGCTTCCGCCCGATCCTGATGACCACGCTGGCCGCGCTGTTCGGCGCGATCCCGCTGATGTTCGCCAGTGGCTCGGGCGCGGAGCTGCGCCAGCCGCTGGGCCTGGTGATGGTCGGTGGGCTGATCGTCAGCCAGGTGCTGACCCTGTTCACCACGCCGGTGATCTACCTGTTCTTCGACCGCTTCCGCCAGCGCCCGGCGCCGGTGACCGACGGGGCTGACGAGGCGCTGGCGTGAGTCCGCTGTCGCGGGCGATCGGCTGGTTCGTGCAGCATCCCGTCGCCACCGTGCTGCTGGCGGTGGCGGTGGTGCTGGCCGGCCTGCTCGGGCTGCGCCTGCTGCCGGTCGCGCCATTGCCGCAGGTTGATTACCCGGCGATCAACGTCAGTGCCAGCCTGCCGGGCGCGAGTCCGGAATCGATGGCGGCCAACGTCGCCACGCCGCTGGAGCGTGCCCTGGGCACCATCCCGGGATTGACCGGGATCGACTCGGCCAGCACCCAGG
This sequence comes from Stenotrophomonas sp. TWI377, assembly GCF_039674525.1. Taxonomy (NCBI): domain Bacteria; kingdom Pseudomonadati; phylum Pseudomonadota; class Gammaproteobacteria; order Lysobacterales; family Lysobacteraceae; genus Stenotrophomonas; species Stenotrophomonas sp. TWI377. Next base: position 90,854 of record NZ_JBDJNT010000004.1, read on the forward strand.
GCTCGACCCAGGTCGAGCTCAAGTTCGCGCTCGGCCGCAACGTGGACGATGCCGCGCGCGACGTGCAGGCGGCGATCAATGCCGCGCGCGCGCAGCTGCCCAGCGGCATGCCGGGCATGCCCCAGTACCGCAAGGTGAATCCCTCGCAGGCGCCGATCATGGCGCTGGCGCTGAGCTCGGACAGCCTCGCGCCGGGCCAGATCTACGACGTGGCCTCCACCGTGATCGCACAGAAGCTGGCGCAGATTCCCGGCGTCGGCGAGGTGCAGGTGGGCGGCAGCTCACTGCCCGCGGTGCGCGTCTCGCTCGATCCCAATGCCCTGAACCATCACCGCATCGCGCTGGACGACATCGCTGCGGCGATCCGCAACGCCAACGCGCTCAAGCCACTGGGCACGGTGGCCAGCCAGGCCCAGCAGTGGCAGCTGGAGGCCACGCTGCAGCTGCGCACCGCGGCTGAGTACCGCCGCCTGATCGTGGCGATGCGCGACGGCCGCCCGGTGTACCTGGAGGATGTGGCCGGGATCAGCGAAGGCGTGGAGGATCGCTATGCCAGCGGCTTCCACAACGAGCGCCCGGCGGTGCTGCTGATCGTCAGCCGCCAGCCGGACGCGAACATCATCGAGACCGTCGATGCCATCCAGGCGCAGATGGACACGCTGCAGGCACTGCTGCCGGCCGCCATCGACATGCAGGTGGTGATGGACCGCTCGCCGGTGATCCGCGCCACCCTGCGCGAGGCCGAGCTGACGCTGCTGCTGGCGATCGCGCTGGTGGTGCTGGTGGTGTTGGCCTTCCTCGGCCACTGGCGCGCGGCGCTGGTGCCGACCGTGGCGATTCCGGTCTCGCTGCTGGGCGCGCTGGCGATCATCGCCCTGCTCGGGTTCTCGCTCAACACGCTTTCGCTGATGGCGCTGATCGTGGCAGCGGTGCTGGTGGTCGACGATGCGATCGTGGTGCTGGAGAACATCGCCCGCCACCGCGAAGAAGGCGCTTCGCCGATGACCGCCGCGCTGCGGGGCGCGGGGGAAGTCGGTGCCACGCTGCTGTCGATGAACATCGCGCTGGCCGTGGTGTTCATCTCGATCCTGTTCCTGGATGACTTCGTCGAGAAGCTGTTCCGCGAGTTCTCGCTGACCCTGGTGGCGGCGATGGGCGTCTCGCTGCTGGTCTCGCTCAGCCTGACCCCGATGCTGTGCGCACGCCTGCTCGGGCAGCCGCGACCCGGCCCGGGCAATGGGCTGCAGCGCGCCGGTACCGCGCTGTTCGAACGCCTGCGCGGCGCCTATGTGGGCAGCCTGCAGACGATGCTGCGCTGGCTGGCGGTGCCGTTGCTGCTGTTCGCCGGCGTGATCGCGTTGAACGTGTGGCTGTTCCAGCAGGTGCCCAAGGGCATCGTGCCCAAGCAGGACACCGCCCAGCTGCGTGGCTTCGCGCGTGGCGACGACGGCCTCTCGTTCCAGGTCATGCAGCCCAAGATCGAGGCGTACCGCAAACTGCTGCTGGCCGACCCGGCGATCAGCGACATCATCGGGTACATCGGCGGGCGCAGCGGGGTCAACAACGCCTTCATCATGATCAAGATGAAGCCACTGGCCGAGCGCAAGGTGTCCAGCCAGCAGGTGATCGACCGCCTGCGCAGCAACATGCCGAAGATTCCCGGCGGCGGCATGTTCCTGTGGGTGGACCAGGACATCAAGCTGGAAGGCAGCGGCGACAGTGGCCAATACGAGTTCCAGCTGCTGTCCGGCGAGCTGGAGCCCCTGCGGCAATGGGCCCCCAGGGTGGCCGACGCCCTGCGCGCCCTGCCCGAGCTGGTGGACGTGGAATCCAAGGGCGATGAAGGCATGCGCCAGGTGGTGCTGGACATCGACCGCGACGCCGCCGCACGGCTGGGCGTGGACATGCGCATGATCGCCTCCGTGCTCAACAACGCCTTCAGCCAGCGCCAGGTCGCCACGCTGTACGACACCCTCAACCAGTACCGCGTGGTGATGGAACTGGACCCGCGCTATACCCAGGACCCGTCCACGCTGGACCAGATCCACGTGATCGGCAAGGACGGTCAGCGCCTGCCCCTATCCTCCATTGCCAGCTGGTCCTACGGCATGGCACCGGACCGCATTTACCACAGCCAGCAGTTCGCCTCGGTGTGGATCGAGTTCGCGCTCGCACCCGGCGTAACCCTGGACCAGGCCGTGAAAGCCGTGGACCGCGCGATGGCCGGGATCATGCTGCCCACCCATGTGCAGGCCAGGCTGAGTGGCGAGGCCGGTGGCTTCGAGAAACTGCGTGAGCGTCAGCTGTGGCTGATCGTCGGCGCGATGCTGGCGGTGTACCTGGTGCTGGGCGTGCTGTACGAGAGCTTCGTGCAGCCGCTGGCGATCCTGTCCACCCTGCCCTCGGCCGGCGTGGGCGCACTGTTGGCGCTGATGGCGTTCGGCAACGAATTGAACCTGATTTCGCTGCTGGGATTGTTCCTGCTGGTAGGCGTGGTGATGAAGAACACCATCCTGATGATCGACTTCGCGCTGTCGGCCGAACGCGAGCGCGGGCTGTCGTCGTATGAGGCCATCTGCGAGGCGGCACGGCTGCGCTTCCGCCCGATCCTGATGACCAGTGTGGCTGCGTTGCTGGGTACGTTGCCGTTGATGCTGGCCACTGGCGAAGGCTGGGAGATGCGCCAGCCGTTGGGGATCGCGATTGTGGGTGGGTTGCTGGTGAGCCAGTGGTTGACGTTGTATACGACGCCGGCGATCTATCTGGCGTTGGCGAAGCTGCGGCGCACCCCGTGATCACCGGGCGCGCCGGGCACGGCCGACATCCGCGCCGCCGTTATGTAACAGGCAACATCACCGTCATCGCATCCATGGGGGATTCAATGAACCCGTGCCTGAGATAGAACGCCTTCGCCATTTCATCCATGGCGTGGCACACCAACGCACGTGCACCGATCTCACGGCACACGTGGAGGGTGCGTTGCACGGCATCCTTAAGCAGCCCCGCACCGATACCCTGCCCGGTCCAATCCGCGTGTACCGCCAACCTGCCCAGTACGATGACCGGGATGGGATGGGGCATATTTCGCCGAATGCTGCCCGGCGCGACCCCGTGTGAAACCGCGCCGGCGGCGAGAGCGTAGTAACCCAACACGTTCTGTTGCGCATCACAGACCACAAAGCAGCGCGATGCCCCGGACACCTGGTTCCGGTGCGCCCGCTCCTGCAGCCAGCGGGTCAACGCCAAAGCGCTGCATCGAAAGTCGTCCACCCGATGCCCGCTGGCGAGCGCACACGGCACACCCAGCTGTATCACTCAGGGCTCCCAGGGTGCAGGCGTGTTCAGCAACCGCCGGATGGCGGCATTGCTTTCCAGCGGTGCATCCAGCAGTGCGTTGAAGCGCTTCAGTTCTTGAGAAGTGAGCGAGAACTGGGTCTGATCTGCCAGCACCTCCCGCGCCTTGTCGCAGGCAGCGTCCAGGATGAACTCGGTGCGGCTTACGCCACTGATCTTGACCGCGCGGTCGATCAGCGCCTGTTTGTCGGCAGGTGCCCTGAAGTTGATGACTTTGCTGGGGAGAGCCATGGCGGGCGATCCAGGAGGTTGTATATACACTGTACACACATCTTGCGCTGCGCTCAACGTCGTGCTCCCCGTGGGTACCAGAGGGTTCACGCTACGTCGTTGATCTCCCGCGATACATAGGGAACGCCCGCATCAACGCGTAGGTAGACGTGCCACCTACGCCGTCACCGTGGTGTTGAAGCAGCGGCGACACGCCTCCGGTAGAGCCACCCATGGGGTGGCTCTGCCGGGAAACGTCATGGCGCGATGGGCGAAGACGCACGGATCAATATGCGCCCGCCCATGCGACGCAGGTGGTTTCCTGCGCCGTCGTGGGCGCACCTTCGGCTCACGCCGCTTCGCTGATCCGCACCGCCCGCCGCGCCCGCACCGCTTCAGCCAGGCTTTCCAGCACGGCCAGCGAGCTGTCCCAGCCGATGCAGCCGTCAGTGATGCTCTGGCCGTAGGTCAGCGGCTGGCCGTCGACCAGGTCCTGGCGACCGGCCACGAGGTGGCTTTCCACCATGACGCCGACGATGCGCTCTTCGCCGTTGGCCAGCTGCGCGTTGATGTCGGCGATGACCTTGGGCTGGTTTTCCGGGTTCTTGCTGCTGTTGGCGTGGCTGGCATCGATCATGATGCGCGCGGCCAGGTGCGACTTGGCCAGGGTCTGACTGGTCGCTTCCACATGGGTGGCGTCGTAGTTGGGCGTCTTGCCGCCGCGCAGGATGACGTGGCAATCCGGATTGCCGGCGGTGGCGACGATGGCGGTGCCGCCTTCCTTGGTCACCGACAGGAAGTGATGCGGATTCGACGCAGCACCGATCGCGTCGGCGGCGATCTTGATGTTGCCATCGGTACCGTTCTTGAAGCCGACCGGGCACGACAGGCCCGAGGCCAGTTCGCGGTGCACCTGGCTTTCGGTGGTGCGTGCGCCGATGGCGCCCCAGGCCACCAGATCGGCGATGTACTGCGGCGAGATCACGTCCAGGAATTCCACGCCGGCCGGCAGGCCGAGCTTGTTGATGTCGCGCAGCAGACCACGCGCCACGCGCAGACCCTTGTTGATGTTGAAGCTGCCGTCCAGGTCCGGATCGTTGATCAGGCCCTTCCAGCCCACCGTGGTGCGGGGCTTCTCGAAGTACACGCGCATGACGATTTCCAGCTCGTCAGCAAAGGCGTCACGCAGCGGCTTGAGGCGCTGGGCGTACTCGATGGCGGCCACCGGATCGTGGATCGAGCACGGGCCGATCACTACCGCCAGGCGGTCATCGCGGCCGTGCAGGATCTCGTGCAGGGCCGCGCGCGAGGCGCTGACCGTGTCGGAGGCTTCGTCGTCGCAGGGCAGCATGGCCAGCAGCTGGGCCGGCGGGGTCAACGGTTCGATCTTGCGGATGCGCAGGTCATCGGTGTGCGGGGGCATGGGGGAAAACTCCTTGGAAGTGGGGGTCCCCAGCGCGGCGGCAACAAAAAAGCCGCCAGGTGCGCTGGCGGCTTTCGGGAATGCGTCTGAAGGTTTCTTCAGGGTGAGCGCATGCCTTCCTCCGCCGGTGGCTTCGGAAAGTAATACCAAAAGTAGGCATTGGCGGGGCGTGCGTTCATTGGGGAGTATTGATAGCACAGCTTTTGTGCGGCGCAAAATGTTTCATTCGCAACTGGGCCGCGGTGTTCAGCCGTTGCCCGCCCTCATGCCCGGCAGCGCCGCAAGTTCGGCCAGGTGCTGTTGCAGTCCGCCCGACGCGCCTGCGATGTGGGTGGTGGTGAAGTAGGTGTGCCAGCCGGTCGCGTCAATAGCGGCCAGCAGCGCATCAGCATCCGTGCGGTCGCTGCATTGCCACACGGCGTAGAACTGCTCTGCGCTGCTGCGCGGCACGTCAGGATCCAGCGGGCCCATGGCCAGCGGTTTGATCCGTGCCGGATCGACATGCTGCATGCCCGCGCCGATGCGGGCGAAGAGCGCCCCGCGCGATACCGGGTCCAGCGCGGTCCAGGCGGGGGTGGCGGTGTAAAGCTCGATCAGCATGTACGACATGGCATTCCTTGGGTCAGAGCGAGCGCAGGGCGCGCTTGCGGATGTAGCTGTTGGCCGGATCATCGGCATGGCGCTGCTGCCATTGGCTGCACAGCGCGCGGACCCAGTCCGGCTGGGTCTTGCCGGCGTCGTTGAGCCAGTTGCCTACCGAATCCTGCACGTAGCGCGAAGCGTCGCAGCACAGTGCGTCCAGCAGGTCCTGCGCATGGTGGGGTTCCTGCTTGAACAAGGTGATATGTGCGGCCCATACCCCGCGCGGGCGCAGTGCCTCACAAGCGAAGCGGCGCACGTTCGGCGACGCATCCTGGGCCCAGGCCTGCAGGTGCGCGTGCACCCGCAGCGGCTCGGCGGCGATGTGGGGGCGCACGGCCAGCCACGCCCACTCGCGTACGCCAAAGTGCGGATCGTCGGCCAACGCGCGCAGGGCATCCAGCTTGCGCTCCAGGGTCAGCGCCGGATCGCTGCCGATCAGGTAACAGGCCCAGCCGCGCACGGTGTCGCTGGCGTGCCGTGACCAGTGGGCATGATCGCCATGCCCATGCGCGCGCAGCAGCGTGGCAGCGCCCTGCATGCGCAGGGTGATGCCCAGCTTGGCGGCGTTGCGCATCGGGGCCAGCGCCGAGGCCGGCAAGGTCGGCGCGACATGGGCCATCAGCCGGGCAAAATCGACGGCCAGCACTTCGGCCAAGTGGGCCGCTTCGGTCTCGCCCCGATCCAGCTGGCCGCGCCGCTCGCGGGTGATCGGCGTTTTCATTAGGTGCGCCCCGCATCGGTGCGCGACCACACGCGGTGCAGCAGCGTGCCCAGCACCTGGCGTTCGGTGGCGCTGATGTCGGCAAACAGCGAGGCGATCCACTGCGTCTGCTGGTCGAACAGGCGCGCCGACAGTGTCTGCCCCGCCCGGGTCAGCCGCACGTGGATGCGCCGCTTGTCATCGGGGTCGCTGTGGCGGCTCACCAGCTGCTCGCGCTCCAGCCCGTCCAGCAGGCCGGTAACGGTGGCACGGGTGACGCCGGCGCGCTCGGCCAATTGGTGGGGCGACAAGGCCGTATCCGCACCGCGCAGCAGGAACAGGAGCACGAAACGCCCTTCGCTCAGGCCCAGCGGTGCCAGACGACTCGCGCAGTCCTGGTCGATCGCGCTGGCCAGCGACAGCACCTGGAAACACAGCGCCAATTCCCCCGTATCCGGCTGGCCACGTCGCGCCAGTTCGCTCAGGAAAGCCTGGTGTTTGATTTCCAGCATGCAGGCGGATCCGGAATAGTACGGCGGCTAATTATATCGTCGTTGCGCTCGGAGAGAAAGGCTCCCGCCTACGTTGCTGCTACTGCGGGCAACTTCAGCCGTACGATCAACCCGCTGCCCGGCCTGTCCAGCAGCGAGAGCTGACCTCCGCGCTGGCGTACCGCGCCCTGGACCACCGCAAGCCCCAGACCGGTCCCGCCGGTGGCGCGGTTGCGCGAGCCTTCATGCCGCGCTGGAAAGTCTGCATGAGCGCGTCACCGTGCCATGGCAGAGGCCCGGCCAGGCCGCTGTGGAAGTCCACACCGCGCAGGCGCGCGGACTGGATGCATTCGTCCAGCGGGGCCGCCATGTCCAGCGTCTGCATCGACGTAGGCTCCAGTTCGCCACGCGCGTAGTCGAGTACCTGTTCGGTCATCGCGTTCATGCGTTCGATGTCGGCCACCATCCGCGCCGCCTGCGCAGGCGGTGCGAACTCGGCGCGAAGGCGCGGCCCGCGTGCGCAGATGGTGCGCGAGTAGGGGTTTACGCGGGAGCCGTCCCGCGGCAGGATGAAGCCATCACCACCGACGCAAGGACAAGCGGATGGACCGTTCTCAAGCTGAAGCCGTGGCGGATGCCATGCTGCAACCCGAACCCAAGCGCGATGCCGTGCGGGCACGGCATCTTGCCAGCGCCGCACAACTGAAGCGTCAGCGTAAGGCTGCAGGAGCGGGCCTGGTCGGCATGGCCGCCGGCGCTGTGGTGGCCAGCCAGTTTCCGATGGCCTTTTCGCAGGGCATGCTGATCGGCGCGTTGCTGACGTATTTGCCCACCAAGCTATGGCTGGACCGGCGTGCACGCAACGCCGAAGCCGCCATCCGCGGCGACGGGCACGCCCAGCCATAGCGCAGGGATTCCAGCCACCCCCTTTACCAGTGCATACGCGCCGGCAAAGGCCCGTCATGCGAAGGAAACAACGGCAGTACGTACTCGGCCAGTTCCTGCAGCACCTCGCCCGCCGGGCGCTGCGAGAACTGGATGCCCAGCGCAGCATGGTTCACGCCGGCACGCTGCCACTCGCCCAGCAGATCGATCAATCCGTTGCGGCCGGTTCTCAGCGTGTAGCCGCCATTGAGCGGCGTGCGGGGATGGTTCGGGTCCTCGACCAGATCCAGCCATTCGTTGGTGACATGCGGGCGGAAGCCACCGTCGGGGATGAGACGGCGCCATGCCTGGATCTTGTCGGCCAGGCGCTGCGGTCCGCCCGCGTGATGGGTTGCCTCGGGATAGGTCAGCCAGCCATCGGCATGCTGCCCGACCCAGTCCAGTGTCTGGCGCGAGGTGCCGGTCACCAGCAAGGGAATCGCCCCGGCCACCGGCTTGGGCAACAGCTCTGCGCCCTGCAGCGCGCCCAGTGGCGAGTCGATATGCAAGGGACCGTGCTGCATCAGCTGCCTGACGTACAGCACCGAATCGGCGAAGCGCTGGCCGCGGTCGGCATGCTCCAGACCGTACGCGGGGAACTCGACCGGACGATCGCCGGAGGCGATGCCCAGCACCAGGCGCCCACCGGACAGCTGGTCGATGGTGGTGGCCGACTTGGCCAGATCGATCGGGTGGCGCAGCGAGAAGATCGCACTGCCCGTGGCCAGCGCCAGCCGCTTCGTGCGTGCCGCCAGGAAGGCCAGATAGGTAAACGGATCGAACACCTGCCCGGCATCGCCGAACAGCGGATCGAACAGCGGCACATCGCGCACCCAGGCCGCAGCGAAGCCGTCACGGTCGAGCTGGCTCACCAGATCCGCCTGCCCGGCCAGCACCTGCATGTCGCCTTGATAGAAGCGCAGGGGCAGGAACACACCCAGCGTCAGCGCCCCCTCGCGGAACATGCGCTGGTAACCGGCATGGCGGGCGAACGTCGGTGCGGATGCGCCGGTCAGTGGCGCCTGCATCGGGGTGATATCAGTCAACAGGGTCATCGTGGTCGTTCCTGGGTCAGGGGCCGGTGGCCGGTTCGGGGAGCAGCACCCCACGCTGTACGGCGGGCCGCTGCGACATGCGCGCGTGCCACGCACTCAGGTGCGGGTAGGCGCTGAAATCGAAGCCGATGAGCCGGGCGATATGGGTCCAGCCATAGCCGGCGATATCGGCGATGGAGTACGCCTCGCCTGCCAGCCATGAGCGGCCTGTGAGGCGCTGGTCCAGGGTGGCGAAGAACTCGGCGCTCAGGCGCCGGTAGCGTTCGATGGCGGGTGCGTAGGGCGCGTCGGCGAACATCTCGAAGTGCACGCGCTGCCCCAGGATCGGCCCGACGCTGGCCGAGTGGAACATCAACCAGGTGATGGCCTCCCAGCGCGCGCGTGGCGCGTCGGGCAACAGCCGTCCGCTCTGCTCGGCCAGATACAGCAGGATGGCGGCGGATTCGAACACGGTGATACCCGTCGCCTCGTCGACCAGCACCGGAATGCGGCCGTGCGGATGCCGTTGCAGGAAATCGGGATGGCGGTGCTCACCTTCGTCGATGCGCACGTGATGCAGTACGTAAGGGAGGCCGAGTTCTTCCAGCGCGATGGTGATCTTGAAGCCGTTGGGCGAGCTGTCGGTGTACAGGTGCAGCGAAACGGGGGACACAGCGGTCTCCTTGGCAGGCGGAACAGCGGGCGGGGGTCGCGCAGCAGGGCTGGATCAATGCAGCTGGACTAAACGACATCGATTCAACATGATCACGATGCTACGCAGGCCAACGCGCTCTGTAGAACGATTCTTCCTGCACTGCCAAGAGAGAAAATCTAAGGTCATGGGCGCCGTCCTTCCCCTGCTCGCACTGCGCGCCTTCGTCGAAACCGGTCGTCATGGCAGCCTCAAGGCCGCTGCTGCGGTCATGGGGGTCACCCCGGGGGCGATCAGCCAGCAGCTCAAACTGCTGCAGGCGCGCACCGGCGTTGTGCTGTTCACCCGCACCCCTCACGGGGTCGCACTGACCCCGGCCGGCACACAGGTGCACCCTGCCCTGCTGCGCGCGTTCGATCAGATCCAGGACAGCATGGCCACGCTGGACGCCATCCACGCGCGGCAGACCCTCACCCTCAGCACCGTGCCCAGCTTCGCCGCCTCCTGGCTGGTGCCACGGCTGGGCCGGTTCACCGAACGCCACCCGGCGATCGAAGTGCGTGTGGAGGCCTCATCGGCGCTGGCGAATCTGCGTCGCGATCGCATCGACATCGCCATCCGCCACGGTCTCGGCGAGTATCCCGGCCTGGTCTCACGCCCGCTGGCGGCGCCGGTGCTGTTGCCGGTGGCCTGCCCGGCACTGCTCGCCGACGGTCCACCCATCCACTCGGCGGTGGACTGCCTGCAGTACCCGCTGCTGCAGGATTCAGACCGCAGTGACTGGTCGCTGTGGTTCCGCGCGCTCGGCCTGCCATCCGATCCGCGCATCGAACGTGGCCCGGCGTTCGATGATGACGTGTTGCTGATCCGCGCCGCAGAAGCGGGCCAGGGCATCGCGCTGGTGCGTGACCTGTATGTGGAATCCGAAGTCGCCAGCGGGCGGCTGGCCGTCGTACTGGATCAGCCGTGGCCGACGCGGTTTGCGTACTACGCCGTCACCCTGCCCGGCGCCGAGGAGAACCCGGCCATCGCGGCATTCCTGCGCTGGCTGGAGGATGAGATCCAGGCGCCGACCAGCGCGCTGTGAGCCCGTGATGCGCGCACAAAAAAACCCCGCCTTCCGGCGGGGTTTTTCGTCGTACGTTGGCGCATGGCGGTACCGACCAACGGTCGGTACCTACCGGACCGATGTGTGCCGACCGTAGGCCGGCCTCTACATCAGAAGTCCATGCCGCCCATGCCGCCCATGCCACCCATGCCGCCGCCAGCTGCGCCAGCGCCGTCATCCTTCTTCGGGGCTTCGGCAACCATCGCTTCGGTGGTGATCATCAGGCCGGCGATCGAGGCAGCGTTCTGCAGCGCCGAACGGGTCACCTTGGTCGGGTCCAGGATGCCGAATTCCAGCATGTCGCCGAACTCGCCGGTGGCGGCGTTGTAGCCGAAGCTGCCGGTGCCTTCCTTGACCTTGTTGACGATCACGGACGGCTCTTCGCCAGCATTGGCCACGATTTCGCGCAGCGGGGCTTCCATCGCGCGCAGGGCGATCTGGATGCCGTGGTTCTGGTCTTCGTTGGCACCCTTCAGGCCGCTCAGCGCGGTGACCGCACGGACCAGGGCAACGCCGCCGCCCGGGACCACGCCTTCTTCAACGGCTGCACGGGTCGCATGCAGGGCGTCGTCGACGCGATCCTTCTTTTCCTTCATTTCGATTTCGGTCGAGGCACCGACCTTGATCACGGCAACGCCGCCGGCCAGCTTGGCCACGCGTTCCTGCAGCTTTTCACGGTCGTAATCGGACGAGGTGTCTTCGATCTGGGTCTTGATCTGGGTGACACGCGCTTCGATGTTGGCCTTCTCGCCGGCGCCATCGATGATCGTGGTGTTTTCCTTGGAGACCTGCACCTTCTTGGCGCGGCCCAGGTCCTTGATCGTCGCCTTTTCCAGCGACAGACCGATTTCCTCGGAGATCACGGTGCCGCCGGTCAGCACGGCCATGTCTTCCAGCATCGCCTTGCGACGATCGCCGAAGCCCGGTGCCTTGACGGCCACGACCTTGACGATGCCACGGATGGTGTTGACCACCAGGGTCGCCAGCGCTTCGCCTTCGATGTCTTCGGCGATGATCAGCAGCGGCTTGCCGGCCTTGGCGACGCCTTCCAGCACGGGCAGCAGGTCGCGCACGTTGGAGATCTTCTTGTCGTGCAGCAGCACGTACGGATCATCCAGGTCAGCGGTCTGCGACTGCTGGTTGTTGATGAAGTACGGGGACAGGTAGCCACGGTCGAACTGCATGCCTTCGACGACGTCCAGCTCGTTGTCCAGGCCCGAGCCTTCTTCAACGGTGATGACGCCTTCCTTGGTCACGCGGCGCATCGCTTCGGCGATGATGTTGCCGATCGACTCGTCCGAGTTGGCCGAGATCGTGCCGACCTGGGCAATGGCCTTGTCGTCAGCGGTCGGCTTGGAGATGTTCTTCAGCTCGGCGACGGCGGCGATCACGGCCTTGTCGATACCGCGCTTGAGGTCCATCGGGTTCATGCCGGCAGCAACGGCCTTGGCGCCTTCGCGGATCAGGGCCTGGGCCAGCACGGTGGCAGTGGTGGTGCCGTCGCCGGCGTCATCGTTGGTGCGCGACGCGACCTCCTTCACCATCTGCGCGCCCATGTTCTCGAACTTGTCAGCCAGTTCGATTTCCTTGGCGACGGAGACGCCGTCCTTGGTGATGGTCGGCGCGCCGAAGCTCTTTTCGAGCACGACGTTGCGGCCCTTCGGGCCCAGGGTAGCCTTGACGGCATTGGCGAGAACGTTGACGCCGCGCACCATGCGGGCGCGGGCGTCTTCACCGAAACGAATATCTTTGGCAGCCATTGCGATTACCTTTTTATGTAGAGCCGGGCCATGCCCGGCTGCTTGAACGGGAGGAAGTGCGGAAGCGCCGGCACAGGGCCGGCCGCATCACTCAGCCGACGATGGCGAGGATGTCGTCTTCGCGCAGGACCTTGAACTCGACGCCTTCGGACTTGTAGCTGCTGCCGGCGTACTGGCCGTAGATGACCTTGTCACCGACCTTCAGCGACGGCGCGCGCACGCTGCCGTTGTCCAGGGGCTTGCCCGGGCCGACGGCCACGACTTCACCCTTGGTCGACTTTTCCTTGGCGGAATCCGGAATCACGATGCCGCCGGACGAGATTTCGTCGGCTTCGATCGGCTTGACTACGACGCGGTCATGAAGCGGCTTGATGCTCATGTGAGACCCTTTTAAGTTGTTGATTGGTCTAGGAAAGTCTGGCGATGTTAGCACTCGCACAGGGCGACTGCCAGCCACGCTCACGAAAAAACCCGACGGTGCGGGACAGAGCAGAGATGGTGCTGGCCCCATCCCTTTCAAGGGCAGGCGACCGGTTTTTTTTGTCGATCCGGGCCCACGCGTGAATGTTTGACGCAGTTCTCAATGCGAAAGGTCGAATCCGACAGACCAATCGATGTGTCATCTGGATTGCGTAGATTCGAGCGGCACTGACCAATCACAAGGAGCCGTAGATGAGGTTGCTGACGCCGCTGTCCCTGGCCTGCCTGCTGGTGCTGGCCACCAGCCCGGCCCGGGCCGATGTATTCATCAATGAACTGCATTACGACGACAGCACCCCGGCCGGAGACGTCGGCGAGGCGATCGAAGTGGTCGCCACCGCCGGTGAAGACCTGTCCGGCTACCGGCTCTATCTCTACAACGGCAGCAACCCTTCAGCCGCCGCGGTCTACGCCAGCAACGCGGTCCCGGCCGGCACCGCCAGCTGCGGCAGCGCCCGGCTGGCCACGGTCAGCTACCCGACCAACGGGATCCAGAACGGTCCCAACGACGGCATCGCCCTGGTCGATCCCAGTGGCAAGGTGGTCCAGTTCCTCAGCTACGAGGGCACCATCACCGCCGCCGGGGGTCCTGCGGCGGGCCTGACCAGCCAGAACCTCCCGGTCAGCGAGACCAACAGCACCGCCCCGGGCACCTCCCTGCAGCTGACCGGCACCGGCAGCCAGTACGCGCATTTCACCTGGGCCGAATCGGCCACACAGAGCTTCGGCGCCTGCAACCACGGCCAGACCTTCAGCGGCGGCGGCCCGACCGGCCCGAATACCGCGCCCTCGGTCACCGCCACCACCCCCGAGCAGGGCGCCAGCACCTTCCCGGCCGCCGCCGACCTGAGCGTCACCTTCAGTGAGCCGGTCACCCTCGCCAGCGGTGCCTTCGCGCTGAGCTGCGGCCAGTCCGGCACGGTCGTCCTGAGCCACCCGACCACCGGTACCCGCTTCACCCTGGCCACCAACACCGCGCTGGTGGCCGGTGAAGCCTGCCGCTTCGACATCCGCGCCACCCGCGTGAAGGATGCCCAAGGCGCCCGCCCGGCCGCCGATACCCGCATCGCCTTCACCGTGGCCACCGCCACCACGCCCGATCCGGGCAACCCCGGCACGCCCGGCGAGTACTACGCCCGGGTCAACACCTCCACCCCCAGCCAGTTGCGCTGCTCGCTGCACGAGACCATCAAGGGGCACACCGCCTACCCCTACAGCGGCTCGGGCACCAGCACCTGGACCATTCTGGAAATCGCCGACGAAGATCCCAACAACAGCGGCAAGATCCTCGATGCCTACCGCAACCGCAGCTACACCAAGGTCAGCGGGCGCGCAGGCACCGGCAGCGGGCTGACCTACAACCGCGAGCACACCTGGCCCAACTCGCTGGGCTTTGCCAGCACCACCGGCGACAAGGGCCTGCCGTACGCGCCGTATACCGACACCCACATGCTGTACCTGACCGATGCGCAGTGGAATGCGGACCGCGGCAACAAGCCGTTTGCCAAATGCGACAGCAACTGCGGTGAACGCGCGACCGAGGCCAACAATGGTTTCGGCGGCGGCAGCGGCGGCTACCCGGGCACCTCCAACTGGGTGCGCACGCCGGATGGCAATGGCGGCTCGTTCGAAGTGTGGGGCCACCGCAAGGGCGATATGGCGCGTGCGGTGATGTACATGGCGATCCGTTATGAAGGCGGTAAAGATGCCAAAACCGGGCAGTCCGAGCCGGACCTGGAGTTGACCGACGACCGCAGCAGGATCGTCAAAACGTCGGCCTCGCCGGCTTACATGGGCCTGCTCTCGACCCTGATCGACTGGCACCTGTCCGACCCGCCGGACGCGGCAGAACGCGCTCGCAACGAGGTGATCTTCAGTTTCCAGGGCAACCGCAATCCGTTCATCGACCACCCGGAGTGGGCCACCCCGACGCTGTTCACCTCGGCCAAGCCGACCACCTGCCAGCTGGCCAACTGAGCCCGGCCGACCGGCGCCCCCTCGCGGCGCCGGTCGGACCATTGACCTCTGGCGGTCCTATACTCGGCGGTCATGTCGATTGCCGATCCCGTCTTCCTGCTGTTCACCACCTGCCCCGACGTGGCCTGCGCCACGCGGCTGGCACACGCGCTGGTGGACGAACGCCTGGCAGCCTGCGTGACGCGCCTGGACGGGGCGCATTCGACCTACCGCTGGCAGGGCGAGGTCACCGAGGACCACGAGGTCCAGTTGCTGATCAAGACCACCGGCAGCCGCCTGGACGCCGCGATCGCGCGCGTGCAGGCCCTGCATCCGTATGAACTCCCCGAGTGCATCGCGGTCGAAACCCGCGCCGGCCTACCGGCGTACCTGGATTGGATTCGGGCGCAGACCCGTGAGGAAAGTGATTGATGACGCTGTTTCGTCGTGTTGCCGCGCTGTGCGCGTTGCTCGTGGTCTCCCTGCCGGTCTGGGCGGTCAGCGAAAAGGACCTGCTCCCGGTCGATGAAGCCTTCGGGCTGACTGCGCAGGCGCGTGACCGCGATCGCGTGGAGATCAGCTGGAAGATCGCCCCGGGCTATTACCTGTATCGCCACCGCACCACGGTCAAGGCCGATGCCGGTTTCGACGCCGAGGCGTTGCAGCTGCCAGCCGGCAAGAAGCATCACGACGATTTCTTCGGCGAGGTGGAGACCTACCGCGAACGCCTGACCGGCGTGCTGCCGGGCAAGGCTGCCGACGGCACCGACACCGTGACGCTGGAAGTGCGTTACCAGGGCTGCGCCGATGCCGGCGTGTGCTACCCGCCGCAGAAGCGCACGCTGCAGGTGAAGCTGCCGGCCGGTGGCAGCGGCGCTGGCACCGCCCCGACCGCCGCCAGCGCTGCCGCGTCCCCGTTCAACACCCCGTTGGCCGGCAACACCGGCAGTGGCCTGCGCCTGCCCGGCACCAGCAACACCCAGGCGCTGCCGCTGCCGTCCGAGCGCGCCTTCGGCTTCGATGCGATCGTCGGCGATGGCAACACCGTGCTGCTGCGTTTCACCCCGGCACCCGGTTACTACCTGTATCGCGACCGCACTTCGCTGGCACTGGAAGGCGCGCCGGGCATCCGCGCGGACAAGCCGACGTGGCCGGCCGCCAAGTCGCATCGCGATGAGCATTTCGGCGATGTGGCGGTGTATTTCGACCAGATCGACGTGCCGCTGCCACTGCGCCGCAGCACGGCCAACGCCACCGATGCCACGCTGGTGATCACCTTCCAGGGCTGCCAGACCGATGGCATCTGCTACCCGCCGATGACGCGCCGGGTGAAGTTGGCGCTGCCGGCCGGCACGATCAATGCCAAGGCCGATGAGGTCGCGCAGAAGACCGAGGTCATCGCGCCCCTGCCCAATCGCGATAAACGGGCACAGGCCCGCGGTGATGCCGGCACCGGCAGCCAGCCGATGCTGATCCGCCCGAACGAACCCGCGCTGGCCGTGCCGGGCGACACCGCCGCCACCCCGGATGCCAGCGCCGACAACGCGCAGCGCACCCCGCCGCCGGTCGCCCCGGCCGCCGCGCCGGGCAACCTGCTGGTGCTGCTGCTGTTCGCCGTGGCCGGTGGCCTGATCCTCAATCTGATGCCCTGCGTGCTGCCGATCCTGTCGCTGAAGGTGCTGGGCGTGGCGCAGAGCGGCGAGAGCCGTCAGCGCGCGCGCAGCCATGCGCTCTGGTACACCGCCGGCGTGCTGGTCGCCTTCGCCGCCATCGGTGCACTGGTGATCGCGCTGCGTGCGGCGGGCCAGGCCGCGGGCTGGGGCTTCCAGCTGCAGCACCCGTGGTTCATCGCCGCGTTGGTGTATCTGATGTTCGCCGTTGGCCTGAGCCTGTCGGGTGTGTTCACCCTGGGCGGCAGCATGGGCGGTGTCGGCCAGTCGCTGGCCTCGCGCAGCGGCCCGGTCGGCGATTTCTTCACCGGCGTGCTCGCCTGCGTAGTGGCCAGCCCGTGCGTGGCCCCGTTCATGGGCCCGGCCCTGGCCTACGCCTTCGCTGCCCCCGGCCTGCAGGCGATGCTGGTATTCCTGGCGCTCGGCCTGGGCCTGGCCCTGCCGTTCCTGCTGATCGGTTTCGTGCCCTCGCTGGCCCGCCGCCTGCCGCGCCCCGGCGCGTGGATGGAAACGCTCAAGCTGGTGCTGGCCTTCCCGATGTACGGCACCGCGATCTGGCTGCTGTGGGTACTGGGCAAGCAGCGCGGCGTGGACGCGATGGCGCTGGTGCTGGGTGGCCTGGTGATCCTGTCGCTGGCGCTGTGGTGGTTCGAGCGCAGCCGCTGGCGCAGTCAGCGTGTGGGCGGCCTGTTGGCCCTGCTGTTGGTCCTCGGCGCGCTGTACCCGATCTGGGGCGTGACCCGCATGGCGCCGCCGGCCAAGGCCGCGCAGGCGGCCAGCGACAACGTGGTGGAGTACTCGCCGCAGATGCTGGACCGGCTGCGCCAGGACAACCGCGTCGTGTTCGTCAACATGACGGCCGACTGGTGCGTGACCTGCAAGGCCAACGAGCGCGCCGTGCTGGGCACCAACGCGTTCCAGGACACCCTGCGCCGGACCAACGCGGTGTACATGCGCGGCGACTACACCAATGTCGACCCGCAGATCACCGCGTTCCTGGATGAGCACAAGGCCGTCGGTGTGCCGCTGTATGTGGTCTATGGCCCGGGCGCACCGCCGACCGTGCTGCCGACGGTACTGACCCAGGCGCTGGTGGAAGAAGCGCTGCTGCGGACCGCGCGATGAGCCTGCGGCCACCACGCCGGACGGTCGTGGTGGTCGTGATCGCGGCCGTGCTCGGGATCGGCGCCGGCGTCTGGTTCGCCGGGCATGACGAGCGCCCGGCCAAGGCCCCGCCACCGCCCCGGTCGGTGGTGGTCGCCGCCCAACCGGGTGATCCGATGCCGGCGATCACCCTGCCGGACCTCCAAGGGGAACCGCAGGACCTGGCCAGCTTCCACGGGCGTCCGCTGCTGATCAACGTCTGGGCCAGCTGGTGCGGCCCGTGCGTGGAGGAAATGCCCGCGCTGACCGCCTTTGCCGATGCCCAGGGCGCGACCGGCGTGCAGGTGCTCGGGCTGGCGCTGGATACGCCCGAGGGCGTGCGCGATTTCCTGACCCGCATCCCGGTCGCCTACCCGATCGTGCTCGATACCCCCGGCCCAGCCGACGCCAGCGTGCGGCTGGGCAATGCACAGGGCCTGCTGCCGTATTCAGTGCTGGTCGATGCGCAGGGGCGCATCGTGAAACAGAAGCTGGGGCCGTTTGCGGCCGGTGAGATCGAGGCCTGGGCACGGCACTGACGCCCGGGGGATCGGTAACGGTTTGATAGGGATGCCGCGCTGGCCCGCGTTGGGCTATTGACCGCCCCTGCCCTGCACCCAACAATGACGAGATCCATTCTCATCTACAGCCGGGCCTGCTTCGCCTTGCCGCCGGAACCGCCCGCATGTTGAAGACCGTTGTTTTCCAGCTGCACTGGCTGTTGGGCATCACTGCCGGCACCGTGCTGGCGGTGATGGGCCTGAGCGGGGCCACGCTGGCCTTTGAAGACGAGATCATGCGCGCGGCCAATCCTGCGCTTGCGCAGGTCGTGCAACGCCATGCGGCCGGCGAGCAGCCGCTGGCGCTCACCGCGCTGTTGCCGCGGTTGCAGCAGGACATGCCACAGCCGTTGCAGCGGCTGCGCGTGGATGCCACCGGGCAGCGCCTGTCGGTCGCGCGTTTCGACGGCGGCCAGGCGAACTGGCGCCACTTCGATCCGTACACGGGTACCGTGCTGACCGAGCTGAAGGGGCTGGATTTCTTCGCCTTCGTCGAAGACCTGCACCGCCACCTGGTCAGTGGCGAACGCGGCAGCCTGATCACCGGCAGCTGCGCGATCGCGCTGGTGTTCTTCTGTCTGTCCGGTCTGTATCTGCGCTGGCCGCGACGCTGGTGGCACTGGCGCACCTGGCTGGCGGTGGAGTGGTCGCGCAACGGGCGCAGTTTCCTGTGGAGCCTGCACTCGGTGGTCGGCACCTGGGTCCTGCTGGTCTACCTGATGATCGCGCTGACCGGGCTGTGGTGGTCGTTCGACTGGTACCGCAAGGGCGCCACCACGCTGCTCGGCGGGGCAGACGCAGAGCAAAGCGAGCGGCGCGCCAGCCGCGGCCCGCTGGATCTGGGCAAGGTGCAGGCGACGCTGTACGGCCTGGAGGGTGTGCGCCGCGGCTACATCGATCTGCGCTTCCCGGCCACACCGGGCCGCCCGCTGACCAGCCGCGTGCAGGGCGGCGATGCCGCCCATGACCGCGCGCAGGATATCGTCCAGCTGGATCCGGCCACCGGTGCCCTGCTCGCCTACGCGCCGTACCGCGCCAGGAATGCCGGCGGCAAGATCATCGTCAGTGTGTTCGCATTGCACTCGGGCAGCTTCTTCGGGCTGCCGGGGCGGGTCATCGTGATGCTGTCCAGCCTGGGCATGCTGGTGTTCTTCATCACCGGCTGGATGCTGTATCTGGACCGCCGCCGCAAGAAGCGCGAGGTGCGTGCCTCACGGCTGCCTCTCGCGGCGGCCGTCGGCACCGGGCAGCCGTGGCTGGTGGCGTTTGCCAGCCAGAGTGGTTTTGCCGAACAGCTGGCCTGGCGTACGGCGGCGCAGTTGCAGGCGGCTGGCCTGCCGGTGCACGTCCGGCCGCTCGCGCAAGTGGATACGGCGTTGCTCGCGGACACGGACAAGGCCTTGTTCGTCATCAGTACGTTCGGCGATGGCGAAGCGCCGGATGCGGCGCGTGCGTTCGAGCGACGGGTAGTGGCGCAGTCCACCGCGCTGCAGGGCCTGGCGTACGCCGTGCTCGGGCTCGGCGACCGCGAATACCTACGCTTCTGCGGTTTCTCGCGACAGGTGGACAGCTGGCTGGTGGCGCAGGGTGCGCAACGACTGTTCGCCAGCATCGAGGTGGACCGCACCGATGCCGTGCCGCTGGCGAACTGGCAGCAGCAGCTGGGTGTGCTGACCGGGGTGGAGGATCACACCCCGCTGCCGGCACCGGTTGAACTGCACCCTTGGGCGCTGGATGCGCGCGCGCAGCTCAATCCGGGCAGCGCCGCCGGGGCGATCTGGCAGGTGTCCCTGCGGCCGCCGGCGCACGCGCACTGGCAGGCCGGCGACATCCTGGAGATGGCGCCGCGCCACGCGCGTGCGCATGTGCTGTCGGTGCTGGCTCGCAACGGTCTGGATCCGCAGGCGCCGGTGACGGTCGATGGACGCATCACGGCATTGGTCGAGGCCGCTGCCGCGCGTGTGCTGCCTGAGACAGCGGAGGCAGTGGACGCCGCTGCAGCACCCGATGCTGCCCGCTGGCTCGCACGACTGCCTGCGCTGCCGCATCGCGAATACTCGATCGCCTCGGTGCCCGGCGATGGTGCCGTGCAGTCGGTGATCCGCCTGACCGATCTGCCCGACGGCCGCCACGGACTGGGCTCGGGCTGGTTGTGCGTGCATGCCAGGGAGGCAGACAACATTCATGCCCGCGTGCGTCGCAACACCGGCTTCCATCGCCATCCCGAGCACGCCCCGATGCTGCTGATCGGCAACGGCACCGGCATCGCGGGTCTGCGCAGCCTGCTGCGTGAAGCCGACGCGCAGGGCGATCGCGGGCATTGGCTGGTGTTCGGCGAGCGCACCCGCGCGCACGATTTCCTGTACCGCGAGGAGATCGAGGCGTGGCGGGCGCAGGGTCACCTCAGCCGTGTGGACCTGGCGTTCTCGCGCGATCCGGACGGCGGCGGCTATGTGCAGGACCGCCTGCGCGCCGCACCGGAGGCACTGCGGGCGTGGGTGGACCTGGGCGGCAGCCTCTACGTATGCGGCTCGTTGCACGGCATGGCCGAAGGCGTCGATGCCGTGCTGCGCGAGGTGCTCGGCAACGATGCCGTGGATGCCCTGCTCGACGACGGACGCTACCGCCGCGACGTGTACTGAGGTGCACGGCGCCGCTCAGGGAAACCAGCGGCGCAGATAGCGCGCGGTGGCGCCCTGCCTGGCGCGACTGACCTGGGCCGGCGTGCCTTCGGCGACGATCCTGCCGCCCTCCTCGCCCGCGCCCGGCCCCACATCGATCACCCAGTCCGCGTCGGCGACGACACGCAGGTCGTGCTCGACCACCACCACCGTGTTGCCGGCGTCGACCAGGCCGTGCAGCTGCGTCATCAGCTTGTCCACATCGGCCGGATGCAGGCCGGTGGTCGGCTCGTCCAGCACATACAGGCTGTTGCCGTGCTGGCTGCGCTGCAGCTCGGTGGCCAGCTTGATCCGCTGCGCCTCCCCACCGGACAATTCCGTGGCCGGCTGGCCCAGACGCAGATAGCCCAGGCCGATATCCCGCAGCAGTTGCAGCGGCCGCTGCACGGGCGGCTCGTCGGCGAAGAACGCCAACGCCTCCTCCACCGTCATCGCCAGCACCTGCGCGATGTTGCGGCCGTTCCATTGCACCTCCAGGGTCTTGGCGTTGTAGCGCTGACCATGGCAGGTCGGGCACGGCGCATAGACGCTGGGCATGAACAACAACTCGACGTGGACGAAGCCCTCGCCCTCGCAGGTTTCGCAGCGGCCTGCCGCGACGTTGAAGGAGAAGCGGCCGACGGTGTAGCGGCGCGCCTTGGCCGCGCGCGTGCCGGCGAACAGACGGCGCACATGATCGAACAGCCCCGTATACGTGGCCAGGTTGGAGCGCGGCGTGCGCCCGATCGGCTTCTGGTCGACGTTGACCAGGCGCTTGATCGCCTTGGCCCCGTTCAACCGGCCACGGGTCCGTTCGATGCGGCTGGGCTGCGGCAGCTCGCTGTCGAGCTCTTCGATCACCGGCTCCTGCCCCAGGTGCTCGCCGACCAGCTCGACCAGCGCCTGGCTGACCAGACTCGACTTGCCCGAGCCGGAGACACCAGTCACCGCCGTGAACGCCCCAAGCGGAAAACGTGTATCCACGCCATGCAGGTTGTTGCGGTGAACGCCCTGCAGGCCCAGCCAGCCGGACGGCGCTCGCGGCGTGCGGCGCGGGCCGGCACCGTTCTGGAACAGATACGGCGCGGTGACCGAGGCCTCCACCGCGCGCAGCCCCTCCGGCGGACCGCTGTAAAGCACCTGGCCGCCGTGCTGGCCCGCACCGGGGCCGACATCCACCAGCCAGTCCGCACGGCGCAGCATCTCCAGATCATGCTCCACCACGAACAGCGTGTTGCCGCCGGCCTTGAGCTGGGCCAGTGCGTCGTACAGGGCCTCGCCATCGGCCGGATGCAGGCCGGCGGTGGGCTCATCGAGCACGTACACGACGCCGAACAGGCTGGAGCGGATCTGCGTGGCCAGACGCAGCCGCTGCAGTTCGCCCGGCGACAAGGTAGGGGTCGCGCGGTCCATCGACAGATAGCCCAGCCCCAGCGACTGCAACGTACCGATCCGCTCGACCAGATCGTGCGCGATGCGCTGGGCCGCGATGCGCTTTTCCTCGGACAGATCCGGCGTCCTGCGTACGTCGCTGCCGCCGGCGTGCGCGTTGCCACCGGCGGCCACGCGCTTGGCCGTGGCCTGGCGGCCGGCGCGGCGGCTGCGGGCGGCAGTGGCCGCCGGCGCCTCGAAGTGGCCCTCCGCTGCCGGTCGCAGCGCCTGGGCCATGGCACTGAGCGGCAGCTGTGAGAGTGTGCCGATATCCATGCCCGCGAACGTGACCGACAGCGCTTCGCGCTTCAACCGGCGGCCATCGCAGACCGGACACTCGGCGCCGATCATGTAGCGCGCCACCCGCTTCTTCATCATCGCGCTCTGCGTGGTGGCAAAGGTATGCAGCACATAGCGGCGGGCACCGCTGAAGGTGCCCATGTAACTGGGCTCCTCCTTGCGACGCACGGCGGCGCGGGTTTCGGCCGGAGTGAAGCCGGCATACACCGGCACCACCGGTTGTTCCTCGGTGAACAGGATCCAGTCGCGCTGCTTTTTCGGTAGATCGCGCCAGGGAACATCCACGTCGTAGCCCAGCGTGACCAGGATGTCGCGCTGGTTCTGCCCGTGCCACGCCGGCGGCCATGCGGCGATGGCGCGCTCGCGGATGCTCAGCGACGGATCGGGCACCATCGATTGTTCAGTCACCTCATACACGTAGCCCAGGCCGTGGCAGTTCGGGCAGGCGCCCTGCGGCGTGTTCGGCGAGAAGTCTTCGGCGTACAGCATGGGTTGCTTGGCCGGATAGGTACCGGCGCGCGAGTACAACATCCGAAGCAGACTCGACAGCGTGGTCACGCTGCCGACGCTGGAGCGCACGCTGGCGGTGCCGCGCTGCTGCTGCAGGGCCACGGCCGGTGGCAGCCCTTCGATCGCATCCACATCCGGCACGCCGACCTGGTCGATCAGCCGCCGCGCATAGGGCGACAACGACTCCAGGTAGCGCCGCTGTGCTTCGGCATACAGCGTACCGAACGCCAGCGAGGATTTGCCCGAGCCGGAGATGCCGGAGAACACCACCAGCGCATCGCGCGGGATGTCGACATCCACGTTCTTGAGGTTGTGTTCGCGTGCGCCCCGGACGCGCACGAAGGTATCCGGGGCAGTAGAGGGCGACGGCCGGCGCGTGGAGGTCTTCATGGATGAACAATAGCGAACCACAGCGTCGGCTCACTGCCGGTGAAGACCCGTGAGTGCGGTGTTGACGCCGGCCTCAAGCCGTCGCCCGCACGCGCGCGCACGGCGGTGCAGTCATGACGAAGGCATCCACCGCCTCGCCCAGCAGGGAGGCCTGGCGATCCAGCGCGCGCGCCGAGGCCGAGGCCTCCTCCACCAGCGCCGCATTCTGCTGGGTGCTGCCATCCATCTGCAGCAACGTCTGGCTCACCTGCTCGATGCCCGCGGTCTGCTGCTGCGACGCGGCCGAAATGCTGGCCATGATCGATGTCACCCGCTGCACGCTGCCGACGATCTCGCCCATGGTCGCGCCTGCGCTGTCGACCTGCCGGGTACCCGCATCAACGCGCTCGACCGAGGCTTCGATCAGCTGCTTGATCTGGCGCGCGGCGTCGGCACTGCGTTGTGCCAGCAAACGCACTTCGCTGGCTACCACCGCGAAGCTGCGCCCCTGCTCGCCTGCCCGCGCCGCTTCCACGGCGGCGTTCAGGGCCAGGATGTTGGTCTGGAACGCGATTCCGTCGATCACCCCGGTGATCTCCCCGATCCGCCGCGAGGACAGGGCGATATCGGCCATGGTGGTCACCACCTGCGCCACCGATTCGCCGCCGCGGGCCGCAACCTCGGCCGCACGTATCGCCAGCTGGTTGGCCTGCTGCGCCGAATCCGCGTTCTGCCGCACCGTGGCCGCGAGCTCCTCCATCGAGGAAGCGGTTTCTTCCAGATGCGCCGCCTGGCGCTCGGTGCGATCGGAGAGGTCGTGGTTGCCGGCGACGATCTCGCCGGCGGCATGGTTGATCGCCACCGAGGCCTGCTGGATGCGCGCGACGATGTCGGTCAGCTGCATCACCGTGGCATTGGCATCGTCACGCAGGCGCGCGAACACACCGTGGAAATCGCCCTGCATGCGTACGCGCAGATCGCCCTGCGACAACGCCGAGAGCAGCCCCTGCAATCCGGACAGGTTGCTCTGGAAGGTATCGAGCAGGTGGTTGATGCTCAGCGCCAGCGTCTTTACGAAGCCCTGCTTGTCCTCGACCGCGATCCGCCCATGCAGTTCGCCCCGCGCGGCCGCATCGACCAGCGCGGCCACCTCGTTCTCCACGGTGGTTTCCAGCGCGCGGCTGCGCCACTCCACCGCCGCCCCCAGCAGCTGGTCGTGCTCCACGATCGGGGTGATCACCAGCTGGTAGCGGACGCCTGCGTGCTCGATGTCCCGGCTGGCACGCTGGCCGCGCTGCAGCCTCGGCAACAGGCTGGCGAAGGCCGGATGCAGGGCGGCCGCCGGTTGGCCGCTCCAGTCCGCGTGCGTGAGCTGCAGTTCGGTGAGCAGCGCCTGGTTGAGGAAGCCGATCCGCCCCTCGCCGTCGAGCACCATCACGCCGGTCTGCGCACTGTCCAACGCCTGGCGGGCGCGGGTGTTGTCGCGCGCGACGGCGCGCTCGGCCTCGATCCGCTCGCGCAGCCGTTGCTGCATGTGGCGCAGGCGCGCGGCCAGCTGGCCGATCTCATCGTGCGGATTGTGGATGGTCAGCACGGTGTCGAGCCGGTCATCGGCGATGTCCTCGGCAAAGCGCAGCGTGTCGCGGATCGGTTGACGGACCGCGCGCAGCACCAGCAGCAAGGTGGCGATCAGCACCACCGCCACCAGCAGCAGGGTAAACGCGAATACGACCCCCATGGTGCTGGCCCGCGCGGCCTGTCGCTCGCGTGCCGCGGCCAAGGCCCGCGTCTGCGCCTGTTGCAGCGCCTGCAGCCCGGGCCCGATCTGGGCCGCGGTCTCGGCCAGTGACTGCGCCTCCACATCCAGCCCGATGCGGGCGGCGGTGTAGGCCAGCAGCGCCCCTTGATACGCCTCCATCTGCCTTCGCAGCGCTTCCTGCGTTTCTGCATCCAGGCGCGCCTGCGCCAGGGACAGATCGAACGGCAGCTTCTGTTCGCTGGCACGATCGGTGTGCGCCGCATCACCGGTGAGCAGCAGCAGGCTTTCCTCGCGCCGCATCTTCTGCAGCTGGGCGATCACCACCGGGCGCGCGCTGGCCTCGACGCTGGCCTCCAGCGTGGCAGCCGCCGCCTCCAACTGCGCACGCAGGCCAGCATCGCCGCGCCCCATCTCATCCACCCGGGCATTCAATGCGCTGATGCCCTCGGCGAAGTCACCCGCGCGGGAAGCCAGCTCGCGCAGCGCCCCGGCGCTTCCGGCATCGTGGGGATCGCGCTGCAGCTGGCCCAGGGTCGCCTGCAGGCGCTGCTGCGCGGCCTGCAACGCCTCGCGATCGCTGTCATCGAAGGTGCTGGCATACCGTGTCTGCAGGCGCCGCGCATCGGCGATCTCGGTCGCCAGCGTGGCCGCCAGTGCGGCCTCCTGCCGGCGCGCGGCGAAGGTTTCGGCTGCACGCTCGGTATCATGGCGCGTCCAGCCGTAGACGACGGCGACCGCAAACAGGCCCAGACCGCAGATCAGCAGGCTGGCCCTGAGTTTCTGTGCCACGCTGAGGCGGCCGAGCGCGGCCAGCCGGGTCGGCTGGGCGAGACGGAAGCGGAACCGATCGCCCAGACGGGCGACGAACAACGACAGGCGACGGGGGACGACCGACATCACGCACTCCAGGCGGAAGGACGCACCGGTATCGGCGGGACCGCGCTGAACTTGAGGGCCGATCTCACTGAGCGCCCCTGGCGTCGCCAGTGGCTCCCGTTGTAAGGGCGCCAGACGACGACGTGATGACGGTCAGGCGACGAGCGCCGGGCGGCTCGGGGTATCCCTCGCCGGGCGGTGGCATGCGTCGTCTTGAACGGGCGGGTTGCAGCAACACCGGGATCACACCCGCTGAACGTGCGACAGTGAAGGAAGGGACAGCGCCTTCACGGCGATTGCGCTGAACTAGCGCTGGGATCGCGGCCGGGGCCGCTGCAGGATCCGGTGCGCGCCACCGCACCTTGGGCCGATCACGACGCACCAACGCCATACCGCACGGAGAGAGACCGCCATGAATGCCGCCTTCAAGATCTTTCTGCTCGCCGGTGCACTGCTGTACGGCCTGCCGGGGCTGGTGTGGTGGGTGAACCATCGGCGCGCCAAGCGGGCGCGGCTGGCCCAGGGCGTGGTCAGCGTCGAGGCCCGCGCGCCATGAGCGGCGGCACCGGGACGAGCGCGGCAACGCACCTGACCGACGAACAGCGGCAGATCCTGCGCGACATCAACGCCACGCGTCCGGTCAGCGATGAAGCCGCCAACTGGGCGGTCAAGGCCGGCTACGCGGCCCAGGCGGAAGACGGCGACATCGATTTGACCCAGGCTGGCCGCCAGCGGGTGGATTCCAGCACGCTGTAACACGCCGGAGCCATGTGCGTTCTGCCGTGCCCACAGGTCATCGTTCCGAATGACACTTGAAGGACGCCCCGGCCCATGCGAAACCTGGCGCCCGCTCTGGTCCGATTGAAGCAGGCACCCCCGATGACACACTGCCCCACCGCTTTCGCCGCCCTGCTCGTGGCTGCCGGCATGCTCGCGCCCCTGTCAGCGTCCGCTGGCGAGGAGGCCGTGGAGGCAGCCACCCTCACGCGCACCATCACCGCGTTGGATGACCAGGTCTTCGACGCGTACAACCGCTGCGACCTGGAGACCTTTGCCCGCTACTTTTCGCCGACCGTCGAGTTCTATCACGACAGCGGCGGGGCCAGCTTCGATCGCGACACGGTGGTCTCCAACACGCGCAAGTACATTTGCCACAAGGTCCGCCGCGAACGGGTTCCAGGGACGCTCAAGGTCTACCCGATCAAGAACTTCGGCGCGATCGAGGAAGGCGAGCACCGCTTCTGCGAGGTGGCGACCGGTCACTGCGAAGGCAGTGCGAAGTTCGTGATGGTCTGGCAGCACAAGGACGGGCAATGGCAGATGACCCGGGTGCTGAGCTACGGCCATCGCGCGTTGACCGAGGCTGAAAAGGCGGCGCTGCAGACGACGGAAACCAGATAGCGCCGGGGAGGATTCGGGCCACCCTGTCACGGTGCGCGCGAAGGCATGCCGGTGTCCCGCTGCGTCCATTCCATCCGGCGGCCAGCAAGGCACACCACCCCTGCCGCGACCGCGAAGCCACCGGTGAGCCAGAGATTGGCGGTCAGACCGAGCCGATCCAGTGCTTGGCCGCCCACCCACGCCCCGGATGCGATCCCGACATTGAAGGCACCGACATAGAGTGCGGAGGCGATTTCCATCGCCCTGGGCACGGCCTTCATCATCCACGTCATCAAGCCCACCGATACCCCGCCGTAGGCCAGCCCCCACGCCAGCAGCGCGACGGCACCGCCCAGGCGCGACTCCCCGAGGGTCAGGAACAGCGAGGGCGCCAGCACCAGACCCGCCGCGATCAGCGACACCGTCAGCCTGGTACGTCGTGCTGCCGCGATGCCGGCAAGGAAGTTGCCGGCCATGCCCGCGGCGCCGTAGCCGAACAACAACAGCCCCACCCAGCGCGCGTCGAATCCCGAGACCGACATCAGCAGCGGCCGAACGAACGTAAAGGCGATGAAGTGCCCGGCGACCAGCAGGAAGGTCAGCATCAACCCAAGCTGCAGCCCGCGGTTGCCCAGTTGCTGACCGAACTGGCGCACGCTGGTCGTGCCGGACGGCGGCAGCCCGGGCATCACGGCCAGGTGCAGGGCAAGGACGGCGGCCCCCAGCAGTGCCATGCTGCCGAACGCCCAACGCCATCCCAGCAGCTCCCCGATCAGCGCGCCAAGCGGAACGCCCAGCACGGAAGCAGCCGCCACGCCGCCAAAGATGAGCGATGTGGCCAGGCCTACCGATCGCGTTGCCACCAGCCGCACCGCCAGCCCGCCGGCAATGGCCCAGATGCCGCCCATGCACAGCCCGACCAGCACGCGGGCCGCCAGCATCCAGCCCAGCGTGGGGGCGAAAGCCGTACCCAGGTTGGCGATCACCAGCAGACCCAGCAGCCCGCACAGCAGCGAGCGTCGATCCACGCTGCCGGTGCTGATCACCACCAGCGGTGCGAAAAGCGCTGCCAGCAGTGCGGGCAACGAGATCATCAGGCCCGCAGTGCCGGTGGCGGTGTCCAACGCTTCGGCGATCGGGGTCAGCAGGCCGACCGGCAGCATCTCCGTGGTGACGACCGAGAAGGTGGCCAGACTGACCGCGGTGACCGCCCACCACGGGTGGCGCGGTGTGGATTGCGCCTGCATCAGCAGATCCCCAGGTGGCGTGGCTCACGCGGACGCAACACGCCGTGCGCGAACGCCGCCGCCAGCAGCACCGCTCCTCCCGCACACAAGGCAACCAGGTACCCGGCGCGTGGCCCGTGTGCATCCACCCCGTAGCCGGCGATCGCCGCGCCCAGCGCCACGCCCACGTTCAGCGCCGCCAGCAGCCAGGTCATGCCCTCGGTGAGCTGGCGCGGCGGGACCTGTTGCTCGATCAACGACATCGCCACGATCATCGTCGGGGCGAAGAACACACCCGCCGCGAAGACCGTCACGGCGAGTGCGGCGATGCTTCCCACCAGCAGCAGCGGCAATGTGGTCAATGCGGTCGCGATCCCGCCCAGCAGCAACAGGCGGCGCAGTGGCGTCTGCAGCTTGAGCGCACCGAACAGTACCCCGGCCAGGCAGGAGCCGGCGGCATACGCACACAGCACGACGCTGGCGGCGGCGGGCTGCCCCACGTGCGCGGCGAAGGCGACGCTGACGATATCGACGGTGCCCACGATCACGCCCATCGCGACCATCAACACGGCCAGCCACCGCACGCCCGGCAGACGGATGACGGACGCAGCAGGTGTGGCATGGGGTAGTACGGCCTCGATCGGGGGCTCGGTTCGGCGCTGCGCGATCAACGCAAGCGCGCCGATCGGCAGCAGCACGGTAGCGGCGAGGACACCCGCCTGCGGAAACAGCGAGACCGCCAGGCCGATCGATAACGGCGGCCCGACGATGAAGGTGACCTCATCGAACACGGTTTCCAGCGCGTACGCGGTCTGCAGGCGCGACTGTCC
The DNA here is from genome assembly GCF_039674525.1 of Stenotrophomonas sp. TWI377. NCBI lineage: Bacteria > Pseudomonadati > Pseudomonadota > Gammaproteobacteria > Lysobacterales > Lysobacteraceae > Stenotrophomonas > Stenotrophomonas sp. TWI377. Next base: position 120,302 of record NZ_JBDJNT010000004.1, read on the forward strand.
GCGATAGATCGCGGTCCAGCGCGCGCGCACCATGGCCGACATGCTGGGCATCGCCCCGGCCAGCAGTGCCCCGAGGAACAGCACGGCCGCCGGCGCTTCCCACCACGAGGCCGCCAGCAGCATCAGCAGGCCGATCACGCTGACGCCGGTGGCCATCGGCACGACACGGCGCTGTCCATGCCGGTCCACCAGACGGGATACCTGCGGCGACAGCAACGCATAGGTCAGCACGAACGTCGCGGCTACCGCGCCGGCCAATGCATAGCTGCCGCGCACCTGGGCCAGCAGCGTGATGAGGCCGATGCCGGTCATCGGCAAGGGCAGCCGCGCCAGCAGCCCCGCCAGCGCAAACCCGGTGGTACCGGGCGCAGCGAACAACTCTCGATAGGGACGGGTCACAGCGCGTTTCACTGGTTTTCCACCTTTTACATACACAACGTATGTTTAAAATCCTATATACATACGCTCCGGATGTAAACAGCGGTCCGCCCCGCAAGCAAGGAGATATCGATGGCCCGTCGCACCCGCGCCGACATGGAGCAGACCCGCGCCACGCTGCTGGCGACGGCCCGCGTGGTCTTCAGCGAGCGTGGCTACGCCGAGACCTCGATGGACGACCTCACCGCGCAGGCCGGGCTCACCCGTGGCGCGCTGTATCACCACTTCGGTGACAAGCAGGGCCTGCTCGCGGCCGTCGTCGATGAGATCGACGCTGAGATGGACGACCGCCTCAAGGCGATCTCCGACGCCGCCGAGGATCCCTGGACGGGCTTTCGTCTTCGCTGCATGGGGTATCTGGAGATGGCCCTGGAGCCGACCATCCAGCGCATCGTCCTGCGCGATGCGCGGGCGGTGCTCGGCGGCGCCTCGCCGGAATCGCAGCGCCACTGCATCGATTCCATGCAGCGCCTGCTCGCGCACCTGATCGATCAGGGCGTGGTCGCCGAGGCCCATCCGCAGGCCCTGGCCTCGCTGGTGTACGGCAGCCTGGCCGAGGCCGCGTTCTGGATCGCCGATGGCGATGATGGCGATGCGCGGCTGGCACAGAGCGTGGCGGCGCTCGACCTGCTGCTGCGTGGGCTGCGGGTCACCACACCGCACTGACCGCTCATCCGGTCAGGCCGCCATTGGATCCGGTCCCTGACCGCAGGTCATATATCGCTCCCTGTGGCCGCGAGGCCGACGCGTTCTTCAAGGGCGCGTCCGGCACCGACGCTTTACTCGGTCGCGCAAGGAAGGCGATCAGCGCGAACAGCGACCAACCCAGCACGTTCAGGAGCCAGAACCTGAGGGTCACCGCATCGATCAGCTGGAGGGGAGCCGTACGCTGCCCGATCCGGCTGGCACGTCCCGCTCAGCGCCGCCGTGACGTCGCGCGCGGCTGCAGCGCATCCAGGGCGCCGGCATTGCGGCGCGCCCAGTCGTAGATCAGTTCGATCGGTTCGACCAGTTGCCGCCCCAGTGGGGTCAATGTGCACTCCACCGAGGGCGGCACGGTGGGGTACTCGGTGCGCAGCACGATCCCCGCATGCTCCATGTCACGCAGCGTCTGGATCAGCATCTTCTTGGAGACGGCCGGCAGGCTGCGGTGCAGCGCGTTGCTGCGGGCAATGCCGTCATGGCGCACGGCCAGGGTGTGCAGCACCATCGAGGTCCACTTGGTGCTGAACAGCTCCAGCACCCGCCGGGGGGCGCAATCCTCTCGCCAATGCGCTTCGGGAGTACCCGTTTTCATGTGTGGTTACCGTTTGGTGCCTTCTTTCGAGGCGTACCTCGATATCCTAAGGTGTGCGCCTGTAAAGCAATGAAAGAGGCGACATCGTGAAGCAGAAAGCGTTGGTGGTCGGTGCAACGGGCATCGTGGGCAGTGCACTGATACAACGACTGCTGCAGGAGGGCTGGGATGTCCACGGCCTGGCCCGTCGGCCCGATTCGCTGCCCGCCGGCGCCCACGGCGTCTGCGCCGACCTGCGCGATGCGCAGGCCACGCGCGCCGCGCTGTCCGGACTGGCCCCCACGCACGTGTTCATCACCACCTGGTCCCGGCAGGCCAACGAGGCCGAAAACATCCGGGTCAACAGCGCGATGGTGCGCCATCTGCTGGATGCACTGCAGCCAGCCGGCAGCGTGCAGCATGTGGCACTGGTCACGGGCCTGAAGCATTACCTGGGACCGTTCGAGGCGTACGCGCAGGGCAACCTGCCGCAGACGCCCTTCCGTGAAGAACAACCGCGCCTGCCCGTGGACAACTTCTACTACGCACAGGAAGACGAGGTGTTTGCCGCCGCCGCGCGCGATGGCTTCCACTGGAGCGTGCATCGCCCGCATACCGTGATCGGCGCAGCGGTGGGCAATGCCATGAACATGGGCACCACGCTGGCCGTGCATGCCACCCTGTGCCGCCACACCGGGCGCCCGTTCCAGTTCCCCGGCTCCCTCGCGCAGTGGGATGGGCTGACCGACATGACCGATGCCGGACAGCTGGCACGGCACCTGTTGTGGGCGACGCAGACCCCGGCCGCCGCCAACCAGGCCTTCAACGTGGTCAATGGCGATGTGTTCCGCTGGCGCTGGATGTGGGGCCGGATCGCCGCGTGGTTCGATATCGAGGCCGTGCCGTTCAGTGGTCAGGTCCGTCCGCTCGCCGAGCAGATGGCCAATGATGCCGCGCTGTGGTCGTCGCTGGCCGCCACCCACGGCCTGGCCGAGTCTGACATTCACCAGCTGATCTCGCCCTGGCACACCGATGCCGATCTCGGGCGCCCGCTGGAAGTGGTGACGGACATGTCAAAGAGCCGCCGGATGGGGTTCCTGGATTACCAGCCCAGTGACGATGCGTTCTTCGCGCTGTTCACGCGGCTGCGGGCGGCGCGGTTGATTCCCTGAGGCGCTGCCGCGCAGCGCTGGGAGGGTTCCACAGCGACACCCCGCAGCGATACGCTAGGGCGGCCGCCCCCCGCTGATCGCAGGTACCGCTTGAGCTCTTCACCTACCACGGGTTCCCACGGCGAACGGGATACCGAGCGCGTCAAACTGGCGCTGGCCGCCGGCGCAATCATCGGCACCTGGTTCTGGGATGTCGCCCAGGACAGCCTCACTGTCGACGATGCCCTCGCCCAAGCGCATGGCCTGGACCCCGCACTCGCGCGCAGTGAACTGCGCCTGGAGCAGGTGGTGTCCGCCGTTCACCCCGAGGACCGCCCGGGTCTGGCGGAGGCGATCGCCGACGCCGTGCGCCGTGGCGGTCGCTATGCCCACCAGTACCGCACCCGCGGCGCGGACGGTGCCTATCGCTGGATCGAGGCCATCGGCCGGGTCGATCTGGATGCCAGCGGAAACGCCGTCGGGTTTCCCGGCGTGCTGATCGACATCGATGACCGCAGGCGGGTGGAGGCCGAGCGTGACCAGGCGCAGACCCTGCTGCGTTCGTTCGTGGAGGCCGCGCCGGGTGTGGTGTACGCCAAGGACCGCCAGGGCCGGATCCTGATCGGCAACCGTGGCACCACCGATCTGATCGGTCTGCCACCCGAGGTGTATGTGGGGCGCACCGATGCCGAACTGCTCAGCGACCCGGCCCAGGCCGCCACGGTGATGGCCACCGACGAGCGGGTCATGGCCAGCGGGCAGACCGAGCAGCTCGAAGAAGACGTGAGCTTTGCCGATGGCCGGCGCGCCTGCTGGCTGTCCACCAAATCGCCGTTGCGTGATGCCGACGGAACCGTGGTGGGCTTGGTCGGCACCTCGCTGGACATCACCGACCGCAAGGCGGCCGAAGCCCGTCATGCTGAAGTGGAGGAGCGCTATCGGCTGGCCGCGCAGGCCACCAACGATGCGATCTGGGACTGGCGCATCTCCGATGGTCACGTGATCTGGAACGAGGCACTGACCACGCTGTTCGGCCATGCGCTGAGCGAAACCAGCGCGCAGTGGTGGCTGGACCATATCCACCCCGACGACCGGGCGCGCGTCGATGCGGATATCCATGCCGTGATCGAGGGCGACGGTACCGCGTGGAACAACGAATACCGGTTCCGCCGCGCCGATGGCAGTTTCGCCTCCGTGCTCGACCGCGGCACCGTCCTGCGTGGTGCGGTGGGCGAGCCGCTGCGGATGATCGGCGCGATGCTGGATCTGAGCGTGCGTGAAGCCGCCGAGGCCGCCCTGGCCAAAAGCGAGGAGCGCCTGCGGTTTGCCACCGAGGCAGGCGACATGGGCTTCTGGGATGTCGACCTGGTGGCGGACGCCTTGATCTGGCCGCCCCGGACCAAGGCGATGTTCGGCATCTCCGCCGATGTTCCGGTGTCGCTGCGTGATTTCAACGAAGGCATCCACCCCGACGACCGTGCAGCGACCCTCGCCGCCTTTGCCGCCGCGGCTGATCCGGCCCAGCGCGCGCTCTATGACGTGGAGTACCGCACGGTCGGCAAGGAAGACGGGATCGTGCGCTGGGTCGCGGCCAAGGGCCGGGGTCACTTCGAGGGCGACCGCTGCGTCCGCGTGGTTGGGGTGGTGATCGAGATCACCGCGCGCAAGATCGCCGACGCCCGCTTGAAGGAATTGAACGAGCAGCTGGAAAGCCGCGTGCTCGAAGAGGTCGCCGAACGCACCCGCGTGGAAGATGCGCTTCGGCAGAGTCAGAAGATGGAGGCCGTCGGCCAGCTCACCGGCGGTATCGCCCACGACTTCAACAACATGCTGGCGACCGTGATCGGCCCGCTGGATCTGCTGGCGATGCGGCTCGGCGACAACGACCCGCGCACCAAGCGCTACATCGACATGGCCATCGATGGCGCCACCCGGGCGGCACAGCTCACCCAGCGGTTGCTGGCGTTCTCGCGCCAGCAGCCATTGCAGCCGGTGCCACTGGATGTGAACCAGCTGGTGGCGGGCATGTCCGACCTGCTGGTGCATTCGCTGGGCAGCAGCATCCGCCTGCAGACCGTACTGGCCGCCGACCTGTGGCGGACGTTCGCCGATGCCAATCAGCTGGAGAACGTGATTCTCAACCTGGCCGTCAATGCGCGCGATGCGCTGCCTGGCGGTGGGCGCCTCACGGTGGAAACCGCCAACGGCGAGATCACCGCGGGCGCTGGCTCCGCCCAGGCGGAGGTTCCCGATGGCGAATACGTTCTGATCACCGTGGCCGACAACGGCAGCGGCATGCCGCCGGAGGTGGTCGCCAAGGCATTCGATCCTTTCTTCACCACGAAAAAGGTGGGACAAGGCACTGGGCTTGGCCTGTCGCAGGTGTATGGCTTCGTCAAACAGTCGGCCGGTCACGTGAAGATCCGCTCTGCCGTCGGGCAGGGAACAACGGTGACCCTGTATCTGCCGCGCCTCATGGCCGACATCGCCGCCACGCCTTCGCCGACAACCAGCGGTACCGCTCCGCTGAGTGGGGGCCGCGAGCGGGTGCTGATCGTGGAAGACGAGCCCGGCGTCCGCCAGTTCTCCATCGATGCGTTGAGCGAGCTGGGCTACCCGGTGCTCGCCGCCGAAGGGGCCGCCACCGCGCTGGCCCTGCTCGACAGCCATCCCGATATCGCGCTGCTGTTCACCGATGTGGTGATGCCCGAGGTCAACGGGCGACAGCTGGCCGATGAGGCCCTGAAGCGGCGCCCGGATCTGAAAGTGCTGTTCACCACCGGCTACAGCCGCAATGCGCTGGAGCACGACGGCGTACTGGACCCCAGCGTCCACCTGATCGGCAAACCGTTCACGCTGGAGGAGTTGGCCCTGCGGGTGCGCGCGGTGCTTGCCGAGGTGCGCTGACGGGAGGACTCCGGGAAGCGAATCCCGGCGTCCTGGAACGTAGTGCGGGCCCTTGATCCGACTGGGATCAGGCAGCCTGCTGGCGTCACCCCACACGCTGCGCAGGTGAAGCTGACGCTGGACTACCCTGGTTGGGATGGCGAGGATTACCTTGCCCTGCTGAACATCGATGGCAAGTGGATGATCGTGAGCAAATCATGGAGCGGCCAACGCAAGTCGCCGGCGTCATGAGTCGTCATCCTTCACGCTCACGTACAGCGTAGGCACGGCCTTCATGAAATCCCCCAGTCGTCCCATCTGGATCTGCAGATCATCGGGGAGGACGTCGGCCGCAGCGTCGAGCAGTGCCTGGCAGTGCTGCTCGAACGGTGCGACCACGCGACGGCGTGGCTCGAGCATGAAGGAGTAACAGGCCTGGCTCGACCACGGCGGGGGCGCCAGCGCGTAGTGCGAGCTGCCCAAGGCAAACAGCGGCGCGTGGCGCTCGCCTGGCAGCGCCAGCGTGATGTCGTTGGCGTTCACCTCGGCCCGGGTGTGGGTGCGCTGGATCGCCCACGCATCGAGTGTGTTGCGGCCCGGCACCGGGCTTACGGTGCCGTCCACGGCGCCGGCCAGCAGGGACAGCGCGGCATCCACGCTCACACCGTAGTGGTCCAGCATGTGAGGCTCCAGCGCCATCCACAGCTGAATCGCGCCGGCCACCGGACCATACGCGTGCAGGATGTCTGCAGGTGCCAATGCCGGCAGCAGCGTGGACTGCACCAGCTGCGCGAGTTCCTCAACGCTGCGTGTGGCGCTGGTGACGGTCAGGAACAGATACGGCGCCATCCCCGCCCGCTCGGACGCCAGCATCGGCACGGCCACCGCCCCCTCGACCGCATTGCCACGCGCGCACGAGGGCAACACTGCGGCGCCCGCAAGCGCGGCCAACAGCCGGCGCCGCCGCGCCAGAAAATGAGTGTCATCCATGCGCAGAGAATACACGGGGGTAAAAGCGACCCGCTTGACGGGCCGCGCATTTTCTCAATACTGCGCCAATGCTCAGCCAACACTTTCTCTTCTTCTTCGCGATGCTGGGCGCCTTCAATGGCATCGTCGCGGCGTCGGTATTGTGGTGGCGCGCCAAGGGCGAGCCCACGCAGCGTTGGCTGTCGCTGCTGATCCTGATGGTGGGTGTGCGAACGGGAAAATCCGTGGCCTTCCACTTCTGGCCGGATATTCCGCTGGTCGTTCTCCAGCTCGGGCTGACCGCCTGTTTCCTGATCGGCCCCTGCCTCTACTTTCTGGTGCGCTCCAGCCAACGGGAGACTGCCGGGACGGACACGAACGGCCGGTGGCACCTCGTCGCGCTGCTGGTGCTTGCCGTGGCGGTGAATGTCCTGCTGCCGTACACCCGCAATATCGAGCTGTGGCGGTACGTCATCACGCCGGGCATCAACTATGCCTGGCTGGGCTATCTGCTGCTCACCACCGTGCAGGTGTATCGCCACCGCGCCCGGCTGCTGGCCTCGCCGTCCGCCCCGCTGCTGCTCGGCGCGCTGGCGGGCATCTGGATCATCTGGATCGCGTACTACACGGCCGGATACACGTCCTATATCGTCGGCGCGCTGTCCTTCACGTTCGTTCTCGCGGTAAGCGTTCTGGTCGGGCTCCGCCTGCGCGCGGGGCGGGCAACGATCGAGCCCTATCAGGACCGTCGGATTGCCGCGTCCGACGCCGCCGTTGAACTACAGGCCCTGGCCGAGCTGATGGCGCGCGAGCGGTTGCATCTGGACCCTGCCCTGACCCTGCCCCGCCTCGCCCGTCGCCTTGGCATGCCCCAGACCCGGCTGTCGCAGCTGCTCAACGACAACAACCAGACCTCGTTCAAGCAGTACCTCACCCAGCTGCGGGTGATCGAAGCCAAGGCGATCCTGCAACAGCAGCCTCCCAAACCGCTGGATATCGTGGCGCAGGAAGCGGGCTTCCAGTCCATGTCGACCTTCTACAGCGCGTTCAAGAAGTGCGAGGGCGTCACCCCGGCGGCCTACCGCACGGCCGCCACGCACTCCTAGAATCGATTTCCGCACTCCGGGAAGACGCTGCAATACATTGATTTGAAAGCGATTGGATAGGGTGCTGGCTCCTTCCTGCGAGTCAGTGCCATGCAGACGTTACGTACCATCGCCACCTTCGTATTGCTCCTGCTCAGCGTCTGGCTGGGCGGTACCTGCACCACCGACGCTGCGCCGCGGAGCACCGTCCCCGCGGCCGTGGGGCAGCCCGCTGGCGGCCAGCAGGACCGCATCCTGTTCATCCTCGCCAGCGCCACGGTGCATGGAACCTCCACGCTCCCGGCCAGCGTCAGCTTTGGCGAGGTCGTGCATGCCTGGGATGTCTTCCATGCCGCCGGCTATGCGGTGGACTTCGTATCGCCCGACGGCGGCGCCGTACCGATTCTGGATGACTACGTCAGCGACGACGTGGCGCACCGTCTGGACGATGCCCGGATCATGCGCGGGCTGCGCGGCACCGTCACCCCGGCACAGATCGATCCCACGCAGTACCGGGCGGTGTACTACGTGGGCGGCAGCAATGCCATGTACGGGGTCGCCGAGAACGTGGCGCTGCAGCGCATTGCCATGCAGGTCTACGAGGGCAACGGCGGGGTCATCTCGGCGGTCTGCCACGGGACGGCCGGCATCGTGAATCTCCAGCTTGCCGGCGGCCAGTACCTGGTCTCGGGCAAGCGCATCAGCGGCTACCCCGAAGAGCACGAACGCCAGAATGCGCCCTACTTCCACCAGTTCCCGTTCCTGATCCGCCAGACCGTCGTGTCCCGCGGCGGTGCCTTCCGGACGGTGGATAGCGATGACCCGCATGTCGAAGTCGATGGCCGGCTGGTGACCGGGCAGAACTATGCCTCTGCCACGCCGGTGGCGCAGGCCGTGGTCGAGGCGCTTCGCGTCCACACCGTGCAGGCGTCCAACCAGGCAGCCGCTCAACCCTGATCTCCCACACACCACACCCCTGAGGAAACACCATGAAAGTATCGATTCGATCCGTTGGCCTTGCCGCCAGCCTGTTCCTGCTGCTCCCCACCTCGGCCATGGCGCAGAGCACCGATCGTGAGGCGGTGGACAAGGTCATGCAGACCTTCATGCGCGCCTACATCACTGCCGACAACACGTTGGCCAAGGACGTCTTCCGGGCAGACGGCGTGATGATCGGCTACTCCGAAGCCCGTGGCAGCGCGCTGCAGATGCGGACCGGGGAACAGTTCGCAGAAGGCTTCAACGGCACGCCGGCGGCCAACGAGGCCCAGCGCAAGCGCCGCTATGAAATCGTGGACATGGCCACCAATCTGGCCGCCGTCCGCGTGATGCTGGATTACCCCGGCTGGGACGGCGTGGACTACGTGGTCCTGCTCAAGACCGATGGCCAGTGGAAGATCATGAGCAAGTCCTGGACCGGCCAGATCAAGCCCTGAGCCGGGCCTGGCGGACGTGAAACCATCGCGTCCGGGTGCAGCCTGGACGCGATGGCCGCCCCGCACCCTGCGCCGGTGTCAGTCGGCGCTCAGGTTGCTCCTGAAGAACCGCGTCAGTGTCTCGAACGGAATCACGTCGGCGCGATCATAAAGATCCACGTGTCCAGCACCGGGAACGATATGCAGCGCTTTGGGCTGCCCGGCCAGCGCGTAGGCCTTCTGGCTGAACTCCAGCGAGTGGGCCTCGCTGCCGGCGATGAACAGCATCGGGCGTGGCGAGATCGTCTCGATGTCATTGAACGGATAGAAGTTCACGAAGCGGACTTCGCTGGTCAGCATGCGGTTCTGCGTGGTCTCCAGCGTGCGGCCCTTGGGAATGGCGATGCCACGCGGGGTACGGTAGAACGCCCAGAACTCGCGGGTCACGGGATCGGCATCGGCGGGCAGCTGGATGGGAAGATAGTCGAGGAAGATTCCCTTGCCGGTGGTGAACTCGGTGTAGCGCTGCTCGGCCGCCTTGGCCAACATCGCCTTGCGCTGTTCCAGCGACACCGACTGGCCCAGACCGTTGCGCGTCACGTCGCCCATGTCATACATGCTGACCGTGGCAATGGCCCGCAGCCGCGGATCCATCTTGGCCGCGCTGATGGCGAAACTGCCGCTGCCACAGATGCCGAGCACACCGATACGCGTGCGGTCGATGAAGTCGCGGGTCCCCAGGTAGTCCACCGCGGCACTGAAAGCTTCGCTGTACATCTCGGGCGCGACCAGATTGCGCGGCTCGCCTTCGCTCTCTCCCCAGAAGGGCAGATCGATCGCCAGGGTCACGAAGCCCTGCTCGGCCAGCTTCTGCGCATACAGCATGGAGCTCTGCTCTTTGACCGCCCCCATCGGGTGGCCGACGATCACCGCGGCCGACGCGGTGGCGTTCGATGTCGCCTTGGGCCGGACGAGATTCCCCACCACCTCCATGTGGTACTGGTTCTTGAAGGTCACCCGTTCAACGGTGACCGTGTCACTTTTGTAGAAATTGTCTGCACCGGTAGGCATCGTGGCTCCCAGGGTCGTGAAGGAACTGGCGGCCAGCGCCAGCAGCAGGGCAAGTCGTTTCATGAGAGGTACTCAGTGAGAAATGCAGGGCGTTGGTAGGCCGGACCCACGGTAGCCCTCCGCAACCACCGTGATTAGCCGGGGGAATGTGGAAGGCGTGCTGAGCTCTGCTCACAATTCGTGGTGTTACTGTGGGCATCGCGCCCGACTCCTGATGCGGAATCAGCAATGGCTGTCCTGAAAACCAACGATCTGCAGGCGTTTCTGGCCGTCGCCAGGGAGCAGAGCTTCACCAGGGCCGCGGCACGGCTCGGGGTCTCTGCATCGGCGCTGAGCCACACCCTGAAACAGCTCGAGGCGCGCCTGGGGGTCCGGCTGCTGGCACGGACCACGCGCAATGTCGCGCCCACCGAAGCGGGCGAGCGGCTGATGCGCTCGATCGGCCCGCATTTCGACGCCATCGGCGAGAGCGTGGATGCGCTCGGCGATCTCCGTGACCGCCCCGTCGGCACCCTTCGCATCACCTGCAGCGACGATGCCATCGAGATGGTGATCCGGCCCAGGCTGGCGACCTTCCTGGCCGCGTACCCGGACATCACGCTGGAGTTCTACGTGGACTACGGATTCACCAACGTGGTCGAGGAACGCTTCGACGCGGGCATCCGCCTGGGCGAGGCGCTGAGCAACGACATGATCGCCGTCCGCATTGGTCCGGACTGGCGGCTGGTGGTAGTGGGCTCGCCTGCGTACTTCCAGCGCCATCCCAAACCCCGTACGCCGTACGAGATCACGGGGTTGCCCTGCGTCAACATCCGTCACCGGCCCGCAGGCAGCATCTATGCATGGGAGTTCGAAAAGGACGGCAAGGAATTCAGCGTCAAGGGAGAGGGGCAGCTGGTGTTCAACAGCATGTTCCATGTCATCAATGCCGCCGTGGATGGCATTGGACTGGCGTATGTGACCGAGGATCTTGCCGCACCCTACCTCGCCAGCGGCCAGCTGGTGCAGGTGCTGGACGAGTGGTGTCCGCTGTTTTCCGGCTACCACCTCTACTACCCCAACCGCCGGCAGGGATCGCCTGCGTTTGCCGCCCTCATCAACGCGCTGCGCCATCCCGCACTATGACGTGCGGGTGCGCGCGGTAAGTGCCGCCAGCAGCGAACCGGCAAGCAGCACCGCCGCGCTGACGATGAAGGTCGCGCGGTAGCCACTGCCGTCGAAAAGCAACCCGCCCACCGTGGAACCCAGCGCGATGGAGAGCTGCACGACCGCCACCATCAGCCCGCCACCGGCCTCGGCATCATCGGGCATGGACCGGGCCAGCCATGCCCACCAGGCGACCGGTGCAGCCGTCGCCACCAGGCCCCAGGCAGCGAGAAGCACGAAGGCCATGCGGCTGGAGTGACCGAAGACGGTAAGCCCCAGCGCGATGACGGCCATGACCAGCGGGATGATCATCAGCGGCAGGTAGACGCTCTTCCGGATGCATCCCCCGATGAGCACGGTGCCGATGAAGCCGGCCACCCCCAGCGCGAGCAGCAGCATCGACAGCATGCCCACGCTCACATGCGTCACCGTTTCAAGGAACGGGCGCAGGTAGGTGAACAGCATGAACTGACCGCTGAAGAACACCCCGACGGCGGCCATCCCGCGCAGCACGAGCGGTCGCCGGAGAACAGCGAAGATGCTGCCGGTCGCCTGGCGAGGCGCCGGCTTCAGGGCAGGAAGACTGATCCATTGCCACACCAGTGCGATCACGGCGATCGGCAACAGGCACAGAAAGGCGCCGCGCCAGCCGATGATGCCGCCGAGGTAGCTGCCCAGCGGGGCTGCCACGACCGTCGCCAGCGCATTGCCGCCATTGAAGACGGCGAGCGCCTTGGGCACGCTCGCGGCCGGTACCACCCGTATCGCGATCGCGGCCGACATCGACCAGAAGCCGCCGATGACCACACCGATCAGCGCGCGCCCGATCATGTAGACCGGATAGCTGGGGGCGAGGCTGACGATGACACCGGAGATGCCCATCAGCACGGTGAGCAGCAGAAGCAGTGTCTTGCGGTCGAGATCACCTGCGATGCGGGCGATGAACAGGCTGGTGATGACGGCGAAGGCACCGGAGATGGCAATCCCATAGCCGGCCCACCCTTCGGTAACGCCGAGCGAGGTGGCGATGGGCGTCAACAGACTGACCGGCATGAATTCCGAGGCGACCAGGCAGAACACGCACAGGGTCATGGCGAAGATGCCGGCCCAGTGCGCCGGCGCGGCGGCAGCGTGATGCGCGTCGCTCTGCGCGGGGAGGGAGGTGGCGACAGGGGGCATGGGGAGCACTCTCTGGAACAGGAATGGCGTTGCCGCCCTGCACAGTGCGCAGGGACGAGACAGGGACGTGGCGTTGGGCAGCGCGGACGACGCGCGACAGAGCCCGGACGTGTTTTCAGTGGGCGCCATGGTGGCCCACGCCGCGGGGACTGATAAGCAGCCCCCGGGTTCATGGACTACTGAGGTTTTCTCAGCAGTGCGTCATCACCACCCCATCGAAGCGCTTCGACCAGCAGCGCGAACGCCGGCGAGTTCTGGCGGCGGCTTGGGTAGTAGAGATGGAAACCGGGAAAGGGCGGGCACCAATCCTGCATCGCCCGCATCAGCCGCTTGTCCGCCAATGCATCGGCCACGATCAGGTCCGGCACGCAGGCCAGGCCGCGGCCCTCCAGTGCCGCCTGGACGATCAGGCGCACACTGCTCAACGTCAGCCGCCCCTCCACCTGCACGTTCACGCTGCGGCCGTCCTTTTCGAACTCCCACGCATACAGCCCACCCTGGGTCAGCAGTCGCATGTTGATGCAGTCATGCACGGTCAGGTCCTGGGGCGTACGCGGCACCCCGCACCGCTTGAAGTAATCCGGGGCACCGACAACGGCCATCCTGAGCGGCGGCGTGACCGGGACCGCGATCATGCCCTTGGCCACCTGCTCGCCCAGGCGTATGCCCGCATCGAACCCCTCCGCGACGATGTCGGCCAGATTGGACTGGTCGGTGATCTCCACCCGGATGTCCGCGTAGGTATCCAGCAGAGGCTGCAGCTTGGGCCAGACCACCTGTTCGCTGGCCGGATCGCTGCTGTTGATGCGCAAGGTGCCACTGGGCCGATCGCGCAGTTCACTCAGGTCGTCGATAGCGCTGTCGATGCTGGCGAAGTGCGGCCCGATCTGCGCCAGCAGCCGTTCACCGGCTTCGGTCGGTGTCACGCTGCGCGTGGTGCGGGTCAGCAAGCGGATCCCCAGCCGCTGCTCCAGCACCCGCACGGTATAGCTCAGCGCAGCCTGCGACACCCCCATCCGCGCGGCGGCGCGGGTGAAGCTGCGCTCCTGGGCCACCGCCATGAGGGCGCGCAGGTCGTTGTAGTGTTCGCGCCGCATGGCCGCCCCATTGATAAACCGCTTTTATAACTCTATTCGTGGCCTGCAGGTTTATCCACATAAAACGGTGCGGCACCATGGGTGCGCCCCACCTTGGGCCATCCCAGCAGGAGCGCGCGATGACCACCCCGCCTTTCCCCACGCTCGCTGTCGCTGCCCGATCGCATCATCGGATGCACGGCCGACACAGCCACCGCCCCACCGTGCGAGCCGCCGCTGCGGCCCGCCCACACCACGGATATCCACATGAACACCCAGTCGGCTCTCTCCGCACGCCAACAGGCCATCCTGCCAATCGCCGCTTTCACGGCGGCCGGCGATCTTCACCGCCTCGAACCGGCCCTGCGCGCCGCGCTGGATGCCGGGCTGACAATCAATGAGATCAAGGAAATCCTGGGTCAGCTCTACGCCTATGCAGGCTTTCCGCGCGCGTTGAATGCACTGGGCACCTTCATGACGGTGGTGGAGGACCGCAAGGCACAGGGCGTCCACGATGCACAGGGCAAGGCACCGGCCACGCTGCCCGCGCCGGACCAGATGCTGGCCGTAGGCACCGCCAACCAGACCCGGTTGTCGGGTCAACCCGTCGCAGGCCCGTTGTTCGCGTTCTCGCCTCAAATCGACCGCTACCTCAAGGAACATCTGTTCGGCGCGATTTTTGCGCGCGACAACCTCGACTGGGGTGATCGCGAGCTCGCCACCGTGGCCGCGCTGTCGGCCATGACAGGGACCGAGTCGCAGGTGCAGGCGCACATGCGCATCAGCCGGAACGTGGCGCTCAGCGAGGCGCAGCTGCAACATGCCGTGGCGGTGCTGCGCGACGTGGTCAGTGCCGAGGCCGCCGATCGCGCGGACCAGGCGCGGCGCGGCACGCTCGCCCACTGAACCCTGCGCAGGAGGAGACCATGACCGGCTGGATAGCATTGATGCTGACGTCCCTGATACTGGGAAGCACCGACGTCGCCGCACAGCCCATCGTGCGCATGTTCGAGCTGCACACCGACCCGGGCCGACAGGAAGCGTTCGACGCGGCCGGCCGGCGCAACATGGACGCCTCCCTGCAGACCGAGCCCGGTGTTCTGGCGATGCACGCCGTCACCGATCGCCAGCGGCCGGGCGTGGCGTACGTCTTCGAAATCTACGCGGATGCGGACGCCTTGAAGACGCATCTTGCGTCCGCGCACTACGCCGATTTTCTACGCGCCACGCAGCCGCTCATCGCCGACAAGACGTTGACGGAAACAACGCCCGTGTTCCTTGCCGAAAAGTCGGCCCCTCTTTCGGTCATGCAGCGCGGCGACACGCCGGAGGTCCGGATCGTCGATGTGACGGTCAAACCCGCGGATATACCGGCATTCACCCGGATCGTCACGGCGGAGATGCGCGAGTCCATGCGGATCGAACCGGGCGTCCTGGCGATGTATGCCGTTACACGGCAGGAGCATCCGGAGCAGTGGATCTTCTTTGAGATCTACGCCGATGCCGCTGCCTATGACACGCACCGGCAAACGCCCCACTTCAAGGACTATCTGCAGCGGACCGCGGAGATGCTGGTGGACAAGGGGCACAGCGAGGTAAGCACCATCGCGTTGAAAAGCCGTGGCGGGGTGTCGTTCGATGCGACCCACGTGCCCTGAGAGGAGGACTTGGATGTCCTGCCATGCGATGAACAGGTGCCACAGGCTGCAACCGCCGTGCCGCCGACGCCAAGCGGCCAACATCCATCTGCCACAACGGTCCCGCACAATTTTCAAACAACCGCTTGAAACACGCGTAACTTCGTCGAACTGGACACGATCCACCAGTTCCGCCAGACTCCGCCCTTTCCTGTTGTTCGGCACCCATGGCGAAACTGCTGGTCCTGCATGGCCCCAACCTCAACCTGCTCGGCACGCGCGAGCCGGGGGTCTATGGGCACACCACGCTAGCGCAGATCGACCAGGCCCTGCTGGCCCAGGCGCAGGCCGTCGGCCATGCCCTGGAGAGCCTGCAGTCCAATGCCGAGCACGTGCTGGTCGATCGGGTGCAGGCCGCCCGCGATGACGGCACCGCCTTCATCCTGATCAATCCGGCCGCGTTCACTCACACGTCCGTGGCCCTGCGCGATGCGCTGGCCGCGGTGGACCTGCCCTTCATCGAGATCCACCTGTCCAATCCGCACGCGCGCGAGCCCTTCCGCCAGCACAGCTATTTCAGCGACAAGGCGGTCGGGGTGATCTGTGGGTTCGGGGCGGACAGCTATCGCTATGCGATGGATGCAGCGCTGACCCGGTTGGCGGCTGCTTCGGCGTGATGACCCTGCCGCGTGTCCTGGCCAGCGTCGCGCTGTGGGGCTGCCTGTGTGGCGCCGCCAGTGCCGCTGATCGCAGCGCGGAAGGCATCGACTGCGCGCAGCCGAGCGGCACCATGGAATCGGATCTGTGCGCCTCGGATGGGGCCAGCGAGGCCGATACCGAATTGAACGCGGTGTACGCCCAGGCGCGCCAGCAGTTGCGCCGCCAGGCGGCCGAAGGCGCCTGCACGCACTGCGCCGATGCCGAAAAGCAGCTGATCCTGGCCCAGCGCGCGTGGATGCAGCTGCGCGACCACGATTGCGACGCGGTCTACGCCTTCAACGCCGATGGCACCTCGCGCAATGGCGCGCAGATGCACTGCCTGACCACCCTCGCGCGCGACCGTACGCGGCAGCTGCGCGATTTCTACGAATTGCTTTGACCCGAGCGCGCCGCGCTTCCCACCACTGACACCACGAGCCAAAGAGGCCCCTATGGATCTCCGCAAAATCAAGAAACTGATCGACCTGCTGGAAGAGTCGAACCTCGCCGAAATCGAAATCAAGGAAGGCGAAGAGTCCGTGCGTCTGTCGCGCGCGCCCGTCTCCGGCTACGGCATGGTCCAGGCCCAGCCGCAGATGATGATGGCCCCCGCACCGGCCCAGGCCGCTGCCCCGGCGATGCCGATGCAGTCGCCGACCGAAGCCTCCACCGGTGGCACCGCCAAGGCCGGCAACGCCCTGCCGGATGGCCACGTGCTGCGCGCGCCGATGGTCGGCACCTTCTATTCGTCGTCCTCGCCGGACAAGCCGGCCTTCGTGTCGGTCGGCCAGGCCGTCAAGGCCGGTGAAACGCTGGCGATCATCGAAGCGATGAAGATGTTCAACCCGATCGAAGCCGATGTTTCCGGCACCATCGTCGCCATCCTGGGCGAAAACGGCCAGCCGGTCGAATTCGACCAGCCGCTGTTCGTGATCGGCTAAGGATTAGTCCATGCTCGACAAAGTCGTTATTGCCAACCGAGGGGAGATCGCGCTGCGCATCCTGCGCGCGTGCCATACCCTGGGCATCCGCACGGTGGCTGTGCATTCCACGGTCGACCGCAACCTCAAGCACGTGGCCATGGCCGACGAGTCGGTCTGCATCGGTCCGGCACCGTCCTCGGAGAGCTACCTCAACATCCCGGCCCTGATCGCCGCGGCGGAAGTCACCGACGCCCAGGCCATCCACCCGGGCTACGGCTTCCTGTCGGAGAACGCCGACTTCGCCGAGCGCGTGGAAGAGTCCGGTTTCATCTTCATCGGCCCCAAGGCCGACACCATCCGCCTGATGGGCGACAAGGTGGAAGCGATCCGCGCGATGAAGGCCGCCGGCGTGCCGTGCGTGCCCGGCTCGGGCGGCCCGCTGACCGACGACATCGTGGCCAACACCAAGATCGCCCGTGAGATCGGCTACCCGGTCATCATCAAGGCCTCCGGTGGCGGTGGCGGCCGTGGCATGCGCGTGGTGCATGCCGAAGCCTCGTTGAAGGCGGCGATCGAGACCACCAAGTCCGAAGCCAAGGCCGCTTTCAGCAACGATCAGGTCTACATGGAGAAGTTCCTGGAGAATCCGCGTCACGTGGAAATCCAGGTGCTTGCCGATGGCCAGGGCAATGCCATCCACCTCGGTGAACGCGACTGCTCCATGCAGCGCCGCCACCAGAAAGTGGTGGAAGAAGCGCCGGCACCGGGCATCACCGCCGAGCTGCGCGATGAGATCGGCAAGGTGTGCGTGGAAGCCTGCATCCGCATCGGCTACCGCGGCGCGGGTACCTTCGAGTTCCTGTTCGAAGACGGCCGCTTCTACTTCATCGAAATGAACACCCGCGTGCAGGTGGAACATCCGGTGACGGAGATGGTGACCGGCATCGACCTGGTCTGCGAGCAGCTGCGCATCGCCGCCGGCCAGAAGCTGACCATCAAGCAGAGCGACGTGGTGCTGACCGGCCACGCGATCGAGTGCCGCATCAACGCCGAAGACGCTGAAACCTTCGTGCCGAGCCCGGGCCAGATCACCGCGTTCCATCCGCCGGGTGGCCCCGGTGTGCGTGTGGATACCCACATCTACAGTGGTTACCGCGTGCCGCCGAACTATGACTCGATGATCGGCAAGCTGATCGTGCACGGCCCGGATCGCGAGACCGCGATCGCGCGCATGCGCGTGGCACTGAGCGAGCTGGTCGTGGACGGCATCAAGACCAACGTCGCGCTGCAGCAGCGCATCATGCGCGACAAGGGCTTCCAGGCCGGTGGGCAGAACATCCACTACCTGGAAAAGCGCCTGGCCGAACGCAAGAACAAGTCGATCGCGTTGACCTGATCGGTTGATTCACGCGTCACGTTGGACAGCAGAAAGGCGGGGATCTCCCCGCCTTTTTGTTTGCGCGAACCGGGCTGCCGGAGGGCACAAACCCGGTAGAGCCAACCCATGGTTGGCTGACGTGCTTACGGCTTGGCGGTATCAGCTGCGGTGACCTGCGAATGCTTCACCGGCTCCACGCCCAGCGAGGAGGTCGGATCCACGATCACCATCGTCTCGGTGGACCCGTCCGGCCACACCACCTGGAAGGTACTGCCGGTGGGCAGCGAAGCGAACGGCATGCCACTCTGCGCGCGATACACCGCAGCGACCTGACTGGCACCGGCACGACGCACTTCGGCATCGGCCTTGACCGAGGTCAACTGCACTTTGGACAGGCTTCGGTAACGATCGTCATAGGTGTCGATCATCACCAGACCCACTGCCCCGGCCGAGTAAGCGACAAACAACGCCACCCAGAACCAGAATTTCGCACCGTGCAGGATTCGACGGTAATTCATCGCCCATTCCTCTGCTTGACCAGCTCTTCAACCAACACGTTCATTTTCCCCGCACCTTGCCGCGATACCGCGGCGTCATACACAAAAGTGGCAAAGTCCTGCCCACCGTCCTGCGAACAGATCCCTCCGTTCGCGCAGAAATTATTCATCAGCACACTGTCGGGCCCGCACGCCATGCCCAACCCGCAGGCCGCCAGCCGCCAGGCGAGTTCGCTGAACTGATCGCCGGCCACCATGCCGCTCATCGCACTGTCGCCGCTGGCGCGCTGGCCCATGCCCGGCGCCAGTGCCATGAAGGCTTCCGGATCCCGCGACTCCATCACCCGCTCGACCAGCCCGCGACGATAGGCCGGAGCGGTTTCCAGTGGATAACCTTCGGCGAACAGCGAGGCCTCGGCCGCCAGGTTGCCGGCCTTGGCGGCCTGCAGGCGCTGGGTCAGGATCAAGGACCGGCCCAGATTGTCGCTGCTGACGAAGCCGGCGCAGCGGCGCGAAACACGCTCGCGCGCGGTCACCATCGACACGGACGCTTTCATGCCCAGCCCGGTCAACACGTCGTTGTCGAGCTGGTAGCCCCCCGGGTCCATGGCGTAGGTGGCGCAGTAGTCGTACACACGGCTGACCATCCACCCGGCCTCCGCATTGCCGTTGGCGGCCTGCAGCTGCAGGCGCTGCGCATACGCAAACAGATCGGTATCGCCTTCGATATCGGCGCGAAGGTCCAACGGCAGGCCGGAGGCCACGGCCGTGCCGCGCTCGCTGCCCAGCAGGCGCCGGGCGAGCTGCCGCGCTTCGGCCGGGACCGCGCTCGGCGCGCTGGCCGCCGTCGGTTCATCGCCCGGCGAGGCCACGTGCTCGGCATGCAGCGCCCGATCGCCCGCGCGATAGCCCACCACCCCGAGCAACGCCAGGGCTGGCACGACCAGCAACCAGGTTTTGAGGGTGGGCACGAGCGCCATGGGCGGGACGTCAGAGGCTGTCAGCGATAGACAGCAGAAATGTAAGTTTAGCAAGCAGCCGCAACGCTGTCTGAACCGGTCGTCCGGCCGATCTTACCGGCCGGCGAGACGACCTCCCCACGGTACGCCGGGACCCGCGGGCCGCACTGGTCTAACATGCACGGTTTTCCGCCGGTCCCTGCCCCCATGCCCTTCCTGGAACTCACCCTGCACTGCACCGAAGCCACCCAGCCGCGCTATGAGAATGCGCTGGACGACGTGGGCGCGCTGGCGGTGACCCTGCTCGATGCCGATGCCGACACCAGCAACGAGCGCGCGATCCTGGAACCGGGCGTGGGCGAGACCCCGCTGTGGAACGACCTGGTGCTGACCGCGCTGTTCCCGGGCGATACCAATGCGCTGGCCCTGCTGGCCGCGCTGGATGCCTTCGATCCCGGCCTGGACTGGGCCAATGCCAGCTTCCGCGCCGTGGCCGACGAAGACTGGGAACGCGCCTGGATCGACCAGTTCCAGCCGATGGCCTTCGGTGACCGCACCTGGATCGTGCCGTGGAACCATGAACTTCCAGAAGCCGCGCAGGCCGAGGATGCCGCCGTGGTCCGCCTGGATCCGGGCCTGGCGTTCGGCTCGGGCACCCACCCGACCACGGCCCTGTGCCTGCGTTGGCTGGACGGCCTGGCCGCCGAAGGTGCGCTGCCCGGCAACACCGTGCTCGATTTCGGCTGCGGCTCGGGCATCCTCGCCCTGGCGGCGCTGAAGCTGGGGGCCGCGCGCGCGGTCGGCGTGGACAACGACCCGCAGGCGGTGCTCGCCACCGGTGACAACGCCGAGCGCAATGGGCTGCAGGACCGTGTGCAGGTCTACCTGCCGGACGACGAGCCGCAGGCGACGTATCCGGTCGTGGTGGCGAACATCCTCGCCTCGGCGCTGGATGCACTGGCCGATGTGCTGGCCGCGCGTGTCGCGCCGGGCGGCCGCATCGCGCTGTCGGGCATCCTGCATGGGCAGGAAGGCGAACTGCTGGAGCGCTATGCCCCGGCCTTCGAACAGCTGGCGGTGGCGCAGGACGGTGACTGGATGCGCATCACCGGCGTCCGCCGTGCTTGAATAGCCCGTCTCCTGCCCGGTCCCGTGCCCATGTCCGAGCCTCCGATGCCGCCGCGCCGCCCGATCGCCACGTTCCTGCGTCCGTCGCCGGAGGCGCCGGCCGATCCGGCTGACCGCCCGGCCGCGCCGTCTGACGCAGCACCTGCGCCGTCGGCCATGCCTGTGGACGATCGCATCGCACCGCTGGCGGTCGAACAGGTGATCGAAGCACAGCCGGTGCACGCGCCGGAACCCTCCGTCTCGGAATGGGAACGCTCACCCGCGTCCGAGCGGCACCGTGTCGCCGACGATGCGCTGGCGGCCGCGCCACTCGTTGAGACGGCAGCCCCATCGGATGACGTGCGCACCTTCAACGAGGACGCGCGCAGCACGGCCACGGCGGCCCTGCCGCCAGCCGATGCCATCACCACACCGAGCTTCCTCCGCCTGCCCGGTGCGCGCCTGCGAACGCCGGGCTGGCAGTGGGGCATGGTCGCCGGGCTGGCCGCCCTGCTGCTGGTGCAGATCGCCGTGGCCGACCGCGCCCGGCTTGCCGCCGATGCCGGCACCCGCCCGTGGATCGCCGGGCTGTGCGGTGTGCTGGGCTGTTCATTGCCAGCCTGGCGCGAGCCGGCGGCCTTCAGCATGCTCAGCCGCGATGTGCGCCCGGTGCCGGGCCAGGCCGGCGCGCTGCAGGTTCAGGCCAGCATCCGCAACGACGCGCGCTGGGCCCAGGCCTGGCCGTCGCTGCGGCTGTCGCTGTCTGATGCCGATGGCCGCGTGATCGGCACCAATGTGTTCGCGCCGGCCGACTATCTGGACCGCGCCACGGACCCGGCCGCGACGCTGGAACCGGGGCAAAGCGCGCAGATCGCCTTCCGCGTGCGCGAGCCTGCGGCGTCTACCGTCGCATTCACCTTTGAGTTCCTCTGAGGCGTCGCCGGGGCCGCCGCAGCGTGGCAGGCGGCCGACGCACGCGCTAGACTGACCCCATCACCCTTCCGCCGTGGGCTGTTGTCCGCCCCGGCTCTTGCACCGGGAAACTCCTTGAACGCTGTCCTTTCTCGTCCTGACAACAGTCGTGGCGCGCCAAAGCCACCCCTGCGCGAACACGTGGCCCAGTCGGTCAGGCGCTACCTGCGGGACCTGGATGGCTGCGATGCGGACGATGTCTACGAGATCGTATTGCGCGAGATGGAAATCCCGCTGTTCGTGGAGGTGCTCAACCACTGCGAAGGCAACCAGAGCCGCGCCGCGGCGATGCTGGGCATCCACCGCGCCACCCTGCGCAAGAAGCTGAAGGAATACGGCATCACCACCTGATGCCGGTGGGCAGGCGCTTAGTGCCTGGCGGAAAGCAGGCCGGATCGAGCAGCGCTCGGTGCCGGCCTTCGTCGTTTCTGGGGCCATGCCAGCGCCACTGGCCTACAATATGCCCCCGCTCCGCTTCGATCTCCTGCCCCCATGAGTTCCGATCTGCTGCCCGTGCGCCGGGCCCTGCTGTCTGTTTCCGACAAAACCGGTCTGATCGACCTGGCCCGCGCCCTGGCGGCGCGCAACGTGGAGCTGCTGTCCACCGGCGGCACCGCCAAGGCGATCCGCGAGGCGGGCCTGGCCGTCAAGGACGTCGCCGACGTCACCGGCTTCCCGGAAATGATGGACGGCCGGGTCAAGACCCTGCACCCGATGGTGCACGGCGGCCTGCTCGGCCGTGCCGGGCTGGATGACGCGGTGATGGCCGAACACGGCATCGGCGCGATCGACCTGCTGGTGCTGAACCTGTACCCGTTCGAGTCGGTCACCGCCAAAGCCGACTGCACGCTGGACGATGCGGTGGAGAACATCGACATCGGCGGCCCGGCGATGCTGCGCTCGGCCGCGAAGAACTTCGCGCGCGTGGCCGTGGCCACCGACCCGGCGCAGTACGCCGAGCTGCTGGCCGAACTGGACGCCAACGACGGCAAGCTGTCGGCGGCCAAGCGCTTTGCCTTCTCGGTGGCCGCGTTCAACCGCGTGGCCCAGTACGACGCGGCGATCAGCAACTACCTGTCCGCCGTTGCCGCCCGCGATACGGCGGTACCGGTGCGCAGCGAATTCCCGGCGCAGATGAATTCCAGCTTCGTGAAGGTGATGGACCTGCGCTACGGCGAGAACCCGCACCAGAGCGGCGCGTTCTACCGCGACCTGTACCCGGTGCCGGGCACGCTGGCCACCTTCCAGCAGCTGCAGGGCAAGGAGCTGAGCTACAACAACCTGGCCGACGCCGACGCGGCGTGGGAATGCGTGCGCCAGTTCGACGCGCCGGCCTGCGTGATCGCCAAGCATGCCAACCCGTGCGGCGTGGCCGTGGGTGCCGGCAACGGCGATGCCTACGAGTTGGCCTACGCGACCGACCCGACCAGCGCCTTCGGCGGCATCATCGCCTTCAACCAGCCGCTGGATGCCGCCACCGCCAAGGTGATCCTGGACCGCCAGTTCGTTGAAGTGCTGATCGCCCCGGACTACGAACCGGCTGCGCTGGAATACGCGCAGAAAAAGGCCAACGTGCGCGTGCTGCGCATTCCGCATGGGCAGGGCCGCAACAACTACGACACCAAGCGCGTGGGCTCGGGCCTGCTGATCCAGAGCGCGGACAACCGCGGCATGGCGCGCGACGAACTGACCGTGGTGAGCACGCTGGCCCCCACCGACAAGCAGTTTGCCGACCTGCTGTTCGCCTGGAAGGTGGCCAAGTTCGTGAAGTCCAACGCCATCGTGTATGCCAAGGACAACCGCACCATCGGCGTGGGCGCCGGGCAGATGAGCCGGGTGTACTCGGCGCGCATCGCCGGCATCAAGGCGGCCGACGCGAACCTGGTGGTGGAAGGCTCGGTGATGGCCTCCGATGCGTTCTTCCCGTTCCGCGATGGCATCGATGCCGCCGCTGCGGCCGGCATCAAGGCGGTGATCCAGCCGGGCGGCTCGATGCGCGACAACGAAGTGATCGCCGCTGCCAACGAACACGGCCTGGCCATGGTGTTCACCGGCGTCCGCCACTTCCGCCACTGACCCCTGGAGCGACACGGATGTCCCCGCAGCACATGAAGACCCTCGCCGCGCTGGCCATCGCCAGTGCGGCCGCGCTGGCCGGGTGCACCCCGGCCAGTGAACCGGCGACCCCGGCCGCCCCCGTTGCGGCGCAGACGCCTGCCGCACCGGTGGCCCACGTCAGCCGTACCGCGCGGCTGCAGGCCTTTCTGACTGAACGCTATGGCAAGGCCGCGAAACTGGGCGGCACCTGGCGTGGCAGCTGGAACCAGGATGGCGACACCCGCCCCACCGACTGGCGCGTCTGCGCCGAACAACCGGTGGTGACCGGCGACAGCTGGCAACAGCTGCTGGCTGTGTGCGGTTGGCCGCTGGACGGCGCGCACCCGGACCCGGGCGCGATCGACTTCTTCGTACTGCGCCCCGCGGCCGACCGTTTCGCCGTGGCCGCCGAACTGACCGGCCAGAACTTCGGCAGCCAGGGCCAGCCCGGCACGGTGCAGATCATCCGCGCCGGCAGCGACTTCTACGGGTTCCGCATCGAGCACGGCTGGTTTGGCCAGGGCTATTCGCTGATCACCCAGACGCTGGTGCTGCCCGGCCCGAACGGGCTGGTGGAGGCCGGCGGCGTGCGCAGCCACATCGACAACAGCAGTGCCTACGACTGCGACGATGCCGACGCCGAGCCGGACTGCCAGGCCCGCCTGTTCAACCTTGATTTCGCCCTGACCTTCGACGCCCGCGACCCGGCTGCACGGCAGTGGCCGCTGGTGATCGAAGAAACCGGGATGAGTTGTGGCCGCACCCCGGTGCGCCGCGAGCATCGCTTCACCCTGGACGCGAAGACCTGGACCTACGCTTTCCCCGATGCATTGAACCGCGAAGGGTGCGAGTGATGGTGTGCGCGGGCCGTGCAGTGACCTGCCCGCACCGGGCCGCGCTGGCCACCGCCCTGCTTGTTCTGCTGGCCGGCTGCACCAACAGCAGCTCACCGGCCAACCCCACCAAGCCGCGACGGGCGCTCGATACCAGCGCGCCGATAGAGGCGATGCCCCACCTGCGCGGCACCACCGAGCAACGTCTGCTGGGCTTCCTGCAGGCGCGTTACGGCGACCGCGCACGGCTGGAGGGCGCCTGGCAGGACCAGTGGGAAGACACCGAGGTGGACGCGCAGCGCCCGGTCACGCGGGAGGTGTGCGCACGTGAGCCGGTGCATCGCGATGGCCGCGCGCGCACCCTGCTGGCGGTCTGCCAGCGGCTGGAGGATGCCGCCAGCGTGGAGCCGGGCCGGATCGACCTGTACGCGCTGCAGGTGGGCGAGGATGCGCGCGTGCCCAAGGACACCAGCGGGCTGGAACAGTTGATGGCATTGGAAGTGCCCTTCCGCATCATCGCCCAGCGCCTGCAGTCCCAGTACGGCCAGTGGGGCGCGCCGGGCACGGTGGGAATCGTGGGGCTGGGGCCGCAGCGCGACGCCTTCATCATCACCCATCCGTGGGCCCGCCGCGGCGCCACGCGGATCACCCGCAGCTATGTGGCGATGCACGGCGACTACCTGCGCGAGGTGGCCAGCTACCGTGACCACCTGGACAACGACCGGCGCCAAGACTGCGATGCGGAGCGCTCCGGGTGCGAGGACGCGCGCTACAACATCGACTTCAGTACGCAGCTGGGTAGCGACGAGGCGGTGGACGGCTTTTGGCCACTCATCGTGCGCGGCACCGGGCAGGACTGCGCCGGCCCGTTCCAGGAGTATCACCGGCTGATCTTCGACCCGACGCTACGGGCGTATGCGGTGCCCGACTCGCTGCAACGTGAAGGCTGCGGCACGCCCTGAGCCGGGGCGAATGCAGGGCCGACCGACACCGCGTAAAATCGCGGGTCTGCCCCCGCCACACGCGAGAACTGCATTGAAGATCCTGGTCATCGGCGCCGGCGGCCGTGAACACGCCCTGGCCTCGTACTGACCGGCTTCAGTATCTGTCGAATATTGATGGGGATAACTGAGCAGATTGAATGCTTATCGAACAACCACAGGGGGTTGATATGACACCGGAAGTTAAAGCGCGCCTCATCATTGACCGGAAGCTGGAATCCGCCGGCTGGGTCGTGCAGGACATGAAGGAAATCAACCTCAGTGCAGGACCAGGAATCGCGGTCCGTGAGTACCCTACCGATGCTGGCCCGGCGGACTACCTGCTGTTCGTCGACCGTGAGCCCGTCGGGGTTATCGAAGCCAAGCGCAATGACGCCGGCAAAAATCTCAGTGTTCACGAGACTCAATCCGAACGCTACGCGACAGCCCCGCTGAAGTGGCGCAATGGCCACACGCCGCTGCGTTTCCTCTACGAGGCCACGGGGCAGATCCTATTTTTTACCGACGCTGGTGATCCATCACCGCGCGCGCGCGAGCTGTTTCACTTTTTCCGCCCGCAGACGCTCGCCGACTGGGCCGCACAGCCCGATACCCTGCGCCACCGTCTGACACAGATGCCACCACTTGCCGAGCAGAACCTGCGCGACTGCCAGATCCAGGCGGTCACCGGCCTGGAGAAGTCGCTGGCCAGAAACAAGCCGCGCGCCTTGATCCATATGGCCACCGGTGCGGGAAAGACCTTCACCGCGATCACCTCGGCCTACCGCCTGCTCAAATTCGGCGGTGCCAAGCGCATTCTCTTTCTGGTCGATACCCGCAACCTTGGCAAGCAGGCACATCAAGAGTTCATGGCGTACACCGCGCCGGACGATGCCCGCAAGTTCACCGAGCTGTACAACGTCCAGCGGCTGACCTCCAGCAATGTAGATCCACATGCGCAGGTGTGTATCAGCACCATCCAGCGCATGTACTCGATCCTGTCGGGCACTGAGCTGACCGAGGCCAGCGAAGACATTTCGCTGCACGAAATGGGCCAGTCCGCCGCCCAAGCGCACTTGGTGCAATACAACCCGCAGATGCCGGTGGAAGAGTTCGACTTCATCGTCATCGATGAATGTCACCGCAGCATCTATAACCTTTGGAAGCAGGTTCTGGACTACTTCGATGCCTTCCTGATTGGCCTGACAGCCACCCCGGACAGGCGCACCTACGGCTTCTTCAACGAGAACATCGTCGCAGAGTACAGTTACGAGCAATCCGTAGTGGACGGCGTTAATGTGGGCTACGACGTCTACGAAATCGACACCGAGATAAGTGCCAAGGGTGCCGAGGTGAAGGCCAGGGAATGGATCGACCACCGCGACCGGGAAACGCGGGCCAAGCGCTGGGCGCAGACCGAAGAGGACACCGCCTACAGCAACAAGGACCTCGATAGGTCGGTGGTCAATCCCAGCCAGATCCGCAACGTCATCCAGGAAATGAAGAATGCGGTAGAGAACCGTATTTTCCCCAACCGCGAAGAGACCCCGAAGACGCTGATCTTCGCCAAGACCGACAGCCACGCAGACGACATCATCCGTACCGTGCGCCAGATCTATGGCGAGGGCAATGCCTTCTGCAAAAAGGTCACTTACCGGGCCGGGACCGACCCTGACACCGGCAAAGCAGTAGCCGGCGACGACGCCGATAGCGTGCTTGCCAGTTTCCGCAATGACTACAATCCGCGTATCGCCGTTACCGTGGACATGATCGCTACCGGCACCGACGTGAAACCACTGGAAGTGCTGCTATTTATGCGTGACGTGCGCAGCAAGGGGTACTACGAGCAGATGAAAGGCCGAGGCGTGCGCAGCCTGGATGCCGAGTCGCTGAAGAAGGTCAGCAACTCCGCCGATGGGGCCAAGGCCCGCTTTGTGCTGATCGATGCCGTAGGTGTGGAGAAAACGCTGAAGACCGAAAGCCGGCCACTGGAGCGCTTGCCTGCGCTCAGCCTGGATGGCCTGCTCAAGGGCGTGGCGGTCGGCGCACGCGACGAGGACACTGTGCTCAGCCTGGGCAATCGCCTGGTGCGATTGACCAAGCGATTGGATGACAAGGCCCTAGCCAAGATCAAACAGGCCAGCGGCGGCATCAGTCTGCACGATCTCGCACGCGGACTGATACAAGCACTCGACCCCGACCGGGTGACGGCCGATGCGCTTGACGCGGCCCAGGCCGCCGGTATCACCCGAGACGAAGCCTCGCTGACCCAGGAAGAACTGGAGGCAGCACGCTGCAAGCGCGTGGATGCTGCTTGCCAGCCTTTCGACAACCCCGCGCTACGGGAAAGGATCGAGTCAGCGCGCCGCGACCGTGAGCAGCTGATCGACCACCTCAATCTCGACACGGTGACGCGCAGTGAGTTTGCCGCGCAGGCGCAGGCCAATGCCGAAGCCGCTGTTGAGCAGTTCCGCGAGTTTCTGCAGACGCATCGTGAAGAAATTGCGGCGTTGGGCTTCTTCTATGCACAACCCTACCGCCGCCGCGAGCTGACCTTCGAGATGATCGAGGAGCTTCAAGAGACCCTGTCGCGGCCGCCACTGATGCTGACCACGGAGAGACTCTGGTCAGCCTATGCTCGCTTGCAGGAAAACAAGGTGCACGGCAACAGCGTTCGCCGCCAGCTGACCGATCTCGTATCACTAGTGCGCTTCGCGCTGGGCATGGACGAAGAGCTGCGGCCGTTCGCCGACAGTGTAGATAAGCGCTTCCAGGCATGGACCTTCCGCCACAACCGGCAGCGCGCTACTTCGTTCACCCCCGAGCAGATGGAGTGGCTGCGGCTGGTCAAGGACCATATCGCCAGCAGCTGCCGCATCGAACGGGACGATTTTGATTACGCGCAGCTGGCCGGCAAGGGCGGGCTGCAGAAGGCTTGGACAGTGTTTGACGGGCAGCTGGATGAGTTGCTGGCCGAGATGAATGAGGAGTTGGTGGCGTGAGCAAGAACCTGCCAGTGGGTTGGGCGGAATCAGAACTGGGCGACTGCCTGCTTTCCATAGTGGGAGGCGGCACCCCCTCAAGGAATGTGGCGACCTATTTCGAAGGTGCAATTCCTTGGTTCACCGTGAAGGACATGAAGTCGCCCAAACCAAGTGATGCCGAAGAGCATATTTCAGAGGAAGCGGTTGCCAACAGTGCGACCAACGTGGTGCCGCCCAACACACTGATTTGCGCAACCCGCATTGCGCTCGGCCGGGCGATTCGACCCACAGTGGAGTGCGCCATCAACCAGGATTTGAAGGCTCTGATCGTCGGCGATGGTGTCGACTCGGACTTCCTTCTTTACTGGATCCTCGCCAATGAACAGGTCATCCAAAGGGAAGGCACAGGCACAACCGTGAGCGGAATCCGCTTGGAGACCCTCAGATCGCTTCCACTTCTTCTACCACCCAGCCTCGAACAAACCCGCATCGTTGAGAAGTTGGAAGAGCTACTGTCCGACCTTGACGCGGGGATGGCCGAGCTGAAGGATGCGCGGCGCAAACTGAATCGGTACCGCCAATCACTACTGAAGTCGGCGGTGGAGGGCACGTTGACTGCGGATTGGCGCGCGGCAAACGGCGAACCAGAGGAAACCGGCACGGAGTTACTGCAGCGCATCCTGTCCGAGCGCCGAGCCGGCTGGGAAAAGAAGCAACTCGCCAAGCTCAATGAACAGCGCAAGGCTCCACCAAAGAATTGGCGAGCCAGGTATGCGGAACCTGTTCAGCCAGATCAGGACAAACTTCCGACGCTTCCGGAGAATTGGGCATGGGCCAGTCTCGATCAACTCCTTATTCAACTGCGCAGCGGTAGTGCAGAGACATCAATCCGAGAAGTGACGCCATTCCCGATACTCAAGTCAAGTGCCGTCCGTCAAGGGTCCGTTGATTTTTCTGCGCTTAACTATGTCACAGAGAAACAATCTCGTGAAGAGAATGTTCTCGCCCTGCACGATCTACTCATTACCCGGCTTAGTGGTTCGGTGGAGTACGTTGGCTGCTGTGTCACCATTGATCATTTGCCCGACGGAGCAGTTCAGTATCCCGACCGGATATTCTGCGGCAAGATGACTCCTGGTTTTGAATGCTTGGGTACCTATATTTCATATTGGCTTCGGAGCCCAATGGCGAGGACTCGGATAGAAGCTGCAGCAAAGTCTACTGCCGGCCACAAACGGATCTCCATGAGCGACCTACAGCCGTTCCCGATCCCGCTGCCACCTCTAGATGAGTTGGACGTCATCACACGTCGGTTGGAAAATTTTAGCGCTCAGATAGCCACACTTCATGAAAGTGTTTTCAGCGGACTTCTCCAGGCTACGGCACAGCGTAAGAACGTGCTAAAGGCAGCCTTCGCCGGCCAACTGGTCTCCCAAGATCCCAACGAGGAGCCCGCCAGCGAACTGCTGGCCCGCATCCGTGCTGCCCGTGACACCAAGGCCAGCGGTTCGGTTGCAGCCAAACGCGGCCGAAAGTCCAAGGTAACGCCATGAACGACAACAACGGGGAGCTGATCCTCTACCGTACCGAAGACGGGCGCACCGATGTCCACCTCCGCGCTGCTCACGGTACGGTGTGGCTGACCCAGGCGGAGATGGCGGATCTGTTCGACACCACGCCGCAGAACATCACCCAGCATATCCGGGCAGTCTACGAGGAGGGTGAGATTGATGAGGAAGCAACTTGTAAGGATTACTTACAGGTTCGCCAGGAAGGCAGCCGTGAGGTCCGCCGGACCGTGAAAGCCTACCGGCTGGAGCTGATCATGGCCGTCGGCTTCAAGGTCCGCTCGCCTCGTGGGGTCCAGTTCCGCCGCTGGGCCGGCTCCTCCCTGGCCGAGTACCTGGTCAAGGGCTTCCTGCTCAATGACCTGCGGCTCAAGGATGCCGAGCGCACCGATTACTTCAACGACCTGCTGCGCCGCATCCGCGATATCCGCAGTTCGGAGAAGCGCTTCTACCAGACGCTGCGCGACCTGTTCAAGGTCAGCAGCAGCGATTACGACGGCACCGCCCAGACCGCCAAGACCTTCTTCGCCACCATCCAGAACAAGCTTGTCTACGCCATCACCGGCCGCACGGCCGCCCAGTTGATTGTGGAGCGTGCCGATGCGGATGCCGAGCATATGGGATTGACCAACTGGAGTGGCAGCCGACTGCGCAAATCGGACACCGTAGTATCGAAGAACTACCTGGATACCCAGGAGCTCGATCAACTGAATAGATTGGTGACCATGTTCCTGGACTTCGCCGAGGACCGCGCCCTGCGTCGTCTCGAAACCCGCATGTCCGACTGGATCACCCAGACCGACCGCTTCCTCGACTTCAACGAACGGGCAGTTCTGACCGGTCCGGGCCGCATCTCACGGGAACAGATGGAATCCATTGTGGGTGAACGCTACGCCGCCTTCGATGCCAACCGCCGCGCGACCGAGACGCTGGCCGCCGACCACGAGGCCGAGGAAGACCTGAAACTCCTGCAGGCCGAAGCCAAGCGCCTGACCTCCCTTCCAAAGAAAGACACGCCGTAACCATGAACAGCAGCACCCTCGTTCAGAAGATCTGGAACTTCTGCCACACCCTGCGCGACGACGGCATGGGCTATGGCGACTACCTCGAACAGCTCACCTCGTTGCTGTTTTTGAAGCTGGCCTACGAGTATTCACAGCCACCGCATAACCGCGAGTTGAGCATCCCAAAAAAGTACGACTGGGCCAGTCTGCGCAAACAGACCGGCGCCAAGTTGGAAGAGCACTATCTTGACGTTTTGCACAAGCTTGGCGACAAGCCGGGCGTGCTTGGCGCGATCTTCTTCAAGGCGCAGAACAAGATCCACGATCCTGCGAAGTTGTCGCGACTGGTTCAGATGATCGACTCGGAAAACTGGCTGAGCCTGGAGATCGACGTCAAGGGCGATATGTATGAGGGCCTGCTGCAGAAGAACGCTGAAGACACCAAGAGCGGTGCCGGCCAGTACTTCACCCCCCGCCCGCTCATCAAGGCAATGGTTGAATGCCTGCAGCCCGAACCTGGCAAGACCATTGCCGATCCGGCCTGTGGTACTGGTGGGTTCTTCCTGGGTGCCTACGACTGGCTGACCCGCGAAGGCATGCACCTGGACAAGAAGCAGCAGAAGTTCCTGCGGCACCAGACCTTCTTCGGCAATGAGATCGTCGCTTCCACGCTCCGTCTGTGCTTGATGAATCTGTTCCTGCACAACATCGGCGACCTCGATGGCGAGCCCACTGTGAGCCGCTCCGACGCACTGATCTCCGAGCCAGGCAAAAAGGTCGACTATGTGCTGGCTAATCCGCCCTTCGGCAAGAAGAGCAGCATGACCATCACCAACGCGGAAGGCGAGGAAGACCGTGATGCGCTCACCTACGAGCGCCAGGACTTCTGGCAGACCACGTCGAACAAACAGCTCAACTTCCTTCAGCACATCGTATCGATGCTCAAGACCACCGGCCGCGCTGCGGTGGTGCTGCCTGACAACGTGCTGTTCGAAGGCGGGGCCGGCGAGAAGATTCGGCGCAAGCTGCTTGAAACCTGCGACGTCCATACCTTGCTGCGCCTGCCGACTGGCATCTTCTACGCCCAAGGCGTCAAGGCAAACGTGCTGTTCTTCGATTCCAAGCCCAAGGATGGCAAGATCCACACCAAGGGCGTATGGATCTACGACCTGCGCACCAACAAGCACTTCACCCTTAAGACCAAGCCGCTACGCGATGAGGATCTGCGGGAATTCGTTGACGCTTACAATCCGGCAAATCGTCACACGCGCAAGGAATCGGAACGTTTCCGCTACTACGATTACAAGGCACTGGTTGCCCGCGACAAAGCCAGCCTGGATATCTTCTGGCTGAAGGACGACAGCCTGGATGACCTCGACAACCTGCCGCCGCCGGATGTGTTGGCACAGGAAATCATCGAACATCTCGAAGCCGCCCTTGCTGCCTTCAAGGACGTCGCCCAAGCGCTTCCCCGTCCCTCCTGATTCCCCCGACCCCCTATCCGGAATACGTCACCATGCAGAAGATCCTCGTCATCGGCGCCGGCGGCCGTGAACACGCCCTGGCCTGGAAGCTGGCACAGTCCGCGCAGGTCAGCGAAGTCATCGTGGCCCCCGGCAATGCAGGCACCGCCACCGAGCCCAAGTGCCGCAACGTGGACATCAAGGTCACCGATCTGGACGGTCTGTTGGCGCTGGTCGGCACCGAAGGCATCGGCCTGACCGTGGTCGGCCCGGAAGTGCCGCTGGTGGCCGGCGTGGTGGACCGTTTCCGCGCCGCCGGGCACCGCATCTTCGGGCCGACCGCCGCCGCTGCGCAGCTGGAAGGCAGCAAGGCGTACGCCAAGGACTTCCTGGCCCGCCACAACATCCCGACCGCGTTCTATGCGGTGCACACCGAGATCGAGCCGGCGCTGGCTTACATCCGCGAGAAGGGCGCACCGATCGTGGTCAAGGCCGACGGCCTGGCCGCGGGCAAGGGCGTGATCGTGGCGATGACCCTGGCCGAGGCCGAAGACGCGGTGCGCGACATGCTGTCGGGCAACGCGTTCGGCGACGCCGGCGCGCGCGTGGTGATCGAGGAGTTCCTCGACGGCGAAGAAGCCAGTTTCATTTCCATGGTGGACGGCACCACCGCGCTGCCGATGGCGACCTCGCAGGACCACAAGCGCGTGGGCGACGGCGACACCGGCCCGAACACCGGCGGCATGGGCGCGTACTCGCCGGCCCCGGTGGTCACCGACGCGGTGCATGCCCGGGTGATGCGCGAGGTGGTCAACCCGACCGTGCAGGGCATGATCGCCGACGGTATTCCGTTCACCGGTTTCCTCTATGCCGGGCTGATGATCGATGCCAACGGCGCGCCGAAGGTGATCGAGTTCAACGTGCGCTTCGGCGACCCGGAAACGCAGCCGGTGATGCTGCGCCTGCAGTCGGACCTGGTCGAGCTGGTACAGGCGGCCATCGACGCACGCCTGCACGAGGTAGAGGCGCAGTGGGATCCGCGCCCGTCGCTGGGCGTGGTGATGGCGGCGGCGCCCTACCCGGAAACGCCGATCAGCGGCGATGTGATCCACGGTCTGGACACGGTGCCGGCCACGGCCAAGGTGTTCCATGCAGGCACGGCGCTGGACGCGCAGGGCCAGGTGGTGAGCGCGGGCGGCCGGGTGCTGTGCGTGGCGGCGCTGGGCGACAGCGTGGGCGATGCGCAGGCCAACGCGTATGCCGGCGTGGCGAAGGTGACCTGGGACAACGAGTTCCACCGCACCGACATCGGCTGGCGTGCGATCGCGCGGGAGATGTAAGGCCGCACGGATCCGCGCATGGCGTGGAGCGTGTGACGTCAGCGGCCCGGCATTGCCGGGCCGTTGCGTTACAGGACCGCGTCGAGACCTTTGCGACGCAGGCGAATCAGCACACGGCACCCCTTGCTGTCGGACAGGTCAGCGGCCCCACATAGGCATAGCGCTTCCAGAAAAGAAAAGGCCCGGCAGTGCCGGGCCTTTCATCACCTCAACGCCGCCCCGCATTACGCGGTAAACAGCGCCTTCATCTTCTTCAGCGCGTTCGCCTCGACCTGGCGGATGCGTTCGGCCGACACGCCGTACTCATCGGCCAGCTCCTGCAGCGTCACCTTGCTGTCCGCGTCCAACCAGCGACGGCGGATGATGTCGCGCGAACGCGCATCCAGTTCGGCCATGCCTTCGCGCAGCAGCTGCAGCTGATTGTCTTCGCTGTCCATCCGCTCGTACGCCATCGAAGGATCTTCTTCGTTGGCGCGCAGGTAGGCAGCCGGCGACGGCGGCGCATGATCGTCATCGTCATCGCTGGAGAGATCGAAACCGATATCGCGACCCGACAGGCGCGACTCCATCTCGAGCACTTCACGCTCGGACACGTTCAGGTCCTTGGCCACCGCGCTGACTTCGGCCGCGTTCATCCAGCCCAGGCGGGTCTTGGACTTGCGCAGGTTGAAGAACAGCTTGCGCTGCGCCTTGGTCGTGGCGACCTTGACGATGCGCCAGTTCTTGAGGATGAACTCGTGCATTTCCGCACGGATCCAATGCACCGCGAACGACACCAGGCGAACGCCCATGTCCGGGTCGAAGCGCTTCACCGCCTTCATCAGGCCGATGTTGCCTTCCTGGATCAGGTCGCCCAGCGCCAGGCCGTAGCCGTTGTAGCCACGGGCGACGTGCACCACGAAGCGCAGGTGGGAATGGACCAGCTCGCGCGCGGCGTCCAGATCCAGCTCGTCGCGGAAGCGGCGGGCCAGATCCTGCTCGTCATCGACCGACAGCACCGGGATCTGATGCACGGCACCGATGTAGGCGTCCAGCGAACCGAGCGCACTGGGAATCGGGAGATTGTTTGCCACAAGGGCAGTAGAGGTGTTCTGGCTCATAGCACTCATCTTAGCAGTCCCGGAATTGGACTGCTAAAGGGGAAAGAAGTTCCAGCGTTCTGTTCATGGGACGCTGGCACCGAAGACACCCCTAACGTACCGCGAAATGATGACAGTGGCGAGAGGCTGGAAACAAACCATCAAACTCCATGAAATCAACAAGATAGACGGATGAATTGGGCGCTGGCGCGTGTTTTCTGGCTGAACAGGCTGCCGGATGCGCCCATTCAGCCCGGAAAGGTTGTCGGCAGTTCAGCCAGGCATGGCCTGGCTCTACCCCTGCGCCACCGCTACGCGTGGCAGGCCCAAACCCACCGACGCCTGGTAATAGCCCGCCATGTTCAACCCGCAAGCGGCAGGTGGCGCACTCCATCATCGCGATGCTGGCCGTCCAGATGACGACCGCCAGTGATTACGCCGCCGGCTCCAGCGCGGCACGCGGCGGCAGCGACCAGTCGATGCGCGCGTTGCCGCGGCGCTGCAGGTAGTCATTGGCCATCGAAAAATGACGGCAGCCCAGGAAGCCGCGATGCGCCGACAACGGCGAAGGATGCGGTGCCTTGAGCACCCGGTGCCGGCCGGTATCGATGACCTTGCCCTTCTGCTGGGCGTAACTGCCCCACAACAGGAACACCAGGCCCTCGCGCTCGCGGTTGAGCGTGTCCACCACATGGTCGGTGAAGCCCTCCCAGCCACGCCGCTGGTGAGAGCCGGCGTTGCCCGCCTCCACGGTCAGCACCGCATTGAGCAGCAGCACCCCACGGTGCGCCCACGGCAGCAGGCAGCCGTGGTCCGGGCGCGGGATGCCCAGATCGGCCTCGATCTCTTTGTAGATGTTCAGCAGCGATGGCGGCACCGGTACGCCCGGCATGACCGAGAAACTCAGGCCGTGGGCCTGGCCATGCCCGTGATACGGATCCTGGCCGAGGATGACCACCTTGACCTGGTCGAAGGGCGTGGCGTCGAACGCGGCGAAGATCTGCGGGCCAGGGGGAAACACCTGGGCACCGGCCGCCTTGCGCTGGCGCAGGAACGCGGAGAGTTCGCGCATGTCCGGGCGCAGCAGGTAATCACCGATACGCGTCTTCCAGCTCGGTTCGAGCTGGATGCTGGGCACTACATCGTCATTCATCGCACTACAGGCTTTTCGTTGAGGCGGGACAGGCGCAGCTGGAACAGCACCTTGGTGATGAGCAGGCGCTCTTCGATCGGCTTCTGGACCAGATCGTTGGCACCGGCCTGGAGCAGGCCGGACTGGTTGTGCGGGTTGCCGTCGCCGGTCATGACCAGCACCGGCAGGCGGCGCTTGCCGTAGCCGAAGTCCACGCGCACGCGCTGCACCACATCACGGCCACTGAGCTCGCCCTTGAGCGTGACATCGGTGAGCACCAGATCGATGCGGTGGCTGCTGCGGCCGAGCGACTCGGCGGTGAGCAGCGCGAAGGCATCTTCGGCAGTGAGCACGTGCAGCACGTTCAGGCCCTGCCGTTCGAGCATGCGCTTGGTCGCCTCGGCGACGACGCGGCTGTCTTCGACATACAGGATCGTGGCGCCCGGAATGGTCTCTGGCTGCACATAGCCACGGATGAAGGTGGCCAGGGCTTCGTGACCGAGCGCCTTGTCGAAATAATCGGTGACGTACTCGGTGAAGCGGCGCTGTTCCAGATGCTGCTGCGCGTCGCCGGAGACCACGATGACCGGCACGTAGGCCTGCCCCGCCGCGTCGCGCACGATGCGCGCCAGGTCCAGCCCGTCGCCATCGCTCAGGGTGAGCGAGGTGGTGACCAGACTGACCGGCCCGGCATCCAGCGCCGCACGCGCCTCGGCGATGCTCGCGCAGCCCACCACCTCCACGGCCGGCAGTTCGCGCTGCAGCACATCGGCAATCAACTTGCGGACCAGCCTGGAGCCGTCGACGACCATCACGCGCGGGGCGTCGTCGGCGAGGTGCTTGAGGGCTTGCGGACGCATGCGGGCCTCAGGTTTCGGTCGGACGGGTCTGGCGCAGGAAATGCCCCGTCACCAGCCAGGCGCCCAGCCAGCCCAGCACCACGGTGCCGAGCAGCACGAACGAGGAATGCAGCAGGTCCAGACCATGCAGCACGAAGGGGCTGCCATAACTCTGCGAGAGCGCCGCCAGCGGCGGACGCAGCGCCAGCCCGGCCGCACCGATCAGCGCGAGGGCGACCGCGCCGGCGCCCAGGCCGTACCACGCGCCCAGATACAGGAACGGGCGGCGGATGAAGCCATCGCTGGCGCCGAGCAGCTGCAGCACGCCGATCTCATCGCGGCGCGCCTGGATGTCCAGGCGTACGGTATTACCGACCACCAGTGCGGCACCGAGGCCGAGCAGCACCGACAGCACCTGCACCAGGCGCGTACCAAAGCCCAGCCAGCCATCCAGGCGTTTGCGCCACAACGCATCGTGCTGGACCAGATCGGCCTGCGGCAGGCCTTCCAGCGACTGCGCCAGGCGCGCGTCGTCGGCGCCCTCGCCCGGGGTCACGATCAGCAGGGTCGGCAGCGGATTGTCATGCAGTGCATCGATGGCCTCACCGAGCCCGGCGCTCTCGCGCAGCTCGGCCAGGCCCTGCTCCGGGGTCTGCACGGTGACGTTGGCCACGTCGGCGCGACCGCGCAGGGTCTCGGCCACCTGGCGGGCCGCATCGGCACCGGCGTCGGTCTTCAGAAAGAGGTTGATGTCGCGCGACTGCTGCACGCTGCCGGCGAAGTGCTTGAGGTTGTCCAGCGCGATCGACAGGCCCAGCGGCAGGGCCAGCGCGAGCGCCATGACCATCACCGTGAGCAGCGTCGCCCACGGCTTGCGCCACGCACGGCCGAGGCTGAAGACCACGCTGTGGCCGTGATGGTGCAGCCACACGCCCAAGCGCGAGGGCGCGGCGGTTTCCTTGGTCACCGGAGTATTCATTCGGCCAGGTCCTGCGGCGAGATGTCATCGACCAGGCGGCCGTGATCCAGGATCAGCACGCGCTTGCGCATGCGTCGCAGCAGGGCCAGATCGTGGCTGACCACCAGCACGCTGGTGCCGCGATCGGGCAACTCGGCAAACAACGCCATGATTTCCGCCGCCAACGTGGGATCGAGATTGCCGGTGGGCTCATCGGCGACCAGCAGCGTGGGCTCGCCGACAATCGCACGGGCGATACCGACGCGCTGCTGTTCACCGGCCGACAGCTGCGAGGGCAGGGCTTTTTCGCGATGGCCCAGGCCCATGCGTTCGAGTACCGAGCGCACGCGCTTGCCGATCTCGTTGCGGCGGGTGCCGCGCAGGATCAACGGCAGGGCGACGTTCTCGGCGATGCTGCGGTCCATCAGCAGCCGATGGTCCTGGTACACCGCACCGACCTCGCGCCGATGCCGCGGAATACTTCCGCCGCGCACCTTCAGCAGGTTGCGCTCATTGAAGATCACCGCGCCGCGGCTGGGCCGCTCGTCGAGATGGATCAACTTGAGCAGGGTGCTCTTGCCCGCACCGGAATGGCCGGTGACGAACAGCATTTCCCCGGGGGCGACATCGAAGCTGACGTCCACCAGTGCCTGGTGGCCGCCCGCATATTGTTTGCTGACATTGTCAAAACGCAGGACGCTCATCCCCTGATTATGCAGGACGAGGGTGGCGGCGTGGAGGTCGGGCGTCAGACGGTAGGTGCCGACCGTTGGTCGGGGGAAGCGCCATCGCATTCGCGCTGTCGCCCCACGGTTCGCTGCGCAAACCGTGGGCCCCTCTCATCAGCACCCGATCCCCCGTCGCTTCGCGACCGCCCCCTTACCAAGGGGGCTATACCCCCCAGGCATCGCGGGTCGCGCGTCCGGTCTTACGAACCGGACAGCATCCGGCGGATCTTGCGGCCCAGGCGGGTCAGGAACGAGGCGCCCGGATCGGCGGCAGGCGTGCCGCGCATCGGCTTGGCGGTCACCTGCACCGGGGTCACCGGGCCGGTCGCTGCGGCGCCCTCGGCACCTTCGACCGGACGGCCGTGGCGACGACGACGACGCTTGCGCGGCGCACGCTCACCTTCCACGGCCGGGCTGCCTTCGGCAGACGGCGCGGCGGTCGGGGCCAGCTGCGGGGTGGCAGCGGCATCGGCGGCCACGGCCGGCGGCTCGCCTTCCACGCGCGGCTTTCGCTCACGGCGGGGTTTGCCATCGGCACTGCGCTCGCCCGGTGCGCGGCGTTCGCCACGGCCACCGGCCGGCTTGCCGCCACGGCTGCTGCCACCGCCACGACGCTGCTCTTCGGCGGCACGCGCTTCGCGTGCTTCGCGGAAGATCTGGCCGACGCTTTCGTTCTCGTCACCCTCGGCATCACCCTCGCCTTCCGGCGACGGTGCACGCGGCGCGCGCGGGATCGGGGTCAGGATTTCGCTGGTGACCGGCTCGACCGGGATCTTCTGTTCGATGTACGCCTCGATGTCCGGCAGGCCCATCGCGTAGCGCTCGCAGGCGAAGCTGATCGCATCGCCTTCTTCGCCCAGGCGCGCGGTACGGCCGATGCGGTGCACGTAGTCTTCGGCGTCGAACGGCAGGTCGTAGTTGTAGACGTACTTGATGCCGTCGATGTGCAGGCCGCGGGCGGCGACATCGGTGGCCACCAGGATTTCCAGCTGGCCCTTCTGGAAGCGGTTGAGCAGGCTCTCGCGCTTCTTCTGCGGCACGTCGCCGGACAGCACGCCGACGCGGTAGCCGGCCTTTTCC
The DNA here is from genome assembly GCF_039674525.1 of Stenotrophomonas sp. TWI377. Classification (NCBI taxonomy): domain Bacteria; kingdom Pseudomonadati; phylum Pseudomonadota; class Gammaproteobacteria; order Lysobacterales; family Lysobacteraceae; genus Stenotrophomonas; species Stenotrophomonas sp. TWI377. The sequence continues at coordinate 160,251 of NZ_JBDJNT010000004.1, forward strand.
AGCGAACGGGCCACGCGCTCGACGAACACCTTGGTGTTGACGAAGACCATGGTGCGGGCGCCTTCGCTGCGCGAGAGCAGGCCCAGCAGCAGCGGGATCTTTTCTTCGTCGGCCGGGAAGTAGATGCGCTGGCGCACGCGGGCGGCGGTGATCGACTCGCTCTCCACCACCAGCTTCTGCGGCTCGTTCATGTGCTCATAGGCCAGCTCCAGCACGCGGTGGCTGAGCGTGGCGCTGAACAGCAGCGTCTGGCGCGTGCTGCGCTCGGGCATGCGGCGCAGCAGGAAGCGGATGTCCTTGATGAAGCCCAGGTCGAACATGCGGTCGGCTTCGTCGAGCACGCAGATTTCGCAGGCGTGCAGCGAGACCACCTTGTGCTGCTTGACGTAGTCGATCAGGCGGCCCGGGGTGGCGATGATCACGTCCACGCCCTGCTGCAGGATTTCGCGCTGCTTGTCGTAATCCACACCGCCGTAGACCAGTGCGAAGCGCAGGCCGAGGTCGGAGCCGAACTTCACGGCATCCTTGTGGATCTGGATCGCCAGTTCGCGGGTCGGGGCCAGGATCAGCGCGCGCGGGTCTTCCGGCTTGCGATCGGCCAGTGCCGGGCGGGTCAGCAGGCGGTTCACCACCGCGACCAGGAAGGCCAGGGTCTTGCCGGTGCCGGTCTGGGCCTGGCCGGCGACGTCGCCGCCGGGCAGCGCGACCGGCAGGGTCAGCGCCTGGATGGGCGTGCAACGGGTGAATCCGGCTCCTTCAAGGCCGGCCTGCAGGGCCGGATGCAGCTCGAAGGAGGAGAAGGTCAAATCGGTCAGCGGTTTGTCGCTCATGAGTCCGTCTTGGTAAGGCCAGCCGGCAGAGGTGCGGGTGGCTTGCATCATCTTGGGGGGCACCGTCGCAAACGGCCCCTGCGCCGGGATTGGCGGGGCCGGACTCGGGTCCAGGGCGCCGCGCAATGCCCCAGTTTAGCGCAATGTCGGCGGCAAACCGGGATCCCCCGTCGCTCGACCCCATGAGAATGCCCGCCCAGCGCGCCATTACAGCGCGTTGGCAGGGCTGGCGTGCGCTCTGCACCTCGTATTCACCCGCCCTGCCGCCGGTTGAACGGCGCGGCGGGCGGGGCTGGAACCGGCCTCCCGGCCCCCGCATATCAACCGGGATCGTCGCGATAACGCAGGTGGGCGATCACGGGACGCTTCTTTCCAACCAGCGTCTGTCCGGTCACGGCGATAGCGGTACACTGCGCCCCGTGAGCGTCCAGGCATCCGCCGAACGCACCGCTGGCCGCCCGCGGCCACGAGGCACCAGACGAGGGTGACGCCCGGTCGGCGTTGCCCAAATTCAACTTCCTCCGGCCCTGCCGGGTGCATTACCAGACGAGAAACCAAGATGAGCGACAAGGTTGTACATGTCGGCGACGCCGACTTTGATAGCGCAGTGCTGAATTCCAAGGAACCGGTGCTGGTCGATTTCTGGGCCGAATGGTGTGGTCCCTGCAAGATGATCGCCCCGGCGCTGGATGAACTGGCCGACGCCTACAACGGTCGCGCCAAGATCGCCAAGGTCAACGTGGATCAGAACCGCGCCCTGGCTGCCAAGTACCACGTGCGCTCGATCCCGATGCTGCTGGTGTTCAAGGACGGCGAAGTCCAGGCCCAGCAGATCGGTGCCGTCGGCAAGGCCCAGCTGGCCGGCATGCTCGACAAGGCCCTGGCCTGATCGCAGCAGGCAGCCGGCCCGTCCGGCTGCCACGCGGGCCCGTCGCCCGCATGAATGACCCTGCCCCACCCGGCTTGCGCGCCGCCGCGAGCCGGTGTTAGTGTCGGCATATCCGGCCGCATTCGCGCGCCGCATCTTCTGGACGCAGTTTCCTTCCAGATCCTTTCCCAACGTTCGCCGCCCTGCCGGGCGCTCGCACCTTCTAGCGAGGAATCCAGCACTTGTCCGATATCACTACTTCCGAACCCGGGAGCGCCGACGCGCCCGCCGAGAAGCGCGTGCGCAAGCCGCGCGTCGCCAAGGCCGCCGCCAACACCGCTGCCGACGCAGGTTCTCCCCCCTCACAACCCGCTCTGCCTCTGGCTGCCGCGTCTGACGCGCCGGCGCCGGCTGCTGCTCCTTCGGCAGCCCCGCAGGCATCGGCACCGGCAGCCCCTGCCGGTGGCGACGCATCGCCCTCGCAGGGCGGTGGTCAGCAGGACACCGGCGACGGTGGCCAGCGCAACCAGAACGGCCGCAACCAGAACCCGCAGGGCGGGCAGAACCCGTACCAGCAGGGTCAGGGCCAGAACCAGGGCCAAGGCCAAGGCCAAGGCCAGGGTCAGGGCCAAGGCAACCGCCGCGACCGTTTCCGCAATCGCCGTGACCGCAACCGCGGTGGCGATCGCTACAACGACGACGGCATGCCGCAGGACAACGGCGAACAGCAGCCGTTCGTGCGCAGCCAGCAGGCCAACGTGCCCGAAGGCTTCCCGGTCTATTCGCTGAGTGACCTCAAGCGCATGCCGGCACAGAAGCTGCTGGAAATCGCCGAACAGCTGCAGATCTCCGAAGGCGTGGCCCGTGCCCGCAAGCAGGACGTGATCTTCGCCCTGCTCAAGGTGCTGACCCGTCATGGCGACGGCGTTGCCGCCGACGGCGTGCTGGAAATCCTGCCGGACGGCTTCGGCTTCCTGCGCGCGGCCGAAGCCAGCTACCTGGCCGGCCCGGACGATACCTACATTTCGCCCAGCCAGATCCGCCGCTTCAACCTGCGCACCGGCGACCACCTGTCCGGCCGCATCCGCTTCCCGAAGGACGGCGAGCGCTACTTCGCGCTGTCGATCGTGGACACCATCAACGGTGAGCCGCTGGAAGCGTCCAAGAACAAGGTGCTGTTCGAGAACCTGACCCCGCTGTTCCCGCGCAAGCGCTTCACCCTGGAACGCGGCAACGGTTCGTCCGAAGACATCACCGGCCGCATCCTCGATCTGATGGCACCGCAGGGCAAGGGTCAGCGTTCGCTGATCGTCTCCCAGCCCAAGGCCGGCAAGACGATGATGATGCAGCAGGTGGCCACGGCGATCACTACCAATCATCCGGACGTGCACCTGATCGTGCTGCTGATCGATGAGCGCCCGGAAGAAGTGACGGAAATGCAGCGCACCGTGCGCGGCGAAGTCATCAGCTCCACCTTCGACGAACCGGCTGCGCGCCACGTGCAGGTCGCCGAAATGGTAATCGAGCGGGCCAAGCGCCTGGTCGAGCACAAGAAGGACGTGGTGATCCTGCTCGACTCGATCACCCGCCTGGCGCGTGCCTACAACAACGTGGTGCCCAGCTCCGGCAAGGTGCTCACCGGTGGTGTGGACGCCAACGCCCTGCACCGTCCGAAGCGCTTCTTCGGCGCGGCGCGTAACGTGGAGGAAGGCGGCAGCCTGACCATCATCGCTACCGCGCTGGTCGATACCGGCAGCAAGATGGACGAGGTGATCTACGAAGAGTTCAAGGGCACCGGCAACAGCGAAGTGCACCTGAGCCGTCGCATCTCCGAAAAGCGCGTGTTCCCGGCGATCGACATCAACCGCTCGGGTACCCGCCGCGAAGATCTGCTGATCGAACCGGAACTGCTGCAGAAGATCTGGATCCTGCGCAAGCTGCTGCATCCGATGGATGAAATGGCCGCAATGGAATTCCTGCTCGACAAGATGAAGAACACCAAGTCCAACGACGAGTTCTTCGGTTCGATGAAGCGCTGATCGGCGCAGCATCCGGACAGAAAGAGGCCCCGCATTGCGGGGTCTTTTTCGTTGAGAGGGTGCCCGGGTAGTGCCGGCCGCTGGCCGGCTCCACGCATCCTCCGCCGAACGCCGGCCGGGCAGAGCCCGGCTCTACGGGCAGCGCACCACGCCCGGCGCCTTGTCTGCATTCACCGACACGCGCACCTGGGTAAACGCCGCCGCAAACGGCGTGTCGGCGCTCACCACGAACGGCGCTTCCACCGCGCCCAGGTCCACGCCGCGTTTGGCAAAGCACGCCAGCGGCACGGTCACGGTCTGCTTCTGGCCCGGTGCCAGCGTGGTCAGCAGCGGCGCGATATCCACGCCGCCGTCGCAGCCGGTGCCGCACTGCATGCTCACCGTCACCGGCGATGTCGGGCGCTGCACCAGCTGCAGGTCGAACTGCAGCGCGCCGTGGTTGCGCGCCAGCGCGCCCAGGTTGCGCCGCGAGGTGCTGCGCGCGATCAACTGCGCCGGTGCCAGCCACGTGACTTCCTTCGCGTCCTGCTGGGTGTTGACCTGCACGGTGCGCACCTGCACCACTGGCGCGGCGGCCGGCCAGCGCAGCGTGGCGTTGAGGTCGTTGCCCAGCGGCTGGGTCGCGCCGCCGGCCGCCACATGCAGCGCGAACGGTGGCGTGTCAGCCCGGTTGAAGATCGGCAGGGTGGTCACCTCGCCGCAGTTGTCCGGATTGGCTTCGGGAAGACGCGTCAGCGTGCCGGGCGAGCTGTAGGCCAGGCCGTGACCCAGCGCGAACAGCGGCGGACGCTTCGGGTCCGGCCGGTCGATCGGTGCCGGGCAGGGAACGCCCGGCCACGGGAAGCTCAGGCGCCCGCGGAAATCATGCACGGGCTTGCCATCCTTGCCGGCCACCAGCACATCGGTGATGCCCCTGCCCTCGGTGCCCGGCAGCCACGCCGCCACGAAGGCCTGCGATTGGTTGAGCAGGTCGTTGGTGTACATCGGGCGCCCGGAGAAGTACACGGTCACCACCGGCTTGCCACTGGCCTGGGCCGCGCGCAGCACCGCCAGATCCTGCGGATAGGCGCGGCTGTGGCTGACCGAATCAGAGGCCAGGATGTCGCCGTTGGTCTCGGCGTACGGCGTCTCGCCAATCACCGCCACCACCACATCGAACCGGGTGGGATCCAGCGCGGTGGCATCAGCGCTGTAGGCAACGTTCTGTGTGCCCAGCTCGGCACGCAACGCCCCCAGCACCGAATCAGCGTGGGGGAAATCGGCATTGCGGTTCTCGGTGCCCTGCCAGGTCAGCGACCAGCCGCCGGACTGATCGGACAGGTTGTCGGCACTCTTGCCGACCACCATGACGCGTGCATCGCGGCGCAGCGGCAGAACCTTCGCATCGTTCTTGAGCAGCACCAGCGACTCGCGCACCGCCTGGCGCGCCAGCTCACGGTGCTGCACGGCAGCGACATCACCGGCGTAGCGGCTGTCCGACGGCTTGTGATCGAACAGGCCTGCACGCAGCTTCACGCGCAGGATGCGGGTGACTGCATCGTCGATGCGCGCCATCGGGATCTCCCCGCGCTCCACCTGGGCCATGGTGCTGGCGATGAAGGCCTTCCAGTCGTCGGGCACCATCACCATGTCGATGCCGGCGTTGATCGCCTGCGCGCAGCTGTCGTTGCGGCAGCCCGGCACCTGGGCGATGCCGTTCCAGTCGGACACGACGAAACCGTCGAAGCCCATCTTCTCTTTCAGCGCACCGGTCAGCAGGGCTTTGTTGCCGTGCATCTTGCCGTAGTCGACCCCGCCACTGCGGTCGTTCCAGCTGTTGAACGACGCCATCACCGTCTGCACGCCTTCGCCGAGCGCGCCGTAGTAGCCCTGCCCGTGCACGTTGATCATCGTGGCCTTGTCGACCAGCGCCTCACCCTGGTCGCGGCCGTTGTCGGTCGCGCCATCGCCGATGTAGTGCTTGGCCGTGGCGACCACGTTGCCGTCATCGCCGAAACGTCCCTGCGCGCCCTTGACGTAGGCCTGTGCGAAGGCGCGGATCACATGTGGATCGGAGGAATAGCTTTCGTAGGTACGGCCCCAGCGCGGATCGTGCGCCACCGCCAGGGTCGGCGCGAACACCCAGTCGATGCCGGTCGCGCGCACCGCGTGTGCGGTGGCCTGGCCGATCCGCTCGATCAGGGCGGCATCGCCCGCCGCGCCCAGGCCGATGTTGTGCGGGAACAGCGTGGCGCCGTAGACGTTGTTGTGACCGTGCACCGCATCGGTGCCCCAGATCACCGGGATCGGCGTGCGTGCATCGGTGGCCAGCGAGGCCGCGCGATAGGCATCGGCCAGTTGCAGCCACTGCGCCACCGTGGCGTGCTTGTCCATGCCCGGCCAGGAGCCGCCACCATTGAGAACCGAGCCGATGTAGTACTGGCGGACCTCATCGGGCGTGATCATCTTGATCTCGGGCTGGGTCATCTGGCCCACCTTCTGCGCCAGCGTCATCTCCGCCACGATTTCCCGCACCCGCGCCTCAAGCGCGGCATCCGGCGCGATCGCGCTGGTCACGTGGGGCCAGTCCTGCAGGCGTTCACCGGTGGCCGGTGCGGCACCGGCCGTCGAGGCCAGCGCGGCCAGCAGGCAGGTGGCGAGAATCGTCTTGTTGGAGCTGGTCACTGGACATCTTCCTCTGATGAAATACGCGCGAACGGGACGGGCGCGACCGCAGCCGGGCACCGCTCGCGCTGCGATGTCGATGGCCGGCGGGGTAGCGATACTGCGTCGGTCAGCGCCCCTGTCTGACAGCGCTGTCATATAAGCCCATGGCAACGCTGTCAACCGCGGTCGGGCAGGGTTGCGGCCGAAGTCCCGCTGCAGCAGGGATCGCCGGCGCAGCGTGTGTCCGCCCCTCCCGTGAACTGCTGCATCGCGGCATGGAAAAACACGAACCCGCCACGCACGTCGCCGGCATGGCAACATCCGCCTGCATCGGCAACATCGATGTGACACACCCGCACTACCATCGGCATCTGCCCGCCCGCCCCTCCAAGAGGAACCCCCGCACCATGCGTAGTCGTATCGAGGATGTCGCCGCCGTTGCGGGTGTATCGATCAAGACGGTGTCCCGCGTGCTCAACAACGAGCCCAACGTGCGCGTGGAAACCCGCGACCGCGTACTGGCCGCGGTGGCCCGCCTCGGCTACAAACCCAATCTCTCGGCGCGCAGCCTGGCCGGTCAGCGCTCGTATGCGCTGGCGCTGGTCTACAACAACCCCTCGCGCAATTACCTGATGGAAATCCAGAACGGGATGCTGGAGGCGTGCCACGCCAACCACTACAACCTGATCCTGGGCCCGGTCGGCACCGCGCGCCGCACCTTGCCCGATCTGGCCGCGCTGTTCGAGAATTCGCGCCCCGACGGGGTGGTGCTGATCCCGCCACTGACCGACGACGCAGTAGTGCTGGCCTATCTGGAAGAACACGAAATTCCGTATGCCTCCATTGCGCCGCGGCACCCCGAAGGCTGCATCGGCGTGCGCATGGACGAGACCACGGCGGTGGTCGAACTGATCGGCCACCTGGTCGCGCAGGGCCACCGCCGCATCGGCCACATCAAGGGCCCGCGCGCGCATGGCGCCTGCCAGTGGCGCCACGCCGGCTATCGCCAGGCGCTGCGCCAGTACGGGATCGAGTACGACCCGGCGCTGGTGGTCAACGGCCAGTTCTCGTTCGAATCCGGCATCCACGCGGCCAACGCCCTGTTGGATCTGGCAGCGCCACCCACGGCGATCTTCGCCGCCAACGACGACATGGCCGCCGCAGTGTTCCGCGTCGCCGGCCAACGCGGCCTGCGCATCCCCCGGGACCTGTCGGTCTGCGGCTTCGATGACACCCCGATCGCCGGGCATATCTACCCGGCGCTGACCACGGTGCGGCAGCCGACCGCCGCCATGGGGCGGCTGGCCACCGAGCAGTTGATCGATCACATCCGCTCGCCGGACGCCGGCACCATGATCACCGTCGATCACGCGGTGCTGGTGCGCGAATCCACGCACCCACCGCGTCGCCGCTGACCGCCTGCCTCAGCCGCTGTGGCGCGAACCGCGCCACGCGTAGAACGCAATGAACAGGTAGCACAGCATCGGCAGCAGGAAGGACACCTGCAGCCCATGATGGTCGGCCAGCCAACCCATCGCCAGCGGGATCACCGCCCCACCGACGATCGCCATCACCAGCAGGCTCGATGCCTGGCCGGTCAGCGTACCGAGGCGGGCAATCGCCAACGCGAAGATGGTCGGGAACATGATCGAATTGAACAGGCCGATGCTGACCACACTCCACTTGGCCAGGTTGCCGCTGGCCAGCATCGTCACCGCCAGCAGGGCCATGACGATCAACGCGAAGACCCCCAGCATGCGGCGCGGATCCAGACGGGTCAGCAATGCCGCACCGAGCAGACGCCCGACCAGCGCGCCGCCCCAGTACAAGGACACGTAGCGCGTGGCTTCCTGCTCGGTCAGCCCCTCACCGATACCCGGCATCGAAAGGAAGTTGACCAGCACGCTACCGATCGAGACTTCCGCACCCACATAGAAGAAGATCGCCAGCACGCCATAGCGCAGGTGGCGGTGGCGCAGCGCATCGCGCAGGCGGCCCCTGCCGGTGGCAGCCTCGCCTTCCACGCCGGGAATGGTCGGCAGGCGGAACATCCAGATCGCCACCGCCAGCACGAACAGCGCCACTGCCAGGCCGAAGTACGGCACCTGCACCGATTGCGCTTCAGCAGCGCGATACGCGAGCGCTTCAGCGTGCGGCAGCAGCGCCAGCTCATCGGCCGTGCGCGGCGCGGCCGAGAGGATCAGCAGGCCACCGAACAGCGGCGCGATGGTGGTGCCCAGCGCATTCATCGATTGCGCCAACGTCAGCCGGCTGGAACTGGTCTGTTCCGGCCCGAGCAGCGCAACGTAGGGATTGGCGGCCACCTGCAGCACGGTGATGCCGGTGGCCAGCACGAACAGCGCGCCGAGGAACAGGCCGTACACATGCGCCTGCGCGGCCGGCCAGAACAGCAACGCGCCCACACCGGCAATGGCCAGCCCGGCCACGATGCCGCGCTTGTAACCCACCGCCGCGACCAGGCGCCCGGCGGGGAGCGACATCAGGAAGTACGCACCGAAGAAGGTGAACTGGACCAGCATCGCCTGCACCCAGGTCAGGGCGAACGCCGCCTTGAGGTGCGGGATCAGGATGTCGTTGAGGCAGGTGAGGAAGCCCCACATGAAAAAGATGGCGGTGACCACGGCCAGTGCAACGCCATTGCTTTGCACATGTTGTCCGCGGACGGCAGCAGGAGTGTCCATTGCATGTCCTTCCAGATTGGGAGTGCCGGCCAGTCGGCGGCCAGACATGGAACCTGCTTGGACCGCGATTGTCCAGCGCTGTCAGCAATCGGATCCGACGGTCGGCCGATGCTGCAGTGCACGCGCCCGAATGCCTTCGCGCAGTTTCGTTCTGCACTGCACAACAGATCAGCATCGCCATTCCGGCGGCCCACGTCCCCGCATAATCGAGCTACAACGCCCGTGCTGCAGTGTTTCCGCCGCGCGCGCAGCCGTCCCGACTGCAACGCACGACACAGCTCGGTGTCGGCCGCAAGCGCATCGCCACGTGCGTTTGTTGACAACGCTGTCAACCATGGCTCCAATCCGGGCCGTGCGCACTGGACCCCGCGCCGACACAACGCAGAACCGCCACGATCGAATTCCCTGGGGAGGGATCATCATGAAGACGTACAAGGCCGTACCCCGCAAGGCGATGCTCACCTCCGCACTTCTCGCTGTCCTGGCCGGCCCGGCCTGGGCGCAGGATCCTGCGGCCCGAGAGAACACCACGACGGCCCCCGATGGCGTCGATCCCACCACGCTGGATGCGGTGCAGGTCACCGGCATCCGTGGCAGCCTCACCTCGTCGATGAACCTCAAGCGCGACAGCCAGGGGGTGGTCGACGGCATCATTGCCGAGGACATCGGCAAGTTCCCGGATACCAACCTGGCCGAATCGCTGCAGCGCATCAGCGGCGTGTCGATCGACCGCACCTCCAGCGGCGAGGGCTCCAAAGTCACCGTGCGCGGCATCGGCCCGGACTACAACCTGGTGCTCCTGAACGGCCGGCAGATGCCGGCGTCCAACCTCGGCAACGGCGGTGCTGGCCTGAACGGTTCGCGATCGTTCGACTTTGCGAATATCGCCTCCGAATCGATTTCGGCCGTCGAGGTCTACAAGACCACCCGCGCCGACAATCCGACGGGCGGCATCGGCGCCACCATCAACATCAAGACGCTGCGTCCATTGGAGGCGGCGCCGGTCGTCAGCCTGGGCCTGAAGGCGGTGCACGACACCTCCAACGACAACGTGCCGCGCACGCTGCAAGGGTCCAACATCACCGGTGAGCTATCGGGCATCTTCAGCCAGACCTACGCCGACGGACGCTTCGGTGTTGCACTCAGTGCCAGCCATCAGGAACGCGACTCGGGCTTCAACCAGGCGACCGTGGCCGAAGGCTGGGCGACCCTTCGTGGCAGCGACACCACCGACTGGCGGGCGTTGCCACAACCAGGCACGGGCTATGCCGACCGGATCACCAACCGCCCGGGCGCCGATGATATCTATGGCCGCCCGCAGAACTCGGCCTACAACGTCAATGCGGTGCAGCGGCAGCGCACCAACGGGCAGGCCACGTTCCAGTGGAAGCCGCTGGACAACGTGACCACCACGCTGGACTACACCTATGTGGAAAACAAGGTCCAGCAGCAGCGCAGCGAACTGTCGGTGTGGTTCAACTATGGCCCTGGCGACAGCACCTGGACCAACGGCCCGGTTGCCGCGCCTATCGTCTACAGCGAAGACGTGGTCAACGGCGACGTGGCCATGGGCGGCATGAAGCTGGCGACCAAGAACAACATGGAAGCGGTGGGCTTCAACGTCGAGTGGGAGGTCAACGACGCGCTGGACCTGTCCTTCGACTACAACCGCGCCAGTGCCGAATCGCAGCCCGATGGCCCCTACGGCTCGGCGGGCGTGCTGGGCGTCGCCGCTTACGTGCGTGGCAAGACCACGGTGGATTACAGCGGCGACCTCCCCATCATCAACATCGCACTGCCTCCTGGCGGCATCCAGGCGTCGGATGCCCTGGTGACCGGCTCGGTCTTCCAGAACAGCTACAACAAGTCTGAAGTGGAGCAGCTGCAGGCCAAGGGCGTGTTCCGCTTTGCCGACTACTCCGCGCTGGATTTCGGCGTGGGCCACACCAAGGTGGACAATCGCTCGGCCGCGGCCATCATGCAGCGAGACAGCTGGGGTGGCGTCGGTACGCCTGCGGACTACGATGACAGCATCTGGTACGCCGATGACATGGGCAAGTACTTCAAGGCGTTCTCCGGCCACAACGATCCGCGCCTGACGGGCCAGTTCCTGGTCTTCGATTTCGACCGCCTGCGCGATCGTGCCGCCCAGGTGGCCAATGGCGTGGAGCCTGCCTGCCCCACCTGCTATGTCGCCCCGACGGAATACTCCGAGGACATCCGTACCACGGAAACGTCCAAGAGCGCTTACCTGCAATACCGCACTACCTTTGACTGGAACATGCCGCTGCATATCGCCGCGGGTGTGCGCTACGAACAAACCGAGGTGGAATCGCAGGCGCTGGTGCGCGTACCCACCTCCATCAGCTGGAATTCGCTCAACGAATTCAACATCACCTACGCCGAGGAAGGCGCCTTCGTGGGTGGCAAGGGCAAGTACGACTACATCCTGCCCAATGTCGACCTGAAGCTGGACCTGAGCGAATCGTTGGCGCTGCGCGGCAGCTACAGCCGCAGCCTCGGCCGTCCGGGCTGGACGCAGATCGAAAGCGGGCAGCGTCTGGACAACATCGTGCGCACCCAGGGCGGCACCGGCTCGCGTGGCAACCCGGCACTGGAGCCGTTGCTCTCGGACAACGTCGATCTCTCGCTGGAGTGGTACTACGGAGAGGCCAGCTACGCCTCGGTCGGCTTCTTCCGCAAGAACATCAAGAACTTCATCAGCAATACGATCGCGCGTGAGGATGCAGGCAGTCTGCACACCCCGGTGGGCGGCGCCTACTGGAACGAGGCACTGGCATCGGGCTGCGTGGCTACCGATACGGTGTGCCTCCGCAACTACATCTTCACCAACCATGCCGGCGACCCGGGCGTGACCTCCACCGGTGTCAACTCCGCCGGTCAGCTGACCGGCAGCATCGTCGGCCAGCCGGGTGATCCGATCGCCGGGTTTGATGTCACCCTGCCGGCCAACCAGCGTTCGGACCACCTCCAGGGTTGGGAAGTGGCCGTGCAGCACCTGTTCGGCCAGTCCGGCTTTGGCGTGGCGGCGAACTACACCAAGGTGAAATCCGGCCTGACCTTCGACAACCTCAGCCTGGGCGACCAGTATCCGATGATCGGCCTCAGCGATTCTGCCAACGCGGTGCTGTTCTACGACAAGAACGCCTGGCAGGTCCGTGCGGCCTACAACTGGCGCGACAAGTTCCTCAACGGCATCGGCGGCCAGGGGCCCAACCCGAACTACACCGAAGCCTACGGCCAGCTCGATCTCAACATCAGCTACGCGGTCAGCGACCAGCTGACGCTGAGTGTGGAGGCGATCAACCTGACCGACGAGACCATGCGCACCTACGCGCGCCATTCCAACATGCTGCGCTACGCCACCCAGACCGGGCCGCGTTACATGTTCGGCGTTCGCTACAAGTTCTGAGTCGGCTGTACCGACCCGCAGCACCGGAAGGCCGCGCTCACCCCGCGGCCTTTCGCTTCCGCCACCCCCGCGCTACCGTGGGCGCCACCCGCCTCTGCTATCAGGACGCCGATGTCTGCCATGCCCGGCCCGATCGAGGAACTGCATGATCTGGATCCGGCGCAGCTGCACGCGCAGTTGCCCGGCTGGACGACACCGAAAGTGATCCGCGGGCTGGTGGCGCAGTGGCCGCTGGTCAGCGCGGCGACGCAGTCCGCACAGGCGGCGGTCGCCCATCTCAAACAGTTCGACCACGGCACGATGCCGGTCACCGCCACCACGACGCCGCCGGAGGCCAAGGGGCGTGTGTTCTACAACGCCGACATGAGCGGCTTCAATTTCCGCCGCGAGCAGATTCCGTTGAAGGTCGTGCTCGACACCCTGCTCAAGTACGCCACCGCGCCGACGCCACCCTCGATCTACGTCGCCTCGACCACGCTGGACAGTTTCCTGCCCGGCTTCCGCCGGGCCAATGCACTTGCGCTCGGCGTGGACGATCCGCTGGCCAGTATCTGGATCGGCAACCGCTCGCGTATCGCCGCGCACCAGGACGTGCCGGACAACCTGGCCTGCGTGGCCGCCGGCCGCCGCCGGGTCACCCTGTTCCCGCCGGCGCAGGTGGGCAATCTGTATATCGGGCCACTGGACTTCACGCCGGCCGGGCAGGCCGTCAGCCTGGTCGACTTCGCCGCACCGGACCTGGCACGCTTCCCGCGCTTCAGCGAGGCGCTGGCCCACGCACAGGTGGCCGAACTCGGCCCCGGCGATGCGGTGTTCATCCCCTCGTTGTGGTGGCACCACATGGAGGGGCTGGAGGCGTTCAATGTACTGGTCAATTACTGGTGGCGGCCGGTGCCGGCGTGGCGGGATGCGCCGATGAACGCACTGATGCTATCGCTGCTGGCCATACGCGATCTGCCACCGGCACAGCGTGCGCATTGGCAGGCGATGTTCCAGCACTATGTCTTCGAGGCCGATGACCACACCGCCGCGCATATTCCCGAAACGGTGCGCGGCGTGCTCGGGCCACTCGACCAGGCCGGCGCCGATCATCTGCGCGGCGTGCTGCGCAAGCGCCTGGAGCGCTGAACGGGCCACCACGGCGGCGCCGACTTCACCCACGTGGGGGTGTAATCCGCAATAATCGCCGCCCAACGAGTTGTTGACCGCCCGGGGGCGGGGTCGTGCGCTCCTGACTGTTTCGCTGCTGCCGTTCCATCCGCATGTTCCGGTTGGTGCTGCACCCTGCCGCCCGTGAACCGCATGCGTCCGTTGTCCACCCGTCTGAACCTGGGCAAGTTGATCCTTGCCCTGGCCCTGCTCAGCGCGCTCATCGCGCTGGCCAATACCCTGCATGCCAGCTACCGCGTGCAGCGCGAGCAGCTGATCGGCAATACGCTGGAAGCCAACCGTGTGTATGCCAGCAAGCTGGCGGAGTCGACCCAGAACTTCGTTCTGTCAGCGCAGCAGCAGGTGGCCTACAGCGCCACCCTGCTCGGCCAGCGTGTGCATGATCGCAGCGAACTGGAAGCAGAAGCCGCACGCCTGCAGCTGCAGACCAACAGCTTCAACTCGGTGCTGATCGTGGATGCCGGCGGTACCGTGCTGGCGACCTCCCCACAGAGCCTGGCCCTGCAGGGCGTGCTGCTCAAGAGCGCCGGCAACCGCGATGCCCTGGAGCGCCGGGTCCCCTTCATCAGCGACCCCTACCAGGCCGCGACCGGGCGCCTGGTGGTGGCGATTTCGCATCCGATCTTCTCCGCGCAGGGGAGGTACCAGGGCTATGTCAGCGGCACGATCTACCTGCGCCAGCGCAGCATCCTGCAATCGCTGCTGGGCAAGCACTATTACCGCGATGGGTCCTACCTGTACGTCGTCGACCGCAACGGTCGCATCCTGTACCACATCGAACAGGACCGGGTCGGCCAGTTCGCGCTGGAGAACCCGGCCGTGCAGGCGGTGACCCGAGGCCACTCCGGCGCGCAGCAGGTACGCAACAGTCACGGCGTGCAGATGCTGGCCGGGTACGCGCCGGTGCCGAGCGTTGGCTGGGGCGTGGTGGCCCAGCGGCCGACCACCGCCACGCTGGCCTCACTGTCCAAGCTGATGTCGGCGGTGATCTGGAATGCGATTCCGCTGGGCATCCTGTCGCTGCTGATCACCTGGTGGTTCGCGCGGCGCATCTCGCTGCCGCTATGGCAGCTGGCGCGCAACGTGCAGAACCGCGACACCGGCATCGCGATCCGCCACGTCACCGGTATCCGGGCCTGGTACTACGAGGTCGCCCAGCTCAAAGCCGCCCTGCTGTACAGCTTCAACCTGCTGCAGGACCGCATCGGCAAGCTCAACCGCGCCAGCATGACCGATCCCCTTACCGGCCTGCAGAACCGGCGCGGCCTGCAGCAGGGGCTGGAAGACTGGCAGGCACGCGGCCAGCCATTCGGGATCATCGCGCTGGACATCGACCGCTTCAAAAGCATCAACGACCGCTTCGGTCATGCGGTCGGCGACGCCGTGATCCTGCGCATCGCGCAATTGATGCGCGATGGCTCACGCGACACCGATCTGCTCTGCCGCAACGGCGGTGAGGAGTTCCTGATCCTGTTGCCGGGCATCGATGCCCTCCATGCCGCGCAGGTGGCCGAGCGCCTGCGCATCCAGGTGGCCGCCGAAGTGTTCGAGCAGGTCGGCACGGTCACCGTGTCGCTGGGCGTGGCCCACTACCCGACCTATCACGATGATCCGCAGCAGGCGCTGCGGCTGGCCGACAAGGCCCTGTACATGGCCAAGGAACAGGGCCGCAACCGCACCGTGGTGTACCCGCAGCCTGAAGGCACGGGCACCAGTTGACACCGGGGTCGCGGGCGCAATGCGCCGCGGCCCCTGTCAGGCTCAGCTGCCCAGCGGGGTGCGCAGGCGCGGCGCGTTGGGGTCGCCGGCCAACGTAGCCGAGCCGTCGGTCAGCAGATCCGGCGAGAAGCCGGCGCTCTCCGGGCGTGTGGACCACGGGATGGCGTTGCGTGGTCCTGGAATGTAAGCGCGCCACTGCGCCAGGTCGTCAGGCATGGCGGTGTTGATCGCGAAACTGACCGGCACGCGGTAGGTGCGGAACGGCGCCTCCAGGCTGGCGTCCTCCGCGCTCAGCGGAAAGCGCCACTTGCGCGCGGCGTCAAGCGATGCCCTGCTCAGGCGACTGCGGATGAGATCCATCTGGGCTGCCGTCCCCGTGCTTCTCAGATTCACCTGCTCGGCAACCTGGTCGACCACACGCCCTTCCCGGTCAACCTTCAGGGCGAGGTACACGGTGCCCTGCCCACCCACGCGGAACACGTCGGCGGGGTAGCGCGGGGGTGGCGTACGCACCCTGGATTTGATTTCCCGTCCCGAAGCATCCTTCCGGGCGCCATCGAAATGTGCACTGATCAGCCGCACGTTGAAGGTATCGTTCGCACCCGGCTGGGCGACGACACGTACGGTCATCCGCGCATCCATCGGTACCGGGGCGCCGTCACGCACATTCGGCTCGAATTCCCAGTTCTTCACGGTGTCACGCACCAGCGTGGCCACTGCCTCCGGAAGCAGGTCCTGCTTGTCGATCTCCAGCGCAGTGATGCGGCCGTCGTCGCCAATGGCGAGGGTGCCCTCGACCCGCATCCCCATTTCCACCGGCACATCGGCCGACGGCTTGGCCGCGTGCGCTGGCGCTGCTGCCAGCACCAGTGCCACGGCGATTGCCTTGATGATGTCCATCGCGTTGTTTCTCCTTGTGCCATTCATCGTCATCGGTACCGACAGCCTACCCACTGGGGCCGGCATGCAGGGTCAGCCACCCAGCGGCGTCAACAGGGTCGGCCCCTTGCCGGCAGCATCGGCCATGAACACCCCGCCGGACGGCAGCATATCGGCCTTGCCATCGGCCGCCATGTCCATGTCCCTGCGCCACGGCGCCTGCTGGCGCGGACCGGGAATATAGGCATCCCAGCGACCGTAGCGCTCGGCGTCGTCTCCGAAGGAGAAGCGTACCGGCACCCGGATGGTCCAGCTGGCTTCATTCCTGTACTCGCCGGTGGTCGGAATCCTGAACGTCCATTTGCGCGCAGCACCCATCGCTACCCGCGACAGCTTGTCACGCATCTTCCGCATGTTCGCCTCATTTGCGATCACACGCAGGTTGACCTGCTCGGTCGCCACGTCCAGGGCGTTGCCATCGCGCCCGACCTGGATCAGCAGGATCACGTCACCGCGTCCCCCTGCATTGAACACGTCCTCCGGATACGCCGGCCGCGACATCTTCCTGCCGGTCACGCTGCTGGTATCGGTTGGGTCGTACGTGTCGAAACTCGCCGCCAGCAGGGTGACCTGGCCCGTGCCATCCGGGTTGTTCTTTGCCCCCAGGCGGATGCTGGCCGGCGCACGCGCCTTGACGGCGCGGCCCTGGCGCCGCACCGGCTCGAAGCGCCAGGTGTGCACCGCACGTTCGACGAACCGGACGACTCCCTCGTCCACCTGGTCCGGCTTGTCGAGACGGAACGCTTCGACCTGGCCTTCGGTACCGATATCGATCTCGCCGGTAAGCACCATGCTGGCTTCGGCCTGCTCGCGCACCTCGCGCTTGGTCTGTGCGTCCGCATCGGGGACCACGACCATGCCCACGCCGCTGAAGGCCAGTGCCAAGGCAAGAATAGGGGAACAACGCATCGCACTATCTCCTTGTGGATACCTGACAGCGTAGCGCAGCGGCGTTCCTGTGGACAATCAAGCCAGCCGCAGCGCGCCGGCATACGGCGGCGTGTCCGGAAAATCACCGCTGGCAAAACCTGCCTGCAGCTGTTGCCACCACACGGGATCCAGCAGATGGCCGAAATGCTCGCGCACGGCCGCCAGCTCGGGCGCCGGCAGCCCCATGAACATCCAGAACCGCTCCGGAAACACGTCACGCGGGCCGATGTCGAACCAGGGTTCATCAGCCAGCGCTTCCTCCTCATTGCGCGGCGTCGGCCATGCACGGAAGTTGCACTCGGTGACCAGGCACAGCTCGTCGTAGTCGTAGAACACCGCGCGCCCGTGGCGGGACACACCAAAGTTCTTCGGCAACATATCGCCAGGAAAAATGTTGTTGCGCGCCATGTCGGTGATCGCCTGCGCGTAATCAAGCGCGGCGACGCGACGTGCCTCGGCGGTCTGCTCACGCAGGTACAGGTTGAGCGGACGGAAACGCCGCTGCACGTAGCACAGCGCGATCACCAGTTCGTCGCCGTCCTCGCGCACACTGCTGGCGCACTGGGTCAGCAGCTCCTCGCGCAGGGCCGAAGAGAAGCGCGCCCGCGGGAAATGCAGGTGCCGATAGGGCTGCGCATCAAGCAGTCGGCCGACGCGATCCAGGTTGAACACCAGGGCGTACTTCTCTTCGACCTGGTGCCGGGTCATGGTTTTCGGCCAGGCGAAGCGGTCCCGGATCAGCTTGAACACCAGCGGATAGCTGGGCAGGGTGAACACCGCCATGACCATGCCGGGCGTGCCGTCGGCATGCACCAGCTGCTCACCTGGCTGTTCGTGGAAGTGACGGAAGAACGTGCGATAGCGTTCGGTCTTGCCCTGCTTGGCACGCCCGAGCACGGTGTAGATCTCATCGACCGGCTTGCCCGGCAGCAGGCTGCGCAGGAACACCACCGCATCGCCCACCGTGGCCAGATCAGCTTGGAAATAGCTGCGCGAGACGCCGAACAGATGCGCGACATCACGGCGCCGGGTCAACACCGCATCCACGCGCAGGCCGCGCTCGTCATGCACCAGCGCGATCACGCAGGGCGAGAAGCGATGCTCACCGAATACGCGCCCCACCAGATAGGCGCGACGCTCGCGATAGAACACGGTGTCGAGCAGTTCAATGCTGCGCACCGGGTAGTCGCCCCAGTGCGCCAGATCGTCCTGCAGGCGCACCGCGATCGCAGCGGCGCAGCGCAGCTGGTGCGCGTACGGCACATCGAAGCGATAGTCTCCCAGTACGCGCATGAAGGCATCGGCCGGGCGCGTGGGCGACAAGGTGTAGCTGTGCCGCGCGACCGGATGGGTAATGGCATCGGAGGGCTCCACGTCCATCGCCATGAACTCGATCGCCCCGTCCACACCGCGGGTGGCGAACAGCCGGCGCGCCAGCGTGTTGTAGAACGTCTTGTACAGCTCGGCGTCGATCAGCCCCGCCAGCAACGCCGCATAGGCCGTGCGCACCTGCAGCCACAGCGCGCGCTCGCCGATGCGCTCACCGGCTGCACGGCGCAATGCATCCACGGTCTCGGCGATACACCGGTCGTACAGCCCGATGCGCTCCACGGCGTCCTGCCGTGCACCGGCCCAGTCGCGCCGTTCGAAGCGCAGCCGCGCACGCCGCGAGATCGCCGCGAAGCGTGCGTGGTAATCCTCGAACCCATCGCGGATCAACCGCGCAAGCGCCTCCGCTGACGCAGTCATGCGGTGCCACCGATGAGGCATGGAACGTTCTGGCAGGAACAGCGACCGTGCATGCATCCACTTCCACAGGACCTGCTGCCACCATACGGCAGCGACTGGGCGCTTGCCCAGCGGGCGCCCACAAAAAAACCCGCGCCGAAGCGCGGGTTCTTCATCGATCACCGCAGCCGCGGGACCGCTTCGTTACAGCGCAGACAGCGCGCTGTTGAAGGTGGTGCTCGGACGCATCGCGGCGCTGGCCTTGGCCACGTCCGGACGGTAGTAGCCGCCGATGTCGACCGGCTTGCCCTGCACCGCCGCCAGCTCGCCAACGATGGTCTGCTCGTTCTCGGCCAGGGCCTTGGCCAGTGGAGCAAAGCGGGCCTTCAGCGCGGCATCGTCATCCTGCGCGGCCAGGGCCTGGGCCCAGTACAGCGCGATGTAGAAGTGGCTGCCGCGGTTGTCGATGCCACCGAGCTTGCGTGACGGCGACTTGTCGTTGTCCAGGAACTGGCCGTTGGCCTGGTCCAGGGTCTTGGCCAGCACGGTCGCACCGGCGTTGTCGTAACGGTTGCCCAAGTGCTCCAGCGAGGCCGCCAGCGCGAGGAACTCGCCCAGCGAATCCCAGCGCAGGTAGTCCTCTTCCACGAACTGCTGCACGTGCTTGGGCGCCGAACCACCGGCACCGGTCTCGAACAGGCCGCCACCGGCCATCAGCGGCACGATCGACAGCATCTTGGCGCTGGTGCCCAGCTCCATGATCGGGAACAGGTCGGTCAGGTAGTCGCGCAGGACATTGCCGGTCACCGAGATGGTGTCCTCACCCTTGCGGATGCGGTCCAGCGAGAAGGCGGTCGCTTCCACCGGGGCCAGGATGCGGATGTCCAGGCCGTTGGTGTCGTGGTCCTTCAGGTAGGTCTCGACCTTGGCGATCACCTGCGCATCGTGCGCGCGGGCGGCATCGAGCCAGAACACCGCCGGGGTGCCGCTCAGGCGGGCGCGGTTCACGGCCAGCTTCACCCAATCCTGGATCGGGGCGTCCTTGGTCTGGCACATGCGCCAGATGTCGCCGGTCTGCACGGCGTGCTCGAACACCACGGCGCCTGCCTCATCGGAGACGCGCACGGTGCCATCGGCCGGGATCTGGAAGGTCTTGTCGTGCGAGCCGTATTCCTCGGCCTTCTGTGCCATCAGGCCGACGTTCGGCACCGAGCCCATGGTGGCCGGGTCGAACGCACCGTGGGTGCGGCAGTCGTCGATCACGGCCTGGTACACACCGGCATAGCAACGGTCGGGGATGACGGCCTTGGTGTCCTGCAGCTTGCCATCGGCATTCCACATGCCGCCGGAGTCGCGGATCATCGCCGGCATCGAGGCATCGACGATCACGTCGCTCGGCACGTGCAGGTTGGTGATGCCCTTGTCCGAATTGACCATGGCCAGGCCCGGGCGCTTGCCGTACTCGGCAGCCAGGTCGGCCTTGATCGCTTCCTGGGTCGCTTCGGGCAGCTGCGGCAGGCGCGCGAACAGATCGCCGATACCGTTGTTCGGATCGAACCCGGCCTGCTTGAGCACCTCGGCATGCTTGGCCAGCACGTCTTTGTAGAACTCTTCGACGACCACGCCGAACATGATCGGGTCGGAGACCTTCATCATGGTGGCCTTCAGGTGCAGCGAGAACAGCACGCCCTTGGCCTTCGCATCGGCGATCTGCGCCTGCACGAACGAGGCCAGCGCATTGCGGCTCATCACCGCGGCGTCGACGATCTCACCGGCCTTGACCGCGGTCTTTTCCTTGAGCACGACGCTGCTGCCGTCGGCTTTGAACAGTTCGATCTTCAGGCTGCCGGCAGTGGCCAGCGTGGCCGACTTTTCGCTGCCGTAGAAGTCACCGCCATCCATGTGCGCGACATGCGACTTGCAGTCCTTGGACCACTTGCCCATGCGATGCGGGTGCTTGCGGGCGTAGTTCTTGACCGACAGCGGCGCGCGGCGATCCGAGTTGCCTTCGCGCAGCACCGGGTTCACCGCGCTGCCCTTGACCTTGTCGTAGCGCGCCTTGATGTCGCGCGAGACGTCGTCGGTCGGCACGTCCGGGTAGTTCGGCAGTGCGAAGCCCTGGTCCTGCAGTTCCTTGATCGCGGCCTTCAGCTGCGGCACCGAGGCGCTGATGTTGGGCAGCTTGATGATGTTCGCGTCCGGGGTGGTCGCCAGCTGGCCCAGTTCGGCCAGGTGGTCGGCTTCTTTCTGGTCGTCTTTCAGGTAATCCGGGAACAGGGCCAGGATGCGGCCGGACAACGAAATATCGCGGGTTTCCACGGCAATGCCGGCGGTGGCGGTGTAGGCCTCGACGATCGGCAGCAGCGACTGCGTGGCCAGGAACGGGGCTTCATCGGTGAGCGTGTAGAGAATCTTGGGCGTGTTCGACATGGGGGATCAGGGCTCTCTTGCAGATCTCGTGAATGATGGCCGACGGCAATGCCGGGCCGCGTGCAACCGTGTCGCGTGCAGGGCCTCGCACAGCCTGGCCCGCACTTTCCCCGGGGACCGCGCCAACCAACGGCGCGCACGGCGGGAAACCCCTGCATTGTCGCGTTTTCAGCCCCCCGGAGCAAAGCCATCCCATACGCAAACGTACTGGAACGCTGTGGTCCGGCAAACGCCCATAAAAAAGACGCAGCCTCGCGGCTGCGTCCATCGTGAGCCTGTTGCCGGGAGAGAGTCGGCGTCTGGGCTTACTTGACCTCAAACTCCTGCGGCGATCCTGCCGCCTTACCATCTACCATGACTTCCGCGCGGTACTTGCCCGCCGGCCAGCCATTGGCATTCTTGAAGGAAATGTTGGTGGTTTCGGCACCGGTGGTATTGACCACCTGGTTCTGCTCACCGGCCACCTGGCCATTCTGGAAGGTCAGCTTGGCCGCCACGTTGGCGTTGTTGGCGCTGCCATCGGTGCGGATCGACACGATGATGTCGTCCTTCGGCGCGAACAGCGCGACCGAGGTGACGGTCTTGTCGGCTGCGGCGGTCTTGCCAACGGTAACGGCCGAAACGTTCACCCCTGCTGCCGCGGTCATCGGCTGCGGCGCGGCTTCGGTCATCGGCGCCGGCGCGGCCGGCGTCATCGCGGCGGGCTGGGCGTTGTTGTCAGCGGTGTCTTCTTTCTTCTTACAGCCAGCCAAGGCCACGGTGGCCAGAAGCGCGGCGAGGACGGCAGTACTGATGGACGACTTCTTCATGTGAGGTTGCTCCCTTGTAGGTGATGGGCAGTACAGCGGATCAGGCTTTGGGCGGCAGTTTCAGGGTCTGGCCCGGTTGGATCTTGTCCGGGTCGTCCAGTACATCGCGGTTGGCCTCGAAGATGCGCTTCCACGCATTGGCATCGCCCAGTTCCTGCTTGGCGATCTTGGAGAGCGAATCGCCCTTCTGCACCGTGTAGGTGCCCCCGACCTTTTCCGCGGTGGTATCCACCGAGGAGGTCACGCCCGAGAAATCGACCTGATCGACTTTCTGCGCGGTGGTATCAACGCTGGCGCTGACACCGGAAAAGTCGACTTTCTTATCGGTACTCATCCATACACTCCCGTCTTGATTGACGACATGGGAGGCACGGTGTCACAGCCCTTGTTAATGGGGCATGGCGTGGGTGTGAAGACGTGCGGAACGGCTACCGGCGGCCACGTTGCCCGGCGGTAGAGCCACCCCATGGGTGGCTGCGCGTGGTGCCGGGTTCCGGGTTCCGGGGCAGCGACCCGTGGGGTCGCTCTACTGGCGCAGGTCGCGGACGGTGCGGGCCGGCAGTTCGATGCCCGGGCTGGCCCGCCACGGGTTGATGTCCAGCCCGCCGCGGCGGGTGTAGCGCGCTTCCACTTCCAGCCACTGCGGCTGGCAGCGTTGGGTGATCTCGCTGAAGATCCGCTCCACGCACTGCTCGTGGAACTCGGCGTGTTCGCGGTAGCTGACCAGGTATTTCAGCAGGCCGTCGCGGTCGATCTTCGGGCCGTGGTAACGCACGCTGACGCTGGCCCAGTCCGGCTGGCCGGTGACCGGGCAGTTGGACTTGAGCAGGGCCGAACTCAACGTTTCGGTGACCACCTCATCGGCATCGGCGAACAGGAACTCCGGGGCCGGCGGGCCGTAGCGCTCAATGGTCACCTCGCGCTCGTCCAGCGACTCGCCCTCGGGCTCTTCCACCAGCGGCGGCACCCCGAGCACCACCGTCACCACCGCCCCGGCACACGCCGACAGATCGCGGGTGATGCACAGGCGCGCGGCCGCGTCATCATCGAAACGCGTGCTGTTGAGCGAGTTGAGATACAGCTTGAACGACTTGGATTCGATCAGGTTCGGCGAGGTGCACGGCACGCTGACCGTGGCCACGGCCACACACGGCTTGCCGCGACCGTCCAGCCAGCTCAATTCATAGGCCTGCCAGCGGTCATGGCCGACAAACGGCAGCGCCGCCTCGTCCAGGCCGATCTCCTCGCGGGCGCCACGGCGCGGGATGGGGAAGAGCAGGCCGGGATCGTACTGCGACGGGTAAGCAACCTCGCGACCGAGGCTGGAGTCCTGGGGGGTATTCATGCCGCCATTTTACGCCGGTAGGCGCGCGGCGTCCGGCGCTGAAAACAAAAGGCCCCGGCCAGCGGCCGGGACCTACCGTCTACCAGCCGTCGTCTGACGTCAGCCTGCGCCAGGCGCCGCAGCCGGCGTCCCGTTGAGGTAATCCAGGCTCACCTGCAGCAACGCGCGCAGGCCCACATCCAGCGCCTTCTCATCGAGCAGGAACTTCGGCGAGTGGTTGGCCGGCGCGGTCGCCGGATCGATCCCCTCGCTGGTGGAGCCCACGAAGAAGAACATGCCCGGCACCTGCTGGGCGTACAGCGAGAAGTCCTCGGCCCCCATCTGCAGCGGCGGCTCGTACACATTGCCCTCGCCGACCACGGCCTGCAGGCTCGGCAGCATCCGCGCGGTCAGTGCCGGATCGTTGACCGTGGCCGGGTTGCCCTCGGACTCATAGATCTCGGTTTCGGCCTTGGCCCCGTGCGCGGCCGCGGTGTGCTCGGCCACGTTGCGCAGGTCGGCGAAGATCTGCTGGCGCATGCCCTCGTCGAAGGTGCGGATGGTGCCGACCATCTCCACTTCATCGGGAATGATGTTGTAGCGGATGCCGCCCTTGATCGCGCCGAAGGTCACCACCGCCGGCTGCTTGGAGAGGTTGGCACGGCGGCTGACGATGGTCTGCGCGGTGCCGACCAGGTCGGCGGTGGCCACGATCGGGTCCACCCCGTTCCACGGCGCCGAGCCATGGGTCTGGCGGCCGATCACCTTGATCCCGAAACGATCCGACGCCGCCATCAGCGGGCCGCCACGCACCGCGATCTGGCCGGCCGGCACGCTGGAGAACACATGCAGGCCGAACACGGCTTCGGGCTTGAAGTCCTTGAACAGCCCTTCCTTGAGCATCAGCGCCGCACCGCCCTCTTCCGGCGGCGGCGCACCCTCTTCGGCGGGCTGGAAGATCAGCATGACCTCGCCGGGCAGGTTCGCGCGCATCTTCACCAGCGCATCGGCCACGCCCAGCAGGGTGGCGGTGTGGGCGTCGTGGCCGCAGGCGTGCATCACCCCGACCGTCTCGCCGCGGTAGGTGCTGGTGGCCTTGGAGGCGAACGGCAGGCCGGTCTGTTCGGTCACCGGCAGCGCGTCCATGTCCGCGCGCAAGGCGATCCGGGGGCCGGGCTTGCCGCCCTTGATGATGGCCACCACGCCGTGGTGGGCGATGCCGGTCTGCGGCTTCAGGCCCATCGCGCGCAGGCGTTCGGCCACCTTGGCCGAGGTGCGTTCTTCGCGGTTGGACAGCTCCGGGTGCTGGTGGAAGTCGCGGCGCCAGTCGATCACCTGGGCCTTGAGGCGGGTCGCGGCGGCGGCCACTTCCGGGCGTTCGGCGGGGGCGGCGGCCGCCAGGCCGGGGGCGGCGAGCAGCAGGGCGGACATCAACAGCGACAGACGGGGCATTGAAGGTCTCCACGGGTCAGAACGGCGGTCGAACCTGAATGTAGGGCATCGGGGCCGGACGCGCTGTAACTTTCTGCCCCGGCAAACGTTCATGGAGGGAACCTCACCCGTCACATCCGGTCTGATCGCCCGTCCCATCCGTCATGCATGAAAGGCCACGGGCGACGAGTATGCTTTGCGCCTAGCCAACCGGGCCCCCCGCCCTCCGCCAGCCCCCTCAGGAGTTATTGAATGTCGCGTTTCTGGAAGATCGTGCTGCTGGTGGTCGCAGTGCTGGTGGTTGCCGTGGTCGGAATGCGCCTGATGGGCGGCAAGAAGGGGGATGCAGGCGGTCCGGCAGCCGAAGGGCGCCAGGGCGGTGATCCGGCCAATGCCGGCCCGGTGCCGGTCACGGTGATCGATGCAGTCCGCCAGGACGTGCCGGTGTATGCCAGCGCGCTTGGCACGGTCGCGGCGATGAATACCGTTACCGTCAGCCCGCAGGTCGGTGGCCAGCTGATCAGCCTGAACTTCAAGGAGGGCCAGGAAGTGAAAAAGGGCGACCTGCTCGCGCAGATCGATCCGCGCACCCTGCAGGCCAGTTACGACGAAGCTGCGGCCGCCAAGCGCCAGAACCAGGCCCAGCTCGCCACCGCCCGCTCCAACTACCAGCGCTCCAATTCGGCCGAATATCGCCAGTACGTGGCCAAGACCGACCTGGATACCCAGCGCAACCAGGTGGCCCAGTTCGAAAGTGCCGTGGCCGCCAACGAGGCCAGCATGCGCGCCGCCCAGGTGCAGCTGCAGTACACCCGCGTGACCGCCCCGATCTCCGGCATCGCCGGTATCCGCGCGGTCGACGCCGGCAACATTGTCAGCGCCGGCACGGCGTTGGTGACGCTGACCCAGATTCATCCGATCCATGTCGTGTTCAACCTGCCCGAGCGCCAGCTGCCGGCCGTGCGCCAGGCCCAGGCCGCCGGCCCGGTAGACATCGCCGCACTGGACCGCAACGACGCGCACGTCCTTACCGACGGCGGAAAGCTGGATGTGGTGGACAACCAGATCAGCAGCGACAGCGGCACCTTCCGCGCGCGCGCCCTGTTCGACAACGAAGACAACTCGCTGTGGCCGGGCCAGTTCGTCAATGTCCGCATGCAGCTGCGCACCATCGCCGGCGGCGTGGTGATCCCGACCCAGGCCGTGATGCGCGGGCCGGACGGCGAATACGTCTACATCGTCAAGCCGGACAGCACCGTGGCCATGCAGACGGTGAAGAGCGGCGTGGAAGTCGGCGACAGCCAGGTGCAGATCACCGAGGGCCTGAAAGGCGGCGAGCGTGTCGTGAGCGAAGGCCAGTTCCGGCTCAAGCCGGGTGCGAAGGTGACCGCGCTCAAGCCGGGCGAAACCCCGGCCGCACCGACCGAAGCCGAACTCAAGGCCGCCCAGCAGCAGGGTGGTGGTGGACGCCGCGGTGGCGGTCCGCGCTGATCGCGCCCGCCCTACGTTCCTGACGCCGGCCCACGCGCCGGCGTTCGCCTGATCCAACGCAGCACGACGCACCAGCAAGGACCCGCCCGTGGGCTTTTCGACGATTTTCATCCGCCGCCCGATCGCCACCTCGCTGCTGATGGCGGGCCTGCTGCTGCTCGGCATCCTCGGCTACCGCCAGCTGCCGGTGTCGGCGCTGCCCGAGATCGATGCGCCCAGCCTGGTGGTGACCACCCAGTATCCCGGTGCCAATGCGGTCACCATGGCCTCGCTGGTGACCACGCCGCTGGAGCGCCAGTTCGGGCAGATTTCCGGGCTGGAGATCATGACCTCCGATTCGTCGGCAGGGCTGTCCACGATCATCCTGCAGTTCTCGATGGACCGCGACATCGACATCGCCGCACAGGATGTGCAGGCCGCGATCCGCCAGGCCACCCTGCCCTCCTCGCTGCCCTACCAGCCGGTCTACAACCGGGTGAACCCGGCCGACGCGGCGATCGTCACCCTCAAGCTCACCTCCGACACGCGCCCGCTGCGCGACGTCAACAATTACGCCGACTCCATCCTCGCCCAGCGCCTGTCGCAGGTGCAGGGCGTGGGTCTGGTCTCCATCGCCGGCAACGTGCGCCCGGCCGTGCGCATCCAGGTCAACCCGGCGCAGCTGTCCAACATGGGCTTGACCCTGGAAGAGCTGCGCAGCGCGCTGACCCAGGCCAACGTCAACGCGCCCAAGGGCTCGCTCAACGGCAAGACCCAGTCCTACTCGATCGGCACCAACGACCAGCTGACCAGTGCCGCCGAGTACCGCGACACCATCATCAGCTACAAGAACGGCCGCCCGGTGCGCCTGTCCGATGTGGCCAACGTGATCGACGGCGTGGAGAATGACCAGCTGGCCGCGTGGGCCGATGGCAAGCCGGCGGTGCTGCTGGAAGTGCGGCGCCAGCCGGGCGCGAACATCGTGCAGACCGTCGAGCGCATCCGCGCGTTGCTGCCGCAGCTGCAGAACGTGCTGCCGGCCGACGTGCATCTGGACATCTTCAACGACCGTACCGAGACCATCCGTGCTTCGGTGCATGAAGTGCAGTTCACCCTGATCCTCACCATCGGCCTGGTGGTCGCGGTGATCTTCGTGTTCCTGCGCCGCCTGTGGGCGACCATCATTCCCTCGGTCGCGGTGCCGCTGTCACTGGCCGGCACCTTCGGTGTGATGGCGTTTGCCGGGATGTCGCTGGACAACCTCTCGCTGATGGCGCTGGTGGTGGCCACCGGCTTCGTGGTCGACGATGCGATCGTGATGATCGAGAACATCGTGCGTTACATCGAACAGGGCAAGAGCGGGCCGGAAGCGGCCGAGATCGGCGCGCAGCAGATCGGCTTCACCGTGCTCTCGCTGACGATTTCGCTGGTGGCGGTGTTCCTGCCGCTGCTGCTGATGCCCGGCGTCACCGGCCGCCTGTTCCACGAATTCGCCTGGGTGCTGAGCATCGCGGTGACGCTGTCGATGCTGATCTCGCTGACGCTCACCCCGATGATGTGCGCCTACCTGCTCAAGCCCGATGCGCTGCCCGAGGGCGAAGACGCGCACGAGCGCGCCGCCGCAGCGGGCAAGACCACCGTGTGGTCGCGCACCGTGGGCCTGTATGAGCGCAGCCTGGACTGGGTGCTGGATCACCAGCCGCTGACCCTGGCCGTCGCCGCCGGCGCACTGGTGCTGACCGTGGTGCTGTACATCGTGATCCCCAAGGGACTGCTGCCCGAGCAGGACACCGGCCTGATCACCGGTGTGGTGCAGGCCGACCAGAACATCGCCTTCCCGCAGATGGAGCAGCGCACCAAGGCCGTGGCCGAAGCGCTGCGCAGCGATCCGGCAGTGACCGGTGTCTCGGCCTTCATCGGCGCCGGGACCATGAACCCGACGCTCAACCAGGGCCAGCTGTCGATCGTGCTCAAGGAGCGCGGCGACCGCGATGGGCTCGACAAGATCCTGCCGCGCCTGCAGAAGGCCGTGGCCGGCATTCCCGGGGTGGCGCTGTACCTCAAGCCGGTGCAGGACGTCACCCTGGACACCCGCGTGGCCGCGACCGAGTACCAGTACTCGCTATCGGACGTGGACAGCGCGCAGGTCGCGCTGCAGGCCACGCGCCTGACCGAGGCGCTGCGCCAGCGCCCGGAGCTGGCCGACGTGGACAACAACCTGTCCAACCAGGGCCGCGCGCTCGAGCTGACCATCGACCGCGACAAGGCCAGCGTGCTCGGCGTGCCGATGCAGACCATCGACGACACCCTGTACGACGCCTTTGGCCAGCGCCAGATCTCGACCATCTTCACCGAGCTCAACCAGTACCGCGTAGTGCTGGAAGTGGCCCCCGAGTTCCGCACCAGCACCGCGCTGATGAACCAGCTGGCGGTAGCCTCCAATGGCGCGGGCGCGCTGACCGGCAGCAATGCCACCAACTTCGGCCAGGTCACCTCGTCCAACTCGTCCACCGCCACCGGTATCGGCGCGCAGAACACCGGCATTCCGGTCGGCGCCGGCAACATCATTCCGCTGGCGGCGCTGGCCGAGGGAAAGGTCACCAGCACCCCGCTGGTGGTCAGCCACCAGCAGCAGCTGCCGGCGGTCACGGTGTCGTTCAACATCGCGCCGGGCTATTCCTTGTCCGATGCGGTCAAGGCGATTGAAGAGACCAAGGCCGGCCTGGACATGCCCTCGCAGGTGCATGCGCAGTTCATCGGCAAGGCCGCCGAGTTCACCGGCAGCCAGACCGATGTGGTGTGGCTGCTGCTGGCCTCGCTGGTGCTGATCTACATCGTGCTGGGCGTGCTGTATGAGAGTTACATCCATCCCTTCACCATCATCTCCACCCTGCCCCCGGCCGGCGTCGGCGCCCTGCTGGCGCTGATGGTGTGCGGGCTGCCGTTGTCGGTGGACGGCATCGTCGGCATCGTGCTGCTGATCGGCATCGTGAAGAAAAACGGCATCATGATGGTCGACTTCGCGATCGAAGCCCGGCGCACCGGCGCCAACGCGCACGAGGCGATCCGTCGCGCGTGCCTGCTGCGCTTCCGCCCGATCATGATGACCACCGCTGCCGCGATGCTGGGTGCATTGCCGCTGGCGCTGGGCACCGGCATCGGCTCGGAACTGCGCCGCCCGCTGGGTATCGCCATCGTCGGCGGCCTGCTGCTTTCCCAGCTGGTGACGCTGTACACCACGCCGGTGATCTACCTGTACATGGAGCGCTTCTCCGAGCGCCTGCGCCAGCGCCGCGAACAGCGTGCGCTGCGTCATGGCCATGGCCCGGTGCAGGAGCCGCAGGCGTGATGATGAGCACCGCAGGCCGTTGCGGAGGCGTTCGATGAACATCTCCGGTCCGTTCATCCGCCGCCCGATCGGCACTGCCCTGCTGGCCATTGGCCTGTTCGTGGTCGGCGTGATCTGCTACCTGCAGCTGGGCGTGTCGGCACTGCCGAACATCCAGATCCCGGTGATCTTCGTGCACGCCAACCAGGCCGGCGCGGATGCCACGACCATGGCCTCCACGGTGACCGCGCCGCTGGAACGCCACCTCGGCCAGCTGCCGGGCATCGACCGCATGCGTTCGTCCAGCTCCGAGGGAAGTTCGCTGGTCTTCATGATCTTCCAGAGCGACCGCGACATCGATTCGGCCGCACTGGACGTACAGACCGCGATCAACTCGGCCCAGGCCGACCTGCCCGCCGGGCTGGGCACGCCGATGTTCCAGAAGGCGAACCCGAACGATGACCCGGTCATCGCGATCGCGCTGACCTCGGAAACGCAGTCGGCCGACGACCTCTACAACGTCGCCGACTCGCTGCTGGCCCAGCGCCTGCGCCAGATCACCGGCGTGTCCTCGGTGGATATTGCCGGTGCTTCGACGCCGGCCGTGCGCGTGGACGTCAACCTGCGCCTGATGAACGCCCTCGGCCTGACCGCCGATGACCTGCGCAATGCCGTGCGCGCCGCCAACGTGACCTCGCCGACCGGCTTCCTCACCGATGGCAACACCACCACCGCGATCATCGCCAACGACTCGGTGGCGCGCGCGGCCGACTTCGCCCAGCTCGTCATCAAGACCGCCGACAACGGCCGCGTGATCCGCCTGCAGGACATCGCCAACGTCTACGACGGGCAGCAGGATGCCTACCAGGCCGCGTGGTTCAACCACAAACCGGCGGTGGTGATGTACGTGTTCACCCGCGCCGGCGCCAACATCGTGGAAACCGTGGACCGGGTAAAGGCGCAGATTCCCACCCTGCGCGACTACCTGGAACCGGGCACCACGCTCACCCCCTATTTCGACCGCACCCCGACCATCCGCTCCTCGCTGCATGAAGTGCAGATCACCCTGCTGATCGCGCTGGCGATGGTGGTGCTGACCATGGCGCTGTTCCTGCGCCGGCTCGCCCCGACCCTGATCGCGGCGGTGACCGTGCCGCTGTCGCTGGCCGGCGCGGCGCTGGTGATGTACGTGCTGGGCTTCACCTTGAACAACCTGAGCCTGCTGGCGCTGGTGATCGCGATCGGCTTCGTGGTCGACGATGCGATCGTGGTGATCGAGAACATCATGCGCCACCTCGACGAGGGCATGACGCGCATGCAGGCGGCCCTCACCGGTGCGCGCGAGATCGGCTTCACCATCGTCTCGATCACCGCCTCGCTGGTGGCGGTGTTCATCCCGCTGCTGTTCGCCAAGGGCATGATGGGCGCGTTCTTCCGCGAGTTCACCGTCACCCTGGTGGCGGCGATCGTGGTGTCGATGATCATCTCGCTGACCCTCACCCCGGCGCTGTGCAGCCGCTTCCTGAGCGCACATGCCGACGCCGGTGCACCCAGCCGCTTCGGCCGCCTGCTCGACGCCGGCCACGACCGCATGCTGCGGATCTACGTGACGCTGCTCGACTTCTCGCTGCGTCATGCACTGCTGCTGTCGCTGACCCCGCTGCTGCTGATCGGCGCGACGGTGTTCCTGTTCGGTGCGGTGAAGAAGGGCGCGTTCCCGCCCCAGGACACCGGCCTGATCTGGGGCCGCGCGAACTCCAGCGCCACGGTCTCCTTCGACGACATGGTCAACCGCCAGCGGCGCATCACCGACATGCTGATGGCCGACCCGGCGGTGAAGACCGTGGGCGTGCGCCTGGGCAGTGGCCGGCAGGGCTCCAGCGCGCAGTTCAACGTTGAACTGAAATCACGCAAGGACGGCCGCCGCGAAACCACCGCGCAGGCCCTGGCGCGCCTGAGCGCCAAGGCCGACCGCTATCCCGACCTGCAGCTGCGCCTGCGCGCGATCCAGGATCTGCCCAGCAATGACGGCGGGGGGGCCAGCCAGGGCGCGCAGTACCGCGTCTCGCTGCAGGGCAACGACCTGGCCCAGCTGCAGGAGTGGCTGCCCAAACTGCAGGCCGCGCTGAAGAAGAACCCGAAGCTCGCCGACGTCGGCACCGACGTGGACAGCGCCGGCCTGCGCCAGAACATCGTGATCGACCGCGCCAAGGCCGCGCGCCTGGGGGTGTCGGTCGGTGCCATCGACGGCGCGCTGTACGGCGCCTTCGGCCAGCGCCAGATCTCCACGATCTACTCGGACATCAACCAGTACAGCGTGGTGGTCAACGCCCTGCCCGAGCAGACCGCGACACCGGGTGCGCTGGACCAGATCTACGTGCGGGCCGGCAATGGCGAGATGGTGCCGATCACGGCGGTCGCCGAGCAGGTGCCAGGGTTGGCGCCCTCGCAGATCACCCACGAAAACCAGTACACGACGATGGACCTGAGCTACAACCTCGCCCCCGGCACCAGCATGGGCGAGGCCAAGGCCATCATCGACAGCACGGTCAATGGCATGCGCATGCCCGGCGACATCCGCCTGGCCGAGGACGCCGGGTTCGGGTTCGATTCGGACCCGATGGCGATGCTGATCCTGGTGATGGCGGCGATCATCACCGTCTACCTGGTGCTGGGCATGCTGTATGAAAGCCTGATCCACCCGGTCACCATCCTGTCCACGCTGCCGGCGGCGGGCGTGGGCGCGCTGCTGGCGCTGTATGGCACCAACACCGAGCTGTCGGTGATCTCGATGATCGCGCTGGTGCTGCTGATCGGCATCGTCAAGAAGAACGCGATCATGATGATCGACTTCGCGGTGGTAGCGCAGCGCGAGCATGGGAAGACACCGCTGGAAGCCGCACGCGAAGCCAGCATCGTGCGTTTCCGTCCGATCATGATGACCAGCATGGTGGCGATCCTGGCCGCGGTGCCCCTGGCGATCGGGCTGGGCGAAGGTTCCGAACTGCGCCGCCCGCTGGGCATCGCGATGATCGGCGGCCTGCTGTTCTCGCAGAGCCTGACCCTGCTCAGCACCCCGGCGCTGTAC
Source organism: Stenotrophomonas sp. TWI377 (assembly GCF_039674525.1). Classification (NCBI taxonomy): domain Bacteria; kingdom Pseudomonadati; phylum Pseudomonadota; class Gammaproteobacteria; order Lysobacterales; family Lysobacteraceae; genus Stenotrophomonas; species Stenotrophomonas sp. TWI377. The sequence goes on from NZ_JBDJNT010000004.1 coordinate 193,135, forward strand.
GTGATCTTCTCGTGCCTGCGCGAGCGCTGGGCGGCCCGGCGGGCCCGCCGTCGTGAAAAGCGTGCGTTGAAGCGCGCCGCGGCCGCACGGTGACGGCGGCACGGCTGCACTGAACGTGGTTCATGCAGCCAGGTGCCGACCGTGGGTCGGCACGCCGCCGGATTGACGCTTCCGGCCCAAAAGAGAACAATTCGCATCAGCCACGGTCCTGCACTGCCCCCCGCGATGCCCCGCTGCCGCTGACGCGGCACGCCTGACGACTCAGCCACCCCCTCTTTTCCGCCTTCTTCTGATCGCGGACGGTGTGCTGCCGCCCGCGGAGGACCCCCACAACATGCGCCAGTCTGTGTCTTCGCTCCCGGCCGTGGTGCCGGGCCGCCGTGCCCTGCGCCCGGCCCTGCTCGCCCTTTCCCTGACCGCGGCCTGCACCGCCCACGCCCAGTCCGCCCCGGATGGCGGCGTCCGGGCGCGCTCGGCCACCGACCTGGATGCGATCAAGGTCATCGCCGAACGCACCCATACCGACACCGGCGCGCTGGGCGACCGTGCCGTGCGCGATACCCCCTTCGCGATCTCGGTGGTGGGCCGCGAGGACATCGAGAAGCGCCAGGTCGTCTCGCTTGGCGAGGCCTTCCTCACCGATCCGTCCGTGGTCACCCAGGTCAGCGCCTACGCCAGCGGCTGGAGCTCGCCGATCCGCAACCGCGGTATCGACCTCAGCTACGACAGCTACCGCGTCAACGGCCTGCAGGTTTCCTCGTGGGGCACCGAGTGGCCGCTGGAAGTGATGGAGCAGGTGGAACTGCTGAAGGGTCCCGGTGGCTTCATGTATGGCTTCGGCCAGCCCGGCGGCATCGTCAACTACGTGACCAGGAAGCCGACCGAGGTCACCACGCTGTCGGCGCAGCTCGGCTGGCGCGAGGCGGGCATCGTCAGCGGCCAGGTCGATGTGGGCGGGCGCTTCGGCAACGAAGACATGTTCGGCTACCGCTTCAATGCCTATCAGGAGAAAGGCGAGACCTTCAACGGTGGCGAGGTAGACCGCAAGGTCGGCGCACTGTCGCTGGATGCGCGTCTGAGCGACCGCCTCACCTGGACCTTCGACGGCGTGTTCCAGTCACGCGAGCTCAGCAACGAATCCCCGCAGTACTACTTCATCGGCCTGACCGCGCTGCCGCGTCCGCTCGCGGGCGACATCGACAACAGCATCGACGGCAGCTACTACGACACCCGCTCCAGCCTGCTCTCCACCGCGTTGAACTGGCAGATCAACAGCGACTGGAAGGCCAGCCTGAGCTATGGCGTGACCACCTCCTGGAACGACGTCAACAAGATCTTCGCCTACATCGATGACGTCAACGGCGACTACAACGTCAACACCTACGAGCTCGGCGGCAAGAGTGAGTGGAAGCTGGCCCAGGCCATCGTGCAGGGGCGGTTCCAGACCGGCCCGTTGTCGCACGAGGTCGTTGCCGGCGTCTCCCACCAGACCGGCCTGGGCTGGGACCGCCCATACGAATGGAACACCATCGGCCGCGGCAACCTCTATCAGCGCCCGACGCTGCGCCATGACGCGGTCGGCTCGCGCGTGCTCAGCCGCGGCAGCGAGACCGTGCAGCAGGCGGTATTCGTGAGCGACACCGTCAGCTTCGCCGATGGCTGGTCGCTGCTGGCCGGCGCGCGCTACAACGACTTCGAAAACAAGGGCGCGTACCACACCTATCCGGTCACCCCGACCTACGCCCTGATGTACAAGCCGGCCGATGCCGTGACGCTGTATGCCAGCTACGTCGAATCGCTGGAAGCCGGCAGCCGCGTGGGCAGCGATTACATCAATGCCGGCGACGTGCTCGACCCCACCATCAGCACGCAGTACGAGATGGGCGCCAAGATCGAGTACCCGCGCTGGAGCGCCAATGCTGCCGCCTTCCGATTGGAGCGTGGCGCGAACATCGACCTGATTACGTCCGCCGGCAAGCTGCTGGTGCAGGACGGCATCACCCTGTACGAAGGCGTGGAAGTCAGTGGCGATGTGCGCCTGACCGATGCCTTCACCCTCGGTGGCGGCGTGACCTGGCTGGACCCGACCTACGACAAACTCTCCCCGGGCAGCGCCAGCCAGGAAGGCAACCGCACCGCCGGCGCCGCCCGCTGGCAGGGCGTGCTGCACGCCGACTACAGCATCCCGCAGATCGAGGGCCTGAGCGTGTACGCACTGGCCCGCTACTACGGTGACGTCTACTACGACGCCGACAACACGCTCAAGCTGCCCGACTACACCCTGGTCAACGCGGGCGTCGGCTACCGCATGCAGGCTGCCGGCCACCCCGTCACCTGGCGCGCCGGCGTGGAGAACCTGGCCAACAAGAAGTACTGGTCCAACGCAGGCGTCGGCCTGCCGCGCACCTTCGCGGTAAGCGTGCGGTTCGATATGTAAGCCGGATGCATGCTGGTCGTGGGGGGGGGGGGGGGGGGGGCGCGGAGGCAGGGGGGGGGGGTGGGGGGCGCCCCCCGCAAAGTAAGGAG